>CABPXT010000045.1:0-12909 GCA_902461405.1 uncultured Collinsella sp.
CGTGGGGTTCCCGCCGGGCGCGAAAACAACGGAGGGCCGCCCGCCACGGGCGTGTCGACATCCGTCATACGCGGCGACGCCACCCACGTCACGGGAGCATCGGGAAGCATCGCCTCCATCCAGGGACGAACGCCGGGCAAATCGGTCGCCACAACTTTGCAGCCGCACGCGAGGGCCTCGATCGTCACGAGCGGCAGGCCCTCGTAAAACGAAGGCAGCACAAAGACGTCGGAACTGCGGTAGGCACGCACGAGATCATCGCTATCCAGGCGCCCCGCCAGCGTCACCGGCACATCCGAGGCCGCGGCCAAGCGCTCGATACGTGCGTACTCGGCATCGTCCCCGCGGCCGCCCACAAGTACCAAGCCAGATGGGCGGACGCCATCGTCAATCGGCAATGACACGGCTCGAACCAGCGACTCGACGCCCTTTTTAAAGCAAATCTTGCCCACGTACACAAGCGATCCCGGCTGCCTCGCCACGCTTGCGTCGCGGCAGAAGATGCGATGGTCGTAGCCCGTCCCAATCACGTGGATGCGATCGGCATCGACGCCGCACACCAGGCCAATCTGCTCAGCCTGCTCAGCATGGAGCGCAAAGACGGCATCGAGCCGACGAACCGCACTTACGATGCGATCGCGCTCGAGCGCATGCGAACGCAGCTGGCGCAGGTCGGTCGAATGGCACACGGCAACAACCGGCACGCCCCGGACGCACTCGCGCGCCAATGCGGTCACCAGATACAGGTGATGGCAGAGCACCAGATCGGGCCGAAACTCAGCCACCGCCCGATCGATTGCAGCGGCAAATGCCCGCTCAAATGCCTTGAGCATCGAAGGCGTCAGGTCACGATAGCGCGTGGAGGGATAGGGCATGACATCGGACATACCGCAGATGGGAAACGGCAACTCGGGCGATTCGAACGGTACGGCAAACACGGCAGCACGCCGGTCCAGCTCGCCTTGGGTATCACCCGGTGCCGCGCCGCAAAGCACGGCGGCGCGATGCCCCGTCTCGATCTGTTCGCGCACGAGCGCGGCAAGGTAGGTGCCGCTGCCGGTGCTATCTGGTTTTTGTGCCGAGATATTGAGGATGCGCATGTTGCGGTACACCCCTAGGCCAAGGCGGCGGCGCGAATCGCCGCGCCGATGGCACCGGCAAAGCGAGCCTGGGGCGAGGTAGTCACCGGCGACCCCAGCAGCTCGCCCAACCGCTCCACCACGAAGGCGTTCTCGCACAGGCCACCGGTCAGGTAGTACGGTGCGCCCGCGGCCTGCCCGGCCATGGTCGCCACGCGCGAGACCACGCTGTCGATCACGCCACGTGCAATGTTCTCGCGCGGCTCACCGCGACCGATTAGGCTGATAACCTCGCTTTCGGCAAACACGGTGCACATGCTGGAAATCTTGGTAGGCTCGCCGGTGCGGGCGAGGTCTGCCATCTGCTGCTGGGTAATGCCCAGGCGGTCGGCCATGATCTCCAGAAAGCGCCCCGTGCCGGCGGCGCACTTGTCGTTCATGGCGAACTTGGCCACGCGGCCGCCCTTAAGCTGAATGACTTTGGTGTCCTGGCCGCCCACGTCAATCACCGTGCCATGGTCGCCGAACAGGCGCACGGCACCGGTGCCGTGGCAGGTGATCTCGGTCACGACCTTGTGCGCATAGGGCACGGCGACACGGCCGTAGCCAGTCGCGACCACGCGAACATCGTCGCCCGTCACGTCATAGCCGGCCGCGGCGAGTTCACCGCGTAGGCGCTCGGCCGCATCGACCGACGAATACCCCGTCGGCATGACGCAGGTCCACGCAACGGCGTTGTCCGTCTCCACCACCGCAGCCTTCGCGGCCGTCGAGCCTATGTCGATACCAATGCCAACCACAGCATCCTCCTTCTATGCGGCAAAGCAGCTATCCCTTTGCCGCATTTGTCCTACAGGGTCTCGATAAAGGCAGCGATGCGGGTCTCGATCTGGCCCATGTCACCGTTGCTGTAGTCGGTCTCGATCTTCATATACGGAATACCCGCACCCTCGACAGCCTCCTGCATGCGCGCACTCTCCACGTTAAAGGTGTGGCAGGCCTGTAGCACGCTCTCCACTACGCCATCGACGTGATACTTCTCGCACATAGTCAGCGTGTTCTCCATACGACCGTCGTTGGGCGTCATGACCGAGCAGTTGATATCCAAGTAGCGGTCGGCGATGACGCGCAGGATGTCGGGAGCCTCCGGGTCGATCATCATGGCCGCCGTGCGCTCGCCCGAGCAGTCGTCCATGCACACGACCACACCGCCGTTGGACTCGATGGTGCGACCGATCTTGTTGATCACGCCGCCCACCGGGCAGCCGGTGATCAGAATGCGCTTGGCATCCGCCGCGACCGGGCGCTCGCCCGCGTCGTAGGCCTCGCGCAGCTTGGCGACCTTTTGCTCCAGCTGCTGCGTATAGGCCTCGATATCAAAGCTGAACGTACCGGCAAACATGGTGCTCATCAGGTCGACGCCGCTCATGGCCGCCGGCTGGTTGGCCTGCAGTGCAAACATCTCGAGCTGGGCCGCACGCAAGCGGTTGCGACGACGGACGGCAGCGCGCAGGTCATCGTCGGTAATCGTGATGCCGTAGAAGCCCTCGAGCTCCTCCTTGAGCAGGCGGCACTCCTCGTACCAGCCTTCACGCTCGTAGGCGCGATCGCGACCCTGCGGAAGATGCAGAATGTGCGTGCGCTTGAGCTCGTTGAGCAGTTCGTACATCTTCTTCTTGCCGTCGCAGGTGGTCTCGCCGATGATCATGTCGCTAAAGTACGTAAACGGGCACTTTTGCGAGTAGGCAAAGCCGTACGTCGACTTGATGAGCGGACACAGATTTGCCGGCAGCACCTTCTCGGCCTCGGGAATCACCTCGTCGGATGTGCCGCACAAGGCCACACTTGCAGCGCCCGCGGCATCGATAATCTCGAGCGGCGTATAGCTGCACAAAAAGCCGACCAGGCGATTACCCGCCTGCTTATAATCCTTGACGCGAATAAACGCCGCCTTGCGTTGCTCGTTGAACTCCTCAAACGTGCGCGGCAACGGCTGCTCAGTATTTTCCGACATATAACTCCTTAACAGACCTTTTAACCAACCAAGGAAACGGCTTTCCCAGGTGCCCGAGGTTGCCGTGAAAGAGGAGCGCCGCGTACTTCTGGTACGCAAGCGACGGTTTGAACGGCAAGGTCGGGTGCTTGGGGAAGCCGCCGAGACGGATAGCCCTAAATGGTTTCCAAGAAAGCCTCGATCCTGGTTTGCAGTTGGCCGGCGTCCTCGCCGGCATAGTCGGTCGTGATGTGCATAAACGGAATGCCGGCCTCCTCGGCGGCCTTCTCCACGGCAAACGACTCCATCTCGTAGAGCGTGCAGAACTGCAGGGCCACGTCGACAATGCCGTCGGCATGCAGGTCCTTGGCCATCTGGACAATGTCCTTCATTCGCTGGTCGTTGGGCGTAAAGACGGCACAGTTGATCTTAAAGTAGCGCTCGGCGATGGCGTCGAGCATCTCGTCGACCGTCTCGCCGGACTCGTCGACCAGATCCTTGTAGTAGCGCGAGCCCGTGCAGGACTCCTCGCCTACCACAATGCCGCCGGCTTTCTCGATGAGGTTGAACAGCTTCCAGTTGGGCACGGCCATGGGCGTACCGGTGTACAGGATGCGCTTGGTCCCCTTGGGTGCTACGCCCTCGCCGGCCTCGACACGCTGCTCACACTCGGCCGCCATATCGTTGATGGCTCCGGTCAGACGCGGCGTGTCGTCCATAAAGGCGGCCTGAACGGTCAGCAGGCTGTCGAGACCGCTAATGGGCGCTGGGTCGGCAGCGCGCGTGGCAGCGAGGCGCTGCAGGGCGCGGCGCTTCTCATTGACGGCGCG
This sequence comes from uncultured Collinsella sp., assembly GCA_902461405.1. Taxonomy (GTDB): domain Bacteria; phylum Actinomycetota; class Coriobacteriia; order Coriobacteriales; family Coriobacteriaceae; genus Collinsella. The sequence continues at coordinate 3,903 of CABPXT010000045.1, forward strand.
GATGGCGGCCTTCAGACGCTCAGGCGTAATCGTGACGCCGCACTCTTCCTCAATCTTGGCGGCGAGCTTTTTAACCTCGGCCTTCCAGGTCACGAGCGTCGACTCGTCGTGCACGTTGGGAATATCCATGACGTACATGTTCTTTTGCGTGGCAAAAAACTCGTAGGCCTTCTTCTTGCCATCGCAGGTGTTCTCGCCTACCACCAAGTCACTCGACTCGATGTAGGGGCAGACCTCACCCAGCTTAAAGCCGGCAAAGCTCTTGATAAGCGGACAAGTGTTGCGCGGCAAGTGCTCCTCGACCTTGTCCGTTGCCCAATCGGCACCCGAGCACAGACCAACGGGAATGCCGTCACAGGCAAGCACGATCTCCTCGGGCACGTACACGCAGAACGAGCCCACGATTTTGGTGGCCTCGCCAGTCTCCTTCTTGTCGAGCATCTCCTTAATACGGCCGCTGTGGATGTTGGTGGCCACAAAGTCCAAGTAGGACGTTGACTTGGGGCGGTTGTTCTGCGACAGGAACATGTCCCCGTACATCTGGCCCACGGCGCCCAGCAGCATATCGTGGTCGGCAAGATTCATGCCGAGGCTCTCCCACATCGGATGAAAATCGAATTCTTCAGCCATAACGGTTCCCCTCTCGAACCAAAAACGGATAACAGCGGTATCGATGCACGACGGACGGCGATTGCCCGGCCGTGCTCAAACCCGGAATTTTAGGGAACCTGCTTTGCGGTCGATGATTTAGTTGTGCGTCGTCTCTCCCGGAGCCGTGAACATACCTGCTCATATGCGACTCCGAGCCATGTATAGGGCACGCGCGGCAACGCGGCGAATGTATGTCGTCTGCGGCATGTGCGCACCCTCCTTAACCAGTCGAGGTCAACTATATCAACGGTCATCGCCCCTGCGAACACCGTTGACATTCGTACGACAGCGTCGTGTGCCGTTGTCTAATAAATAATTATCTTGATTGATAAGAGTTTGTCATTCCTCATTCGGCGAACGGCAAACAGATAACGCCGCCGAGGCATATATCCCCGACGGCATTATCTGGCGCTATCGACAAACCAAATGGATCCTGCTGGCATCAAAATGTATGCGCAGCGTCTCGCCTGCTTGCGGCAGCTCGTCGACAGGCATGCCCACTTTGTTGACCTTCCACTGCAGGCGCGTCGGCGCGTCGGCGCGCGGCACGTCCAGCAGCACCAGGCGTTCAAAACGTGAATCGCTCACGCGGGCCACATGCAGGTCATAGCTGTTGCGACCCCGCTCCGCGCGATTGTCAACATGGAAGTAGCTTGCGCGAATGCCCAGATACGCCACATTATCGGGAACCTCGCGACCCACGTTAAAGGTCATGCCCCAGTCAAGGGCCTCAACTTCTTCGTCGCCGATCTTGCGCGCACGGCTTGTGTTCTTGCAGCCCGTCAAGCGCAGCGCGGCCAACGTTTGCGGGCGTCGAACCACGTCCTCGACGGAGCCGACCTCCTCAACATGCCCGTTGTGCATCACGCAGATGCGCTCGCACAGACGGCATGCTTCGTCGATGTCGTGGCTCACGTAGAGCACGGTACGGTTGCACACATCGAACAGGTCGAGCATGTTCTGCTCAAGCGCGCTCTTGAGATACGCGTCGAGCGCGCTCATGGGCTCGTCGAACATAAAAATGCCCGGGTGTGCCGCCACCATGCGAGCAAGCGCCACACGCTGCTGCTGGCCGCCCGAGAGGCGCGCGGGATAACGGTCGGAAAAGTCGACCAGTCCAAAGATACCCAGGTAGCGCTCGGCAAGTTGTCTGCGCGCTGCGGCGTCGCCTGCACCCTCAACGCCGGCGCACACGTTATCGGCCACCGTCATATTAGGGAACAGCTGATAGTTTTGAAACATCAGGGCGCATTTTCGCTCCTGGGGCGAAAGGTCGATGCCCGCGGCCGAGTCAAAAAAGGTCACGCCGTTGACGACGATCTTGCCCTCGTCGGGCGTCTCCACACCGGCAATGCAGCGCAGCGTGCAGCTCTTGCCGCAACCCGAGGCGCCCAGGAGCGCCACACGCTCCTCGCCGGCATCGAGCTGAATGTCGAGGGTAAAGCCGGGATAGCGCTTTTTGATATCCAGGACAAGCGACATGGTCTATCGACCTCCCTTCGAGACGGCGTCATCGCGCATAAGCTCGGCCAGCGCCTCGCGATCGATACGCAAGGCATCGCCGCCCGCCGGGTCGAGCGAATCGCCCTGTCCGGCGAGATCTTTGGCCTGTTTGCGCTCTGCACGGGAGAGACCACGCTCGCGATACTTTTGCGAATGCGCCGTATACATGTTGATGAACAGAATGACCAGGAAGCTGAACGCAATTACGACCACGACCCAAAAGAGGGCCACCGACGTGTTGCCGCCCATCCACTCAAAGTAGATGGCGATGGCGATGGTCTGGGTAATGCCGGCGTAGTTGCCCGCAAAAAACAGGGTGCAGCCAAACTCACCCATGGCACGCGCGAAGGCGAGCACCGTGCCGGCGGCAATCGAGGGCCAGCCAAGCGGCATCATGAGCCTGGCAAAAATGCGACGCTCGGACCATCCCAGGGTTCGCGCGGCATCGAGCATCTGCGTGTCGAGGCTCTCGAAGGCTCCGAGCGCCGTGCGGTAGACCAGCGGAAACGACACAACGATGGCCGAAATGACCGCCGCGGGCCAGGTAAAGACGATCGAGATGCCGTGCGCGATGAGCCACTGGCCCACCCCGGTCGAGCGGCCAAACAGCATGAGGAGCAGAAAGCCGCAGACCGTGGGCGGCAGCACCATGGGAATCGTAAAGACCGAATCGAGCAGGCCCTTGATGCGACTCGAGGTACCCATAGTCTTCCACGCGGCGAACAGGCCCAGCGCAAAGGAGATCAGCAGGGCAAGGCCGCTCGTTTTTATGGACACCCAAAACGGGCGATAGTCAATGTCGCCCAAAAAGGAGGCCAGAGAGGTCAAGGGCCCCTGCTCATCCCGCAACACGACAGACGATGCCTCTACCATTTGAGCGCTATCAAGCCAACGCGCGCCGCCCTTGGCATCACCCGAGGCCGATGCAATCACCACATAGCGGTCCCCATCCGCACCACGCACATCAAAGCCATAGGTATACCCGCCGGCATCAAACGTTGTTTCCTCCGTGACATACCAAGGAAGGTCCACGTCCCCCAGCTGCGCACCTCCCATGCAGTTTACGCTGTCGAGCTCACAGACGAGGGCCTTGAGACCCGATACGCACTCGTTGTCCTGCGGATCCAATCCATACTTCTCGACCGCTTTGGGCGATATCCATACCACAACGCGATCGGCAGCAGGCGCCACTACAAGGTCCACGTCCTCGTCAACGGGAAACCGGTAGCCCTCAGGCTGGCCCTCCATGGCACGAGCGGTCCCCTTGGCCAACCGCTCAAAACCCTCAATCCCATAGGAAAGCCCATGAGCGGTCGCAGCAACCTGGGCCCCGTCCTCAGCGTCCCCAGCAAACGCAAATCCCGGCACCCAGCAAAGCGCGAAGGTCAAAGCACAGGCGACAAGCATGCGGAATCTATTAAGCACGAAAAGCTCCAAGCGAATACAAGGACGGAGTTAAACACAAAACGATGGAATTATCGCGCCAAGCCGCACTACGCGGAAAGCTCAAAGCCGTATTTGGCCCAAATCTTCTGGGCCTTCTTGTTGGACAGGCAAAAGTCGATAAACGCCTTGGCCTCGTCGGCATGTTCGGAGCCATCGGCGACAGCGCCCGGATACACGATGGGCTTATGCGAGTCCTCGGGGCACACAAAGGCCTCCTCGATGCCGTCGTAGCGGAAGATGTCGGAGCTGTAAACAAAACCGGCCACGCAGTCGCCCGTAGAGACGTAAGACGCAGCAGTGCCGACCTTATCGGCCAGGGCCACCTTGTCGGCGATCTCGGGAGCATACTCGCCGTCGTCGCCCTCAGTGCCGGTATAGAGGCCCACGGAAGCCAGCGCTTGGTTGGCGTACTTGCCGGCGGGAACGGTCTTGGCGTCGCCGATGGCGATCTTGCCGTCCAGGTTCGCGACGTCAGCAATTGCCTCGACCTTGGTGTCGGAGCCCTCGGCGCGAATGATCACGAGGTCGTTGACGAACATATCCTCACGGGTGTCGGCGTCGACGAGCTCGGCGGCTTCGGCGTCGTCCATGGTGCCCTTGGAGGCTGTGATGAGCACGTCGACGGCGGCACCGGCGCGCATCTGCTCGACGAGGTCGCCGGAGGCCTTAAACTGCGTGTCGGCAAAGGCGGTGCCGGTCTGGTCGGTGTAAAGCTCCTGAACCTCGGGCAGAGCCTTCTCGAGCGAGTTGGCGGCAAAGACCTGCAGCTCGACAGCTTTCTTGGACGAGGCCTTAGCAGAACCGGCATCGGAGCCAGTCGACTCAGACGCCTTGCTGCCCGAGCAACCGGCAAGGCCAAGGCCGGCAGCGGCGACAGCAGAGAGCGAGACGAATCCGCGGCGAGAAACCATATCGAACATGTTCAACCCTTTCGAAGACTACACCCGGGCACCCCGCCGCGGGCTTTATTCTGTTACTAGATTATACTTTCGCGCGAATAATGTTTATGATAAATATCTCTCGCCTGATAATTATCTTTTACCAATAACCACGAGACGGCCCGCACTGTCGCTGCATAAAAAAGGCGGAGCAGCCCGTAAGGTTACTCCGCCGCAGGTAGTGCGCTTATTTGGCGTGCCCGCCGCCCGCCGTCATTTGGGCCGCATGCTCCAGCTGATCGCTCACGGCCTCCCAGCTTTCGCGGGCCGCTTTCGTGGATCCCGGAAAGTTGATGACAAGCGTATGCCCACGCTGCATGCACACGGCGCGCGAGAGCATGGCGCGGCGCGTCTTGGTCATGGAGTACGCACGGATTGCCTCTGCAATACCCGGCACATCGCGCTCGCAGACGGCACGCGTCGCCTCGGGCGTCACATCGCGCATCGAAAGCCCCGTGCCGCCGCAGGTGAGCACGACATTGGCGTGGCACTCATCGGCGGCTTCCACAATGGCATCACCGATCTCGCTGGCGTCGTCGCGCACGACCACATGTGAGGCGACCGTCCAGCCCTGCGCCTCGATAAGTTCCTCGAGCGCGGCTCCAGCCTCGTCCTGGGCAAGATCGCGCGTATCCGAGCACGTCACGATCGATATCTTCAGCTCCATAGCATTCCTCCTACAACACGGCGCCCTCGGGCAGGTCGACGCGAACAACGTCCACGACATCGCCCACCTTGAGGTCGCACGGTCCTTCGTCAACACGCAACAGGCAGTTCGCACGCTGCATAGTTCCAAGCAGCGCCGAATTCTGCGTCTTAGCCTCGGTCACCAACAGCTCACCGGTCTCGGGGTCGCGCAAAACCGTGGCGCGATCGAAGAAGCGGCGATGCTGTCGCTTTTTCACGCCGTGCGTGAGCGTCGCCTGCTGTACGGGACGCGCACCCTCGGCAAAGCCGCGCATCTTGCGGATCGCCGGACGGGCGAGCATCTCAAAGCCCACATACGCCGCGGCCGGATTGCCTGAAAGCCCCAGGTAGGGCTTACCCCCGAGCAAGCCAAACGTGATGGCCTTGCCCGGACGCATCGAGATACGGTCAAACAGCACCTCGCCCTCGCGCCGGACGAGCGCCGTCACGTAGTCGTAGTCGCCTGCCGAGGCGCCACCGCTCGTAATGACAAAATCGCACTCTTGCACCGCGCGATGCACAAACTCGGCAATCGCCTGCTCATCATCGGGCGCAATGCCGTAGAACACGGGCTCGGCGCCGGCATCGAGTGCCTCGGCCATCAACGCCGACGAGTTGGAGTCGCGAATCTGCCCGCGCGCCGGCACGTCACTCGGCGCGACCAGTTCCGTGCCCAGCGAGATGATGCCCACACGCGGGACAGCGTGTACCTTCACGCTCGCGTATCCGGCGCTTGCCAGCAGACCCGCGCCCGCCGGAGCCACGACCTCGCCAGCGTGCATCACAACATCGCCGGCATGGGCCTCCTCGGCGGCAGAGCGAACGTTCTCCCCTACCTTGGCAGGCGCCGAGAACCTCACACGCGAGCCCTCGTTGCCGTCGCCATCGAGCACGTCAACGATCTCGTATTTCACCACGGCATCGGCACCTTCGGGTACCGGCGCGCCCGTCATGATGCGGACCGTCTCGCCCGCGCCGATTGCGCCCTCAAACACATGGCCCGCGGCCTCGTGTCCGATAACGTCGAGCGTCACCGGCGCCTCGCCAGACGCCTGCGCCAAGTCCGCCGACCGCACGGCATATCCGTCCATAGCGCTGTTGGCAAACGGCGAGATGTCGATATCGGCCACCGCGTCCTCGGCCAAGGGAAGCCCGGCGGCCTGCCACACGGGAATCTCGACAACTTCGGTGCGATTCACGTGCGACAAGACGATCGCCTGTGCGTCCTCCAACGGAATGAGTTTCTCAGCCATATACACCTCTAGCATGCTGCGACGCACATCACGGGCGCCGATTCTTTATGTTTATCTCAGTATAATCCCCCGCCGCCTGCTCAAGACCTGGCCCGCGGCCGCGAATACACCTGTCGGTAACGGACGGCGAAACAGAACCGAAACCAACCTGCCGGTTTGTCTCGTTTGGCACGTTCTATAATGCTTGCGTTGCAACCTAAAAGAGGAACGTATGGCTTTTACCGACAAACCCGAAAGCGCAAACGAGGCGCAGGATCATTCCCAGTCGCTCGACGACGGCGGCTTTTTCTCCCTTAATGACGTCATCATGGCAGGCAGGCAACAGCTCACCCGCTCCGAGCATCTCTTGGCTGCCGACACGCGCCGCAACGCCCGCAACCTACTCGCGAGCGCCAAGTTGCTCGTGCTCGTCGTCATCGTCTCGCTCGCCATGGGCGTTGCCGCTTGGGCGTTTTTGGCCTCGCTGAATATCGCGACCGACTATCGCGAGCACCATGCGTGGGTCTACGCGCTGCTTCCCGTTGTGGGCGTTGCCACCGCATGGGTGTACAAAAACCACGGCCTTGCTGCCAAACGAGGCAACAACCTGGTCATCGACTCCGCTCTGGGCACACGCCTCATCCATATGCGCATGGCCGTCCTCACCTTCGTCTGCTCTACGCTCACGCACCTAACGGGTGGATCGGCCGGTCGCGAGGGAGCCGCGGTGCAGATTGGCGGCACCATCGCCAGCAACATCTCGAACCTCGCCCACCTCAAAAAGCATGACCACCACGACCTCATGCTCGCCGGCATCTCGTCGGCCTTTGGCGCCGTATTCGGTTCGCCCCTTGCTGGAGCTTTCTTTGGCATGGAGATGTGCTTTATCGGCAAGATCGACTACACCGCGGGCATCTACTGCCTGGTCGCCTCGTTTACCGGCTACTTTACGTCGCTTGCCTTGGGAACCGAGTACGAGGCGAATGTCATCGCCAGCGTTCCCAACATGACACCACGGACGGTTGTCATCGTTGTTATCAGCGCCATTATCTTCGGCCTGACGGCACGCCTCTTTGCCTGGTCGGTTCGAACCGTCAAAAGCCTGTACAGTCGCTTTATCACCAATTACCTCGTCCGCGCACTCATAGGCGCACTCGTGGTTTTGGCCGCCTATGCCCTCCTCGACGCCTGGAACTACGCCGGCCTTTCCACGTGGCTTTCCGGCGCCGGATTTGCAGGCAACACCCCCCTGGCGGACGCAGCCATCAAGTTGGTCGTCACAGCGCTTACCCTGGGCGCGGGCTTCCAAGGCGGCGAGGTCACACCCCTGTTTGGCATCGGTGCGGCACTCGGTGGCTGGATCGGTTGCCTTACCGGGCTTGACCCCAGTTTTCTGGCGGCTCTCGGCATGCTCGGCGTGTTCTGCGCCGGCCTCAACGTGCCCATCACCACCTGCATGATGGCCATCGACCTGTTCCACGGCACGGCCGCCGGGTTCTTTGTCATCGTGGCCTTTATCAGCTACCTAACCGGCGGACACCGCGGCGTGTACCCCGCCCAGCGCATCATCTCACCCAAGCGCCGTTCGCTTATTGTGGATGAGGGCGGTACGGTAGCGGATGCTATCGAGCGCCACAACGACCTGATAGAGTAGATGTAATAATCGCCGTGCAGCCACAATCGGGGCAACGTAACCCGAGCGCGACCGCACCGTCATGTCACACGCCGGGAGTCGCCCCATGCACGCAACTGATTTTGGTCGCACGCTCATCATCGCCAACCCAGCCGCCCAGTCGGGTGCGGCACGCGAAGTTGCCGAGCGCCTACAACGCTTTTTGGACATGACTGCACGCGCATCCCAGTTTGACCTGGTGTTGACCGAGCGTATGGGACACGCCAAGGAGCTGGCCGCACAGGCTCAGGGCTATCGCACCGTTATCGCACTCGGCGGCGATGGCGTGATTCACGAGGTCGTCAACGGGCTTATGACGCAAAAGGAGGACGCCCGCCCCGCTCTTGCCGTCCTGCCCGTGGGCTCCGGCAACGATTTTGCCCAGACGCTCGGCATCGACGATTTCTCCGGCAAGGATTTTGGCGCGCTGCTCACCTGCGAGCTGCAGCGTCAGGATATCGGGCGCATTCGCTCGTGGAGCCCTTCGAGCGGCAGCGGCGAGGCTACCGTTGAGTACTACGACCAGACGCTCTCCGTCGGTATTGATGCTGCCATCGGCCTTAGCACCACCGAGCTGCGCAAAAAGACCGGCTTGACGGGCGCGCCGCTCTACACCCTCTCGGGACTTGAGCAGTTTGGCCTACGCTATCGCAACTATCCTATGACAGTCAGCTTTGACGGCGCGCCCACAGAGCGCGTGAGGGCGATCATCATGGCGATACAGCTGGGCCCCACGTATGGCTCGGGCTATCGCATCTGCCCCGATGCCGACCCCTGCGACGGCATACTCGACGTCTGCTACGCCTGCGGCCCCGTCCCCCGTGCGGTCGCCCTACCCATGTTCCTTTCGGCCAAGGACGGTCACCACACCAAGCTGC
>CABPXT010000046.1:0-12888 GCA_902461405.1 uncultured Collinsella sp.
GGCTCGCCGCCAGAAGCGGCCGCGGCGACAGGGCTAGTCCTCCATGCCGAGGTCGATTGTCGTGCCTTCGAACACCTTGTTGACGGTGCGGACGGCGCACATCTTGCCACACATGGTGCAGGTGCCCTCGGTGGCGGCGGGGGATTCCTCGTAGCGCTTCTTGCCGGTGACCGGGTCGAGCGCGCACTTCCACATGGCGTCCCAGTCGAGCTTGCGGCGTGCCTGGCCCATCTTGTCGTCCATGTCGCGGGCGTGCGGCACCTTCTTGGCGATATCGGCGGCGTGTGCGGCGATCTTGGTGGCCATGAGGCCATCGAGCACGTCCTGGGCGTTGGGCAGGCACAGGTGCTCGGCCGGTGTCACGTAGCACAGGAAGTCGGCGCCGGAGCTGGCGGAGATAGCGCCGCCGATGGCAGCGGTGATGTGGTCGTAGCCCACGCCGATATCGGTCACCAGCGGCCCGAGCACATAGAACGGGGCGTTGTGGCACAGGCGCTTCTGCAGTTTCATGTTGGCGGCGATCTCATCGAGCGCCATGTGGCCCGGGCCCTCGACCATAACCTGGACGCCGGCGGCCCAAGCGCTCTTGCACAGCTTGCCCAGCTCGATCATCTCGGCGGTCTCGGTTGCGTCGTTGGAGTCGTAGAGGCAGCCCGGGCGGCAGGAGTCGCCGAGCGAGATCGTCACGTCGTATTCATGACAGATATCGAGTACCTCGTCGTAGAACTCGTAGAAGGGGTTCTCGTTACCGGTGACTTCCATCCAGCCAAACAGCAGCGAGCCGCCGCGACTGACGATGTTCATGAGGCGGCCGGTCTCCTTAAAGGTCTTGATGACCGACTTGTTGATGCCGCAGTGGATGGTCATAAAGTCCACGCCGTCCTCGGCATGCGCGCGCACGACCTCGAGCAGATCGTCCTTGGTGAGCTTGACCAGCGGCTTTTCCATGTAGCCGATGGCGTCATACATGGGGACGGTGCCTACCATGAGCGGCGTCTCGTCGATGAGCTGCTGGCGGAACTGGCGCGTCTTGCCCGAGTTGGAGAGGTCCATGATGGCGTCGGCGCCAAAGTCCTCGGCGATCTTGACCTTCTTCCATTCCTCGGCGGCATCGGCCTTGTCGCCCGAGATGCCCAAGTTCACGTTGACCTTGGTGGACAGGCCCTCACCGACGCCAAAGGCGCGCATGCCCTTTTTGATATGCACGATGTTGGCGGGAATGGCGATGCGGCCGTCGGCCACGCGCTCGCGGATGTACTCAGGGTCGCGATGCTCGCGCTCGGCGACTTCCTTCATCTGCGGCGTGATCTGCCCGGCACGGGCGAAGTCGATTTGCGTGACGAGCTTGGGCTCGGTCTGTGTGCTCATTGGCACGGCTCCCTTCGTTGGCATTACCCATATCAGGTTTGCGGGTCAGGGCGGGCGCGCCCAGTCTCAGCCTGCCGTCTTGTCCTGCAAGCTCCCCGTTATGTTATGGGCTCAAGTATAGCCTGAATGGGTACGATTGGGCCAACGAGCGTGCCTGTGGGGAGGCGTACATGGAAGACAAGCATCTATATCGAGAGACGCAATGGGATGTATCGGCCGAGGAAAGCCGTGCGCACCATGGGTTGGTCGCGATTGGTTTTGCGGTGCTTGCCGTGCTGGTGCTTGCCTTTTGTATTTGGACGTTCGGCGGTCCTGGCGGTGCCACCTGGGGGTTTGAAGCCGACGAGGGCCTGCCGATTATGACCATGAAAGTTTCTGGTGGCAACACGGTTGCCGCACCGGGCGACTATTGGTATCCGCGCGACGAGTTTGTGCAGCTGCAGCTGAGCGGCGGGTCTATTCCGGGCGAAGAAATCGAACGCGTGACGTTTGATGCGACGCTCAAAACGCTGACGGTGAAGCTCAAAGATCAAGGGGACGTGCCCACGACCATGGACATTGCGCTGACGGAATGGCGCTTGGAGCCCCCGGCGGGCGCTGCGGTATCCGAGGTGGAGCACGTTAAGATTACCTACCAAGATGGCTCGACGAGCGAGATTGCAAAGGCCGATGGCTTGGCGGAGTAACGGGGTGTTTGGAAACGGCGGGCCTATAGTGCCTGCGCGTTCATGAAAACCAGGGTGTTTTTGTCTGAAAGCTCGGGGATGTGCCGATAGCCGATGTTGAATGCGGTAAGTTCGCTTGCATCTTCGAGCTTGTTTTCTGCCATCCAGCGAACCATGGAGCCGCGCGCCTTTTTGCTGGCGGTCGAGCGTTGGATGGGTTTGCCGTTGCGGATGCCTTCGCCAAAGAGGCATGTGACGACCGTGGCGTCGCCCGCGAGGTGGGGCAGAACGGCTTTGGCATACTCTACGCTGGCGAGGTTGACGATCGTGGTGTTTGAGCCTGCCGGGGCGATAGCCCGCGCGAGCTTGTCGCTCCAAAACGCGTAGAGGTCTCGGGCATCGTCAACGGCGAGCTTCGCGCCCATCTCCAGCCGATACGGTTCAACGGCATGAAAGGGGCGTACGCATCCGTAAAGCCCCGAGAGGATCCAGAGATGGTCTTGCAGCCATGCGAGCTGTGCGGAATCCATCACCTCGGGCGCCATGCTCTGGTATTGAATGCCGTGATAGGACATGACGGCAGGGGAGAGGTGACGGGCGAGCGCGGGATTGTCGAGATCGCCGTTTTTCAGGATGGGACCGAACTCGTGCAGGGTGTTGAGGCAAGGCCCCAGCAGTTTGTCACTCACGTTCCATAGCGCCTGCAGGCCGCCGCTGCCTTCATTTCGTTCGATATCTAGCAGTGCGTGGTGGAGGCGAGCCGTCTCGCGCACAAAGGGTGGGATGCCCAGGACTTCAAAAGCATCTTGGGCCGCGCGCATCTGCTTGGCGGGCGAAATGATGACCTGCAGCATGGACTCTCCTCTGCCAAAAAAGTTGCGGTGGAATACGGTCTGTTTTGGCCGTTTATGGGCCAGTTTAGTCCGTATTTCACCGCAACTGATGAAGGGTTGGTTAGGCTCGCTCGAGGAAGGCCTTGTAACCGCGATATGCCTCGTAGATGTCGGCCTTGTTGGCGACCTCCCACAGGGCGTGCATGGACAGGACGGCAACGCCGGAGTCGATGACGTTCATGCCGTACTTGGCCATGATGTAGGCGATGGTGCCGCCGCCACCAGCGTTGACGCGGCCGAGCTCGCAGGTCTGGAAGTCCACGCCGGCCTCGTCCATGATGTCGCGGACGAGGGCCACATACTCGGCGTCGGCGTCGTTAGAGCCGCCCTTGCCGCGGCTGCCCGTGTACTTGTTAAAGCACAGGCCGCGACCCATGAAGGCGGCGTTCTTGGTCTCGAACTTGCCGGCATAGCCCGGGTCGAAGCCGGCGGACACGTCGGAGGAGAGCATACGGCTGCGGGCGAGCGCGCGGCGCAGAGCCAGCGGGCTGTCCTCGCCGGCGAGCATCATGATCTCGGCGACGGTGTTCTCGAAGAAGCGACTCGTCATGCCGGTGGCACCCACGGAACCGATCTCCTCCTTGTCGACGATGAGCGTGATGCTCGTGCGCTCCACGTTGGCGACGTCGATCTGGGCGAGCATGGAGGGGTAGGCACAGACGCGGTCGTCGTGGCCATAGCCCAGAATCATGGAGCGGTCGAGGCCCATGTCGCGGGCGGGGCCGGCGGGCACGACCTCGATCTCGGCGGAGAGGAAGTCCTCCTCCTCGACGTCGTACTGCTCCTTAAGGATGTCCAGGAACATTTGCTTGACGGGCTCCTTGGGGGCGTCCTTGTCGTCCTCATCGAACTTGACGGGACGGCCGCCCACGATCACGTCGAGGATCTCGGCGTCGACGGCGTCCTTGGCAGGCTTAGACATCTGCTCGCTCGAGAGATGGATCAGCAGGTCGGAGATGGTAAAGACTGGGTCGTCGGCCTTGTCGCCGATATTGATGTCGACGGTGGTACCGTCCTTTTTGCAGATGACGCCCACGAGTGCGAGCGGGGAGGCCACCCAGTGGTAGCTCTTGACGCCGCCGTAGTAGTGCGTGTCGAGATAAGCCATGTCGCCGGCCTCGAAGGCGGGGTTCTGCTTAAGGTCTAGGCGCGGCGAGTCCACGTGGGCGCCCAGGATGTTAAAGCCCTGCTCGAGCGGGGCGTTGCCCAGGTTGACGAGCATGAGGTCCTTGCCGTGATTGGCGGCGTACACCTTGTCGCCTGCCTTGAGCTCGCGGCCTTCGGCGATCACGGTCTCCAGGTCGACGTATCCCGCCTCCTCGGCCATCTTGATGCCGGTCTTGACGCACAGGCGCTCGGTCTTGTTCTCGCTCAAAAACTGCTTATAGCCGCGGCAAAGCTCCTCGAGCTCCTCGACTTGCTGTGGCGTGTACTTTTTCCATGCGCAGGGACGCTCCATGACGCAGGCTCCTTTCGGATCGATCGTGCTGGTTGATGTACCGTGAGCCATCGTATCACGCGCGGGCTCACGGTGGCGGGGGAGCTTGATGTGAGGTGGCCGCGGGGCGGGGAGCGTGTAAACTGGAGTGAGCAAACCGTGCCCAGCCCAAAGCGAGGTATTTAATATGTCTGACAAGCGCCGCACTTTTGCCGTTATCGACGGCAACTCGCTCATGCACCGCGCCTTTCACGCCGTGCCGCCGACCATGAACGCGCCGGACGGTCGCCCCACCAACGCGATCTTTGGCTTTCTGAACATGTTTCTTAAGATGATTGATGCCTTTAACCCCGACGGTGTGGTCGTGGCGTTTGACAAGGGTAAGCCGCGCGTGCGCATGGAGATGCTGCCGCAGTATAAGGCGCAACGCCCACCCATGGACCCCGATCTGCATGCGCAGTTCCCTATGATTAAGGAGCTGCTCACCGCGCTCAACGTGCCGATTCTGCAGTCCGAGGGCTGGGAAGGCGACGATATCCTGGGAACCATGGCGCGCTTGGGCGAGCAGGCCGGCTGTGACATGCTGCTGGTGACCGGTGATCGCGACATGTATCAGCTTGTGACCGAGCACGTCAACGTGGTCTCGACCCGTAAGGGCCTGTCCGACGTAGCGATTATGACGCCCGAGAGCGTGGATGACCTGTATCACGGCATTACGCCGGCGCTTGTGCCCGATTTTTACGGTCTGAAGGGCGACACGTCGGATAACATCCCCGGCGTACCGGGCATCGGCCCCAAAAAGGCGAGTGCGCTCATTGCGAAGTACGGTAGCCTGGACGAAGTCATCGCGCATGCCGACGAGGTCAAGGGCAAGATGGGCGAGAACCTGCGTGCACACATCGATGACGCACTACTGAGCCGCAAGGTTGCGACAATTCGCACCGATGCGCCCGTCGAGCTCGACTTTGAGGCGACGTCCTTCCCGGCGTTTTCTGCCGATGAGGTTTCCGCGGCGCTGGGTACGCTTGGTATCACCGCCATGCAGAACCGTTTCTTGGCGCTGATCGGTGACGAGGGTGGCGCTGCTGCCGCTGCTAGAACGTTTGAGATGCCCACGATTGAGCGCACCGCTGCCGGCGATGCCGAGGCGCTTGCTGCCGTGGCGTCCGAGGTTTCGCGTGCGATCGAGGCGGGCGAGTGGGTCGCCGCCGTGGTGGACGACGATAAGGAAGAGGGCGCGCTCTTTGGACTGACGCGCACGCTGTGGCTGGCGACGTCCAAGGGCCTGTTCGCCCTCGAGGAGGGCGACGGCGGTGCGGCGGCTGAGGTTGAGGGCTTTAACTTCGTCCACGGCGTGATTACCGGCGTGCTCGCGCGCCTGTTTATGGAGGGCCGCGTGGCGAGCCCGGATATGAAGGCGCTGCTGCACGAGCTTTCGCCTATCGATTCCTCTGAGCCCGAGCTCATGGACCCGCTGTCTGCCGATTCCACGCGCATCTTCGATACCGTGGTTGCCGCCTACCTGCTGGATTCCGACCGCTCCGAGTTCGATGAGGCGTATCTGGCCGATACCTATCTGCAGATGGCGCTGCCTGCGGCGCGCGGTGCAGAGGGTGCCGGCGAGGACGCTCCTGCACCCGCCGCTCGCACGGCGGACTTGACGCTGGCGCTGGTCGCACCGCTGCGCGACCGCATGGCACGCGAGAACGCCGCCAACGTGTTCGATGGCATCGAGATGCCACTCGTGCCGGTGCTTGCCAAGATGGAGCGCGCGGGCATGCTCGTGGATCCCGATCGGCTGCGCAGTCTGTCCGAGGGCCTGGCGACCCAGATCACCGAGGTCGAGCGAAGCATTCGCGACCTGGCGGGTGACGAGACCTTTAACATTGGCAGCCCCATGCAACTGTCGCACGTGCTCTTCGATGTGATGGGCCTTCCGACCAAGGGCCTCAAGAAGACCAAGCGCGGTTACTATTCGACCAATGCCAAGGTACTGAGCGATCTTGCCCGCGACCACGAGATCGTGCGCCTGATTTTGGACTGGCGTGAGAAGTCCAAGATTAAGTCAACCTATCTGGACACGCTAGGTCCGCTGCGCCGTGGTGACGGTCGTGTGCACACTACGTACAACCAGACCATCACCGCGACGGGGCGTCTGTCTTCGAGCGACCCCAATCTGCAGAACATCCCGACGCGCTCGGAGCTGGGCCGCACCGTCAAGACGGCGTTCTCGGCAGGCGAGGGCAGCGTCTTTTTGGCGGTGGACTACTCGCAGATCGAGCTGCGTCTGCTGGCGCATCTTTCGGGTGACGAGCACCTGGTGCGCGCCTTTAACGAGGGCGAGGACTTCCATGCCGAGACGGCCGCGCGCGTGTTTGGCGTTCCCGTGTCCGAGGTAACGCCCGACTTGCGCAGCCGCGCCAAGGCCGTGAACTTTGGCATCGTGTATGGTCAGCAGGCCTACGGCCTGTCGCAGTCGCTGCATATCTCGATGGCCGAGGCGCGCGACATGATCGACCGCTACTACGAGGCCTATCCGGGCGTGCGCACGTTCCTCGACAACGTGGTGGCGCGTGCCAAGCAGACGGGCTACGCCGAGACCATGTATGGCCGCAGACGCCATATTCCCGAGCTCAAGGCCAAAAATCCGCAGCTTCGCGGCTTTGGCGAACGCACGGCCATGAACCACCCCATGCAGGGCACCGCGGCCGACATCATCAAGATCGCGATGGCCCGCGTAAGCCGCCGCCTGGAAGAAGAGGGCTTTGCCGCCCACATGATCTTGCAGGTACACGACGAACTGGACTTTGAGTGCCCCGTCAACGAAGTCGAGCGCCTAACCGCCATGGTCCAAGACGTCATGGAACACGTTGTAGACCTGCGCGTCCCCCTCATCGCCGAAGCCAGCACCGGCATAACCTGGGCCGACGCCAAATAAAGTCGCCCCCACAACCCCAAAGTAACCAAAACAGAAGGGAGCCCCTCATCAACAAGGAGCTCCCTTCATTCAATTAAATTCAGCCAAAGTATCTAGACGCCAAGACGCCATCCGGGCGGCAAGCAAGTAAACCTAGGGCCTGGCCGGGCGCATGGGCCAACTTTTTGTAGATTCCGCACGAGCCGGAAAGCACTAAATGTGCTTTCCGAGCGAGCCCAGGACCTGACCGAGCAAAAAGCTGGCCCATGCGCCCGGCCAGGCCCGACGAGTAACGTTAACGAGCCGCCAAGATGGCGTCGATGAGCGTCAGTACGCCCCCGTCGTTGTTGCTCGGAATGCGCCACTTGGCGTGCGCGTTCATGTGCTCCTCGGCATTGTCCACGATAAAGCTATGTCCGACGCGCTCGAGCATGGGGATATCGTTGTAAGTATCGCCCACGGCGGCAGCATCGGCAATATCGATGCCCAAGTGTTCGCACAGGTGCGCGACGCCGGCACCCTTGTCGACGCCCAGGTTCATAAAGTCGATCCACTCGCGCCCGGCGTTGGTGACGTAGAGCTTGTCCGAGAACTCGGGGCTATAGGTCTCGCGGAAAGCGGGCTCGGCGTCGTAGCCGGGGAAGAAGACCGAAATCTTGTTGGACTCGAAATCAATGCCCTCAAAGCTGTCGACGTAGTTGATTGTGTTGTAGTAGACGCTGATCTCGTCGTGGTACTGATGGTCGCGGGCAAGCACGTAGAACTCGTCGAAGCAGCACAGGACGGGTACAGCGCGCGGATCCTCCGAGGCACGGCTCAAGACCTGCTGATACAGCTCCACGTCAATATTGCTCTTATAGATATAGTTGCCGCGATAGATGACGCAGGCTCCGTTATCGGGACAAAAAGCAAGACTGTTTTTGATGCCCTCGAACATCTCCTCGAGCTTGGGGGCGGGACGTCCGCTGGCAGGGCAGAATACGATGCCGGCGTCGGCGAGCTTGTCCAGGCGTTCATCAAGACCCTGCGGTAACACGCGCTCGTCGGTGAGTAGCGTCTTGTCCATGTCGACGGCGAGAATCTTAATGTTTCCGATATTGGCGTCCGATTCGTAAGTTTGCATAAAAGCGAGCCTTTCGTTTCGAGATTGTTTCAGACGTTATAACCATCAATTCGTAGTCGGGCGTATTTTCGCAGGAACGGAGCATATTTGCACCACGCTTCACAAAGTAATGAAAAAACTTTTCAGAAATTTGAATTTGTCGCTTGTGCTGCGGGCACTTTAGCGTAATATAGCGAACATCGAAAACGGAGACGGAAAAACAACCGCTTACCGAGGAAAAGGTACCGTTTGCGATATTAGAATTGCGCCCGGCGATACGTGAAAGGAGAGGCAGATGCAGTTCGTAAAGATCATCACCACTGCAGACAATGCCATCCGACGCCAGCGCGCAATTTCCCGACGACGATAGCAATCGTCTCTGTCCGCATGGGGCGCAATGCCTCAACAGAGTCATTTTGAGGTCGTTGGGTTTTAGCACGACATAGACGCATGTTTCTAGGGCATGTTGTGCTGCTTTTTGCTATTTAACCTGATATTGCACGGTTTTTGACCTCGAAATGACTTGCAACTGACCGATGTTCTAACTAGCTACCAAGGGCGAAAGGAAACAGCCATGAGCAAGGAAAAAGTCGTTCTCGCATATTCCGGTGGTCTTGATACATCCGTATGTGTCAAGTGGCTCCAGGACGAGAAGAATCTCGATGTCGTTTGCGTCTGCGGCAACGTGGGCCAGGAGGAGACCGGTCTGGATGCCAAGAAGCAGAAGGCGCTCGACCTGGGCGTTCTCGATTGCCAGGTGCTCGACCTGCGCGACGAGTTCTCTGATGAGTTCCTGACTAAGGCCATCGCCGCAAACTCCATGTACGAGAACAAGTATCCGCTGCTCTCCGCCCTTTCCCGTCCGCTGCTTGCCAAGAAGCTTGTTGAGGTCGCCCACGAGTTTGGCGCGACCTACGTCGCCCACGGCTGCACCGGCAAGGGTAACGACCAGGTCCGTTTTGAGGCCGCCGTCAAGGCCCTCGACCCCGAGCTCAAGGTTATCGCCCCGGTTCGCGAGTGGGACCTGAAGTGCCGTCCCGACGAGGTCGCCTATGCCCACGCCCACAACGTGCCGGTTCCCGAGGGTGCCAACGACAACCCCTACTCCATCGACGACAACCTGTGGGGTCGTGCCATTGAGTGCGGCCACCTGGAGGATCCCTGGAACGAGCCGCTCGACGACGCCTGGGTTATGACCAAGAACCCCGAGGACACGCCGGACACCCCGACCTACACTGAGATTGAGTTTGAGGCCGGGAAGCCCGTCGCCGTCGACGGCAAGAAGATGAAGCTCTCCGAGATCGTCATCGCCCTCAACAAGATCTCCGGCGACAATGGCTTTGGCCGTCTCGATCTGGTCGAGGATCGTTTGGTGGGCCTTAAGAGCCGCGAGTGCTACGAGGTTCCCGGCGCCCTGACGCTCATCACCGCCCACAAGGCGCTCGAGGACATCTGCGTCGAGGGTGACCTGCTCAAGACCAAGATCAAGCTCGAGCAGGATTGGGCCACCGCCGTGTACAACGGCCAGTGGTACAGCCCGCTCAAAAACGCGCTCGATGCCTTTATGGCCGATACCCAGAAGTTCGTGACCGGCATTGTCCGTCTGAAGTTCTTTAAGGGCAACTGCCATGTCGTCGGCCGCAAGAGCCCCTTCAGTCTCTACGACTACGGTCTGGCTACCTACGACCGCGACACGACGTTTGACGAGAAGGCCAGCGCCGGCTTCATCGAGATCGACACGCTGTCGCTCAAGACGTGGGCCAAGGTCCAGGGTCCCAGCTCTGCTGCTGCTCAGGCCTAAGGCTTTTCCTTCCCTTGGTATCCACGCGGCCCATCCGCGTGATACATAACGGGCGCACGGGGTCCCTACCTTTCGTTATGCTTGCTGACACTTCTTAACATCGGTGGCCCCTACGTTCCGCCCGCATATATGATGCCGCGTCTGCGGCTGAGTCCGAGCCCCGCCGGGGTTGTCCGGCGGGGCTCTTTCTATCAATTTGTCGGCCTTGCGCCTATATATATGAGGAGTATCCAATATGTTCAATGCTATCGCGCATGCTTTACTTGCCCTCGCGCCCGAGCTCGATGCTGCAAAGGTCGAGGACGTCCCTATGAGCCTGAAGGCTTGGATTGACGGTTCGCAGGGCAACATCCGGAGGGAGACGTTGGGTGCCAAGTGCATGGTGCGTCACTTCTTTGCAAATTAGCTACATGGCCCCGCATGCAGTGGGGAATGTGCAAAACTAGCGGTTGGTAAATCGCTTTAGCGACATGGCGCATTGCTTTGAGCGCTTGGTTTGGTATTTGATGAAAGGGGACGGTTCCATGGCTCTTTGGGGCGGTCGTTTTGAGGCGGGCGTGGCCGAGGTCACGCAGGAGTTTGGCGCGTCGCTGCCGGTCGACAAACATCTCTATAAACAGGATATCGCCGGCTCTAAGGCGCATGCCAAAATGCTGGCGACTCAAGGCATCATCAGTGCCGAGGACGAGCAGGCGATTGCCGAGGGTCTGACCGGAATCGAACAGGATATCGATGCCGGCAACTTCACCTTCGACATCAACGACGAAGACATTCATATGTCCATCGAGAGCGAGCTGACGCGTCGCATCGGCGAGGCCGGTAAGCGCTTGCATACCGGACGTTCGCGCAACGACCAGGTGGCGACCGACACACGCCTGGGCGTCAAGGCGCTGGCCAAGGAGCTCATGGAGGCCAATCTTGAGCTGCGCCATGTGCTGGTGGATGCGGCCAAGAAGTACGACAAGGTGATTCTGCCGGGCTACACGCACATGCAGCACGCTCAGCCCGTGCTGCTGTCGCATCATCTGCTGGCGTATTCCTGGATGTTCGCGCGCGACTTTACGCGCCTGAAGGCCGCCTTTGATGCCGCCGACAACTGCCCGCTGGGTGCTGCCGCGCTTGCTGGTACGAGCTATCCGCTCGATCGCCAGATGACGGCTGCCGAACTTGGCTTTGCGGGCGTGATTCCCAACTCGCTCGATGCGGTTTCCGACCGTGATTTCCTGCTCGATCTGCATTACGCCGGCTCCGTCATGGCCATGCACCTGTCGCGTCTTTCCGAGGAGATCGTGCTGTGGTCGAGCTCCGAATTTGGCTTTATCACGCTTTCAGACTCCTACTCCACCGGCTCGTCTATCATGCCGCAGAAGAAGAATCCCGACTTTGCCGAGCTTATTCGCGGCAAGAGCGGCCGTGTGTATGGCAACCTGGTGCAGCTGCTCGTGACCATGAAGGGCCTGCCGCTTGCTTATAACAAGGATTTGCAGGAGGACAAGGAGGGCGCGCTCGATACCGCCCATACGCTCATGCAGTGCCTGTCGGTTATGGCCGGTATGATTTCGACTTGGGCCGTCAACGAGGATGCCATGGCGCGCGAGTGCGGCGTGGGTCACCTTGCCGCCACCGATGTTGCCGATTACCTGGCTAAGCGTGGTCTGCCATTCCGCGAGGCTCATGCCGTGGTGGGGCATTTGGTTCTGATGTGTGAGAAGCGCGGCTGCAATCTTGAGGATTTGCCGTTTGAGGTGTTCCAGGAGGCAAGCCCGCTCTTTGAGCGCGATATTACCGAGGCGCTCGACATCCCGTCGATCGTTGCCGCGCGCACGACCGAGGGCGGCACCGCTCCTGCCGCCGTTGCCGTGCAGCTGCGGCGTGCCGAGGCACAGCTCGTGGCCGACGAGGGCGTGTTTGGATCGCTGACCAAGGTCGTCGAGATGGGCCACGGGGCAAAATAGAGGTTTGGCTGAAGCCGTTTTGGCTATGTATTGGTAAATCGTTTTTGCTTTACGGGCGTCTGCTGATGTGGGCGTCCGTATTTTGTTGCTATGGGGGGCTTGTCGAGAACTTCTGTAGGACCTTTGGGCAGGTTGTGAAGGGGGTACGTTCGCGAGCGGCAACCGACCGTCTGCTCTGTTCGATGCGGTTGATGGGCAGTCGGATGGTACTCTAATCGGGCTTCGAAACAGAAGTGACACATATAGAGCGCTTCAATAAATAATAACGCTTCAATAAACGGCTTTTTGTTTAACTGCAGCTAGAACTCTGTTACGATGCAGTCCAGGCGGGTGCCGGAATGGGACTTGGGCACGCGCGAACCTACTTGAAAGGCTACCTTATGGCTATCGAGAAGACCTTCATCATGATTAAGCCCGACGCCGTGCGCGATCGCAAGATCGGCGAGATCGTTGCTCGCATTGAGCGCAGCGGCCTTGTCATCGAGCGCATGGAGATGACCACGCTCGAGCGCGCTACCGTCCAGGAGCACTACGCCCATCTGGCCGACAAGCCCTTCTTTGGCGGTCTGTGTGACTTTATGACGAGCGGTCCGGTCGTCAAGATGGTCGTTTCCGGTCTCTCCGCTGTCTCCAAGATGCGTGCCCTCATGGGCGCTACCAACCCGCTTGAGGCTGCCCCCGGCACCATTCGCGGCGACTTCGCTGTCGATGTCAACGCCAACGTGATTCACGGCTCCGACTGCCTGGAG
>CABPXT010000047.1:0-12810 GCA_902461405.1 uncultured Collinsella sp.
GACGATTGAACGTCAGATTGCTCGCTCTCGGCCGTTTGCAGCGTCGAGCCGTTACGCGGTTTGGTAAAACCGCGTAACTATATACCTATAACAACTCAATCTTTCCGTCCTTCACGGTGAGCCCCATATTGCCGGAAAGCAGATCGTCCAGGCGCGAACCCACAAGCTCAAAACGCCAGCCTTCGCGCAGGGGGCTTTGCTCAGGATGCTCGATGTAATCGGCCAGGTCATCGCGCGAGGCAATGACCGAGGTCGCCACCCCCGAGCGCTCGGCAACCAGGCGGATGAGCGCGTACATGAGATCCGTCACGCTCTCCAGCTCCGGAGAGATCTGGCGATGCCCGCGCACCATGAGCGGCAGGCGATCGTGCGGGCAGCTCGCACCGCGCTTGATGGCCATGAGCGCGCCGTCCACGTCGCGCTCCCCCAACTGGTCGGTACCGCGAATGCTACGGAACTCCTCAACGCGCACGGGATTGCGCTTAACGAGCGCCAGCAGCGTATCGTCGGACATGACCCACTTGCGCGGGATGTTGCGGCGCTCGGCGCGGTCCTCGCGCCAGGCGGCGAGCTCGCGCGCGATGCCCAACTGGTGACGGCTGCACGAATTGATGCGTTTGACCTTACGGAACGCCTCGTGGCGATCGGCGCGATAGTGCGACTCGTCAGCCAGCGGGCGCAGCTCGTCGAGCACCCAGTCCACGCGGCCCAGCTCGCGCAGGCGGCTCATCATCTCGGTATAGGCGACGATCAGGTACTTGACGTCATCGATCGCGTACTCGATCTGTTTGTCGGTCAGCGGGCGACGCGACCAGTCGGTCAGCGACTCGGTCTTGGGCAGCGAGACGCCGCAAAACGTCTGCACGAGCGCGCCGTAGGAAATCTGCTGGCGTTCGCCCAAAAAGGCGGCGGCCACCTGCGTGTCAAAAATCGGACGCGGCAGCACGCCCACGGTATGGAGCATAACCTCCATATCCTGCGAGCAGGCGTGGAAGACTTTGATCACGCTCTCGTCGGCCATAAGCTCGGCCAGCGGCGACAGGTCGTCGATCACCAGAGGGTCGACCGCAACGCTCTCGGCAGGGGTGGCAATCTGAACCAAACACAGGCGCGGATGGAACGTGCGCTCGCGCAAAAACTCGGTATCGACGGCAATCGCGTCAAACTCACGGGCGCGCTGGCAAAAGTCGAGTAGAGCCTGATGTGTGGAAATGTACATATCAACCCATCGAATAAGGTTAGGCCCGAAAAACACGGGTAGGATATCGGCATTGCCTTACAACTATACTCGGTTAGTCACAGAACGGGAACGTAAGTATGCGCTGCCTTATCATCCACAACCCGGCATCGGGCCCCAGCTCAGATGAAATCTACGCGTTCACGCACGCCCTCGCGCAGGGCGGCGACGAGGTCGTGATGCGTTTTATCGGCGATGGCATGGAACCCAAGGACGCCGTGGCGGACGTGCGCGAGTTTGATCGCGTGGTCGTTTCGGGCGGTGACGGCACCGTCTCCAACGTGCTCGACCAAATGCGCGGATGCGGCGTCCCCACGCTCGTCTTCCCCTCCGGTACGGCCTGCCTGTTCTTCAATAACATCGGTAATGCCCCCGAGGCAGCGGCACTTGCCAAGGCCTGCCGCGCCGGTCGCACGGTCAAAGTGGACATGGGCGAGCTCTTTTGGCTCGACGAGAACGGCAACGAGAAGCGCCACGGCTTTATCATCATCGCCGGCTCGGGCTTCGACGCCGAGATCATGATGAAGGCCGCCCCCACCAAAAACGACATCGGCGAGATCGCCTACTTCCTCTCCGCGCTCGCCACGCCCAACCCCACGGTGGCGCACTTTACGATTGAGCATGACGGCATTGTCGAGGAGCTCGACGGCATCTGCTGCATGGCCGGCAACACCTCGGTCATCCAAAACGACATCAACCTGTTCCCCGACTGCCGCATGAACGATGGCATGGTCGACATTGCGGTCATAGAACCCGTGCGCACCGTGCAGCTGCTGCCTACTGTGATCACCGCTGCGCTTGACCCCGCCGGCAAGGTACTCGGGCGCCCGCAGTTCAAGATCATCCAGACCAAGGAAGCCAAGATCACCTGCACCCCGTCGCTGGGCATGCAGTTCGATGGCGAGATTATCTCCAGCAATTCGGGCGTCTTTGGAGCCCGCGCGCTTCCGCAATGCCTCGACCTCATCGTCGACGAATTCTCACCGCTCGGAAAATAGGAGGACCCCATGAACGACAATCCCCTGATCGGCTTTATTGTCATCGTTCTGGCCATGCTCATCGGCTATGCGATTAACGTGATCCACCGCCGGAAGAAGTAATTCCACATTGGTATGATATTCATCCAATTATCGTCTCCCCTGCTGTTTATGCATTTGCCAAACAGCGGGGGATTTTCATTTCGGGCATTCCCAGCTACTTTATTCGTCTACAGTAATTGCAGGGCGTCTTTATTAAAGTAAAGCTACAAACTGAGTACAATTAACCGCTCATCGCATATTTCATCACGCTTATCGAGTAGGTTTCTTTCATAGATGAATATTGTTTCCAATTCGTTACGCTAATGGGGTGTCTTTATTGGCTGAAGCCCTCTGGCGACAGAGGGCTTTCGCACGCTGGGAGGGAAAATGAGGAAAACTCACCCCGTCAACGCGCTCAAGAAGCTAGGCATAGGCCTCGCCTTTGGAGCTGCAACCATCATGTCCATGCCGACATCTGCGCTCGCCTGCACGCAGATGTACATGGGCAAAGACCTAACAGCCGACGCAACACGTACTACGGCCGCGCCGAGGACTTTGGCAAGCGCTATCTTAAGCACTACGGCATCGAACCTGCCCACGAACCTGGCTTTACGTACAGCTCGATTGAATCTGCTTTTGAATACACTTCGAACAAGCCCACCTATCGCTACAGCTATGTGCGCGACCACCCCTCCAACTGGATGGGTCGCACCGACGCCTACTCCGAGGCCGGCATCAACGAGAAGGGCGTCTCCTGCTCCGCCACGCTAAGCACCTCCTATAACGAGGAGGCCGCTGCAGCAGACCCCATCGATGAGGAAGTGGGTCTGGGCGAGTACAGTTACGGCAGCATCATCCTGGGCGAGAGCGCCACGGCCCGCGAGGGCGTCGAGCTTCTCGGCAGCCTGATCGATGATCAAGGCGTCTGCACCAACGACCAGATCATCATCGCCGACAACAACGAGACCTGGCTGTTCGCCACACTTTCCGCCCATCAGTGGATCGCCATGAAGCTCGCTGACGACGTCGCGTCGCTCAACCCTAATATCGGGAGCCTCAACTACGATGTCGACCTCAATGACACCGAGAATTGCCTCCACTCTGAAAAGATCCAATCCATGCCCGAAGAAAAGGGTTTCGCCAAATACTCCGCTGACGGCAAATTCGATGTCGCCCAAACGTATGGCGAAAGCCTCGCCGATTCCGGCGTAAACCAGTGGTCCCGCTATGTGCAAGGCCGCGATTATTTTGGTAGTCAGCTGACCGAAGGCACAGATTACGACATTATCACAGTAAAGAAGGAAGGAAAACCTGACCAAAAGGGAGCCATGGTCAGCGAAATCCAGCCCCTGTTCTTCAAGCCTGGCAAGTCTGGTTGGAGCACTTTCGAGTTGATTCGCGCCTTTGGCAACCGCGGCGAGAACGTTCCCGGACTCAACGCGGTCACCGATGGTGTCTACGCCATCGGCACCGAGCGCAACACCGAGATCAACCTCTTCCAGATTCGTCGTGGCCTTGACCCCCAGGTCGCTACCATCCAGTGGGAAATGCTCTCCCGCGCCGCATACTCTGTTGCCATCCCGTTGTACTCCGCTCTGATAACTGAGGTCAGCCCGTACTTCAGCGATCAGACCGTCTCCTTCGATCACTGCAAACAGACTGACGTCGTGTACAACGAGGAGCCCGAGAACTCAATCAACTACGTCCTCATGGACATCAGCTCGCTCTGCTTTGAGAACCCTGACACCCTTGGTATCAGCGTCCGTGCCTACCTCGATGCGCTCCAGAACGAGCTCATCGAGCAGAACAAGGAAGTTGACGCCGCCATGCTGGCCGAGACGACCCCCGAGGGCCGCACTGCCCTGGCCAACAAGGCCGGCAAGGCCGCTACCGAGAACACCTACGTCAAGTGCAAGGCCCTGCTCCAGGAGATGCGCGCCTATCAGAAGGCCGAAAACTTCGACCAGCCCTTCACCCCGAGCGACCTGAACACCGAGACCAACGGCCTCAAGGTGTCCATCACCTACGCCAAGGACGCTCTTGCCACCGACCCGGTAACCCCGGATCAGCCTGGCACCCCCGAGCAGCCTGGTACTCCTGAGCAGCCCGGTACCCCCGAGCAGCCCGCTAAGCCCGAGCAGCCCACCACCAAGCCCGAGCAGCCTGGCAAGTCGGACACCACGACCACGGTAACCACCAACAAGACGAACACCAAGGGCGGCCTGCCCACCACCGGTGATCGTTTTGATGGCCGCGTGGTGGCTGCATTCGCCATCGCTGGCGTTGCCGTCATCTCCGCGGGCGGTTACTTCCTCTACCGTCGCAATAAGGAGTAACGTCTTAGCTGAGCGGGCAAGGCAGCAATGGCGGCCTCGCCCGCTTAACCCGCCTTTTTGACCGACGGGAAACCCACCTGAAATCTTTTTAAAAAAGATTTCCCCGCACACACTTCGCTGTGCTATAGTGCAGCGCAACAGCAACTAGGTGCGACCGCGCCACGGCATCACGAAAGGAGCCACCAACATGAAGAACACGATGAAGTCTCTCAACAACTGGTGGTGGCGTGATGCGAATGCGATCGGTCGACAGTGAGTCCCTCACGCCTGTTTTTGCGCTCTAGGTGATTGGAAGGCCTCCGGTTTCGACCGGGGGCCTTTTTCTATCTCGAGCCCGATCGCATTCGCATCACGCGCCTCCGCTTTTCTCTTGCAATCCCCTTCCGAAAGGATTTTCACCATGTCTCAGAACACCACCACCACCCAGCCCCGCACCGTCCAGACCGCCGATCGCGGCAAACTCGATGTCCGCGCCCTCGTCTTGCTCGCCATCCTGCTCGCCGCCGGCTTCATCCTCAACTTCACCGTCGGCAAGGCAATCTCGGGCATCTCGGGCGGCATGATCAGCCCCGAGTTCATCATCTCGGCCTTCTGCCTCACCATCCTGGTCGTTCGCCCCAACATCGGCCAGGCGCTCGTCATTGGCCTCATCTCGGCTGCCGTGATCCAGATCACCACCACTTCGCCGTTCGTCGATTTTGCCGCCGAGGGCATCGCCGCCATGCTCATGGCCGGCATCGTCAATGCCGCCGGCAAGAACGGTCAGGTCAAGCCCGCCATCGCCATCGTCGCAACGTTCGTGACCACCTTTGTCTCCGGCGCCATCTTCATGGTCATCAAGATGGCCATGCTCGGCGTGGTCGGCGAGCTCGCCGCCGCTATGTTGCCCGTCGTCGCCATGACCGCCGTCTTTAACGCCATTCTGGTCGGCGCCCTCTACCTGCCCATTCAGAAGGCCCTGAAGCTCAACTAACCCATTCGGCTTTACGAGCCACCCCATCTTGGCGTTCATTCGTCGCTCGCGTACCCAAGTACGCTTCGCTCCTCTTTCGCGCCAACCTGGGGCCCCTCGTAAAGCCGTCTCCGTGCTCCACCACCAAAGACTGTCCCAAACAACTAGCTCTTGGGGACGTTCTTAAACGACTAGTCATTAAAGAACGTCCCCGATGACTATGAAAGGTATCCATGGAAACGATCATCAACGTCGACGATGTCTCGTTCTCCTATGGCACGCAGACCGAGCAGGCGCTCAGCCACATCTCACTCGGCGTGAACAAGGGAGATTTCATCGGCATCATCGGGCCCTCGGGCGCCGGCAAGTCCACGCTTGCCGCCTGCCTGTCGGGCGCCGTGCCCCACCACTACACCGGCACGTTCTTTGGGTCCGTCATGGTTGACGGCCACGACACCTGCGAAGCCTCGCTCACCGACGTATCGCAAATCGTCGGCAGTGTGCTGCAGGATATCGACACGCAGATGGTCGCTTCGGTCGTCGAGGACGAGATGCTCTTTGGCCTCGAGAACTTTGGCGTCCCCCATGACCAGATCGAGCAGCGCGTGAGCGAAACGCTCGAGACCGTCGGCATCAGCGACCTGCGCGACCGCGAGATTGCCACCCTCTCGGGCGGACAGAAGCAAAAGGTAGCCATCGCCGCCATCCTCGCCATGCGTCCGCGCGTCTTGGTTCTCGACGAGCCCACCGCGGCACTCGACCCTGCCAGCTCCACGCTGGTCTTCGAGACGCTGCGTGAGGCAAACCGCGCACTTGGAATCACCATCGTCGTCGTTGAGCAAAAGGTCGCCCTGCTCTCGGAGTACTGCAACCGCGTGCTCGTGCTCAACCATGGCGAAATCGCGCTGCAGGGCGAACCACACGAGGTCTTCGCGCATACCGACGAGCTCCGTGCCATCGGCGTCGACTGCCCTCGCGTCACGCGTATCTTCAATAGCCTCGAGGCCGATGGCCTGGTAAGCGGTACCCCTTGCTTGGATGTCGATGAGGCCGAGCGCCTGATTTCGGGCATCGTCGACCCCGCACACGCGGCCAGCGAAGCCCAGGCGCCCGCCGGCTCCCCGCATGCACCGTCGTTGCGCCCTCATGCCAAGGACGCCGAGCCCGTGCTCACCTTCGATCACGTTGAGTTTGCCTATCCCAATGGCGGCGCCGCCGTCCACGACCTAAGCCTGACGCTCTATCCTGGCGAGCTCGTGGGCATCGTCGGCCAAAACGGTGCCGGCAAGACCACGCTCACCAAGCTGCTCACAGGCCTGCTTAAGCCCGCCTCGGGCAGCGTGCGCGTCACGGGGTTGGATACCGCAGCCGTTCCCACGAGCCGCATTGCCCGCGAGGTCGCAACGCTCTTCCAAAACCCCGACCGCCAGATCTGCAAGGATACCGTACTCGACGAGGTCGCTTTTGGCCTGGAGCTTGCCGGCATCGACCGTGCCGAGGCTCTGCGCCGTGCTCAACTTGTTATCGACCGCTTTGGCCTGCCTGCCGATGAGGCACCTTTCTCACTTTCGCGCGGCCAGCGACAAATGGTGGCGCTTGCTTCCGTCGTAGTGGTTGAGCCCAAGATCGTCGTGCTCGACGAGCCCACGAGCGGCCTTGATTACCGCGAGTGCATGACCGTCATGGAAACGGTGCGCACCATGGCCGAGCGCGGCTGCGCCGTGATTATGGTCTGCCACGATATGGAAGTCGTCTCGGATTTTGCCGAGCGCATTGTGGTAATGGCCGACGGTCGCATCCTCGACCGCGGCCGCACGCACGAGCTATTCTCGAACATCGATCTCATGCGGCGTGCCTACGTGGAGCCTCCCCAGGTTATTGAACTCTCGCGCCGTCTGGCATCTTCCGTCTCGCCCGCTTTTGCGCAGGTGAGCGAGGTCACCGATGTCGTTCGCATTACCAAGGAGATGGTCCACCGTGGTTAACGTCATCGACTACATGCCGGGCGATACGCTGCTGCATCGCCTGAACCCCGTCGTCAAACTGGGCCTCGCCGCCGCCATCATCGTCGGCATCTTCTTGTCCGACACCTACGTGGCGCTGCTAGGCTTTTTGGCACTCACCCTTGCGCTGGGTGCCTATGCCGGCGTCGTCGACCGTCTGTTCTCGCTGCTCAAGTTGCTGATTCCGCTCGCGCTTATCATGCTGGTGCTCCAGCTGGCCTTTATGCGCGACGGCAACGTGGTGTGGGGCTTTATCACCGACACGGGCTTCATCACAGGATCGAAGGCCTGCCTGCGCCTGCTGGGCGTGGCGCTGCCACTCATCCTCATGCTCATGGTGACCAAGCTCAACGACCTTGCCAACGCCTGCGTCGAGGTGCTGCACGTACCGTATCGCTATGCCTTCACCTTTACCACGGCGCTGCGCTTTGTTCCGGTGTTTGGTCAGGAGATGAACGCCATCATGGAAGCGCAGACCGCACGCGGCGTCGAGTACGACACCAAGAACCCCATCAAGAAGCTTAAGCTCATGCTGCCACTGTGCGTGCCACTGCTCATCTCGAGCGTGGGCAAGACCGATGCCACAGCCTTGGCGGCAGAACAGCGCGGCTTCTATCTGCGTACACGCGTCAGCTCGTACAAGCGCTACCCCATCAAGGGCCTGGACATCGCCGTGCTCATCGTCAGCATCGCCCTCATCGCCATCGGCTTCCTGTTCTAGTTCGCCACCGACAGCAACCGTCCAACGCAAAAGGCCTCGGCTCGCACCAAACGAGCCGAGGCCTTTACTGTTTCACCAGATAAAACCTACCAAAATAAACCTGTCCCTTTTTGGCAGGCAGAGAACTAGAGGCGGTAGGGGGCGCCGCTGCGGATGATGGATTCGCGCACCAGGACGTCCATGGCGTCAAGGGTAATCTCGGGCATCTCTCGGTACTTCTGCAGCACCGATAGCTCGGTGCAGGCCAGAATGACGCGGTCGCAGCCGCTACGGGCAAACTCCCACATCACGCGGTCGAACTTATCCATATCGGGCTCACGTCCGGCCTTCACATCATCGTAGATAAGCGACATCACATCGTTCTGACGTTTCTCGCTGGGATAGACGACCTCAACACCCGCAGCCTCGCATTCGCGGCCGTAGACGCCCGCGCCCACGGTTCCGTCGGTGCCCATGATGCCAATCTTGCGCACCGGCTCGGCCGGCATACTCAGGTTGGGGTCGAACTCGCACTCCCCCATCACCGCACCCGCAAGGGCATAGCGCACCGACTCACGCGGCATGTGGATAATCGGCACCTTCGTAAACGACTGGATCTGGTCGTAGAAGTAGTGTGACGTGTTGCAGGGAATGGCAATGTGCGCACAGCCCAGCGACTCGAGTGCCTGGGCACACTCTTTCATGGTCGCCAGCAGCTTGGCGTGCTCGCCGGTCTTAATGGCCAGCGTGCGGTCGGGCATGGTCGACTTGGAGAGCACCACCATGTCGATATGTTCCTGATCGCAGACAGCAGCCGTATGACGCACTACCTGGTCGTAGTAATACGACGTGGCCTCGGCGCCCATGCCGCCGATAACTCCCAGCTTTTCCATCGCCGCCTCCTTGGTGACGCTTGCGCAATTGCGCGTATCATACCCGCGCCCGCCCGATGTAAACCGGACGGGCGCCGCACTCATCTACTTGTAATACGTCTTGAACAGCTTAAAGTGGCGCAGCTTGGTGTGCCACATGCGCAGCCAGCGGTTAAAGACAAAGTCGCCCTTCATAAACGAAGGGTCGGCGCCCTTGCCTTCCTTGTCCAGGCGATGCACCTTAGCGCGCAGCTCGGGATCCTTGACGTACTTGTCGACGACGCCCATGGGGACGACCATCCACAGCGCCTCGTCCTGCGCCGTCACAAATTCCGGCTCAAACGGGCGGTTGAACACATACTCGTCCACCACATACTTGGCAACGTTAAAGCCGCTGTTAGTGACGTAGTAGTTGCTGCGACCTTGGCGCGTGTTGAAATCGAAGAACTTAAACGAGCCGTCGCGCTCGTCGTACTTAACGTCAAAGTTGGAATAGCCCACAAAGTGAAGGTCCTCGAGCAACTTGCGCACGCCGCCCATGAGCTCGTCATTGGGCTCGGTGATGATACAGGCGTGGTTGCCGACACCGTGAGGCTGATGCTCCTCGAGCAGCACGTGACCCAGGCACATCATGCGCACCTTGCCGTTGCGGTCGGAATAACTGGTGAGCACGCGCATGTACTCGTCGTTGCCGGGCACGCGATCCTGCAAGATCAGGTCGTCGGTGTAGCCGCTGGCATACGAGTCGCGAATGACCTGTTCCAGCTCGGCACGGTCGGCAATCTCATAGGCCTTTTTCTGGCCCTCGAACTCGTGCTGCCACCACATGATGCCGTCAGAAGGCTTCAGAATCATCGGGTAGGGAAAATCGATCTGGTCGAGCACTTCGGCAGGCGCCTCGCCTTTGGCGTTGAGCATCGCCATGGTGAAGGTAAAGGTATGCGGATAGGGCACGCCATGCTTCTCGCACAGCTCGTAGAAGATCTCCTTCTTCTGACACTGCTCAAGCATGCTATAGGGAGCGTAAGGCGCGACGATATTATCCGCCAACTCATGGGCATCCTTGGCCTGAGCCACGAGGGCAACATAGTTATCGCCACAGCCCACAAGGACAATCGTCTTATCGGCATGCGCTTGGGCAATGCCGTTGACGGTCCTGAGCATCACGGGCATGGTATCGATATCCACGTTGGGCGTGTAGTCGATAATCTGGCTGCGGTACGCGGGACCCGTCTGGTACTTGCCAAAGACCAGACTCTTGACCTGGTACTCCTCATAGAAGGCGCGCGCCACCGAATAGGCGTTGATGTCGCCACCGAGCAGCACGGGAATAAACTCGCGCTCTGTAAACTGCAATGCCATGGAAACTTCCTATCATGAACTGCCCACACAACGGGCGGTCTTTGCGCAACTGATTTATTCTAGCGTGCCAAGCCGCCGGCGCCCAAAGCTCCACCGTATCTATGGCAATCGACGTAATCGTCCAGCACGAAGGCCAGCACGAAGACGGCGCTCACCGTTGTATGACAATGGGCAATGAACCTACCATTGTTGTAGGATTCAGCGTATTGACATCCTCAAACGAAAGGCGCACACGTGCCCCAAGACCATCCGACCGATAACCCCATCCTCAATGCCGCGAAGCGCGAGCTGGCGGAACGCGCACAAACGGCCGTTCCCCTACGCACGGCAAACGATGCCTACGACAGGCCCGCCCGCATCGTCTCGATCAACACGTCGGCACACAAGGGCACGCGCAAGTCGCCCGTCGCCGATGGACACGACACCGTTATAGAGCAATTTGGCCTCACCTCCGACGCACACGCCGGGCATTGGCACCGCCAGGTTTCCTTTTTAGCTGCAGAGTCCATCCAGACGGCGCAGGAGCGCGGGCTCGATGTGCACGAGGGTGACTTTGGGGAGAATTTCACCACGCAAGGCATCAATCTACTCTCGCTCCCCTTGGGCACGCAGCTCAAGCTTGGCAGCGAGGTGCTTGTCGAAATCAGCCAAATCGGCAAAGTCTGCCACACACGCTGTGCCATCTACTATCTCGCCGGCGACTGCATCTTTCCCCACGAGGGCGTTTTTGGCGTGGTACTAAAGGGCGGAGAGGTCCATATCGGCGACGACATCCAAGTGGTCAAGTTCGGCGACGGCACTTGCTCGTTCACCCCTGCCGAGGCCCTTGAGGAGATTGAGCGGGCTCGTCAGGAGGGCACGCTGTAGTTGTAAAACCCCACGTTGAGATAGCTTTTACAGC
This sequence comes from uncultured Collinsella sp., assembly GCA_902461405.1. Lineage (GTDB taxonomy): Bacteria > Actinomycetota > Coriobacteriia > Coriobacteriales > Coriobacteriaceae > Collinsella. The sequence goes on from CABPXT010000047.1 coordinate 11,383, forward strand.
CCAAAACACCTCTCAAACAGGGCTCTGTAACGTTAAAGTTGAACTCTATGGTTTCTCAACAATTCATCATAACTGCAGGTCAAAGCCAAAGCCTCAAGTTCAACTTGACCCTTTGGAACCTTTAAGGTTCAAGTTGAGGTCGAAAGCAGTAGTAGAATACCGTTCGAACCATAACCTACGATTGATTGCAGAGGGACTGGATGCAGCATTCGAATCATCGCGCCGCAGCGCTCATTGCGTCGAAGCCGGCTCGTATCATCACGAGCGCCGCGCTCGCCGTTGCGCTGACGGCCACGCCGATGCTCTCCCCCGTTGCGGCGTATGCCGCCTCGCAGGCAACGCAGGACCAGCTTTCCGCAGCCCAGCAGAAGATCGAAGCCGCCACGAGCGCCTACAACGACGCCCGCACCAAACTCGATGACCTGCAAAAGCAGATTGACTCCAATGAGGCAAGCATCGAGGAAATCGAGGCTAAGCTTCCCGAGCAGCAGGCCAAGGCAAGCTCCGCCATGCGCGATCTGTACAAGTATCAGAAGGGCACCAACCCCATCGTGAGCTTCCTGGTCAACGCGCAGAGCCTGGGTGAGTTCATCACGACCTGCAAATACACCAACCAGATCACGAGCTCGAGCGTCGACGAGATCGAACAGCTCAATAACATGCAAACCGAACTCGAGCAAAACAAGGCTGAGCTCCAGCAGGCCAAGTCTCAGCTTGAGGCAGAGCAGAAAAACGCCGAGGATGCGTTGGCTCAGGCCCAGCAGCTCCGCAGCGAGGCACAGGCAAAAGCCGAGCAGGAAAATGCCGCCGAGCTTGCCAAGCTTGAGGCCGATAAGGCCGCTGCCGCCGAGAAGCTCTCGGGCGAGGGCGTAAGCGGCAGCAATTCCAGCAGCCAGGCCACCAACACCAACACCACCATCGACACCACGGTGAACAACGCCAATACCGGTAACTCCGATTACGATTCGTTCATTAATGAGTGGACGAGCCGCATCGACAATTATCTCGCCGGCTCCCCCATGGCAGGCCAGGGCTATAACTTTGCCGTCGCCGCTTGGAATACCGGTGTCGACCCCCGTTGGTCCCCCGCCATCGCCTGCATCGAGAGCACCAAGGGTGCTTATTGCGCCAATTCTTACAACGCCTGGGGCTGGAGTGCCCGTGGCGGCGGTTGGCGCAGCTTTGGCAGCTGGAGCGAGGGCATCTCCGCTCACGTTGCCTATCTGGGCGCCAACTACGGCTCCACCCTTACCCCGGCTGCGGCCAAAAAGTACTGCCCGCCCACGTGGCAGGACTGGTACAACAAAGTCGCCGCTCAGATGAACCGCATCTAAGTGCAACTGCAAAGGGCCCCAATGGGGCCCTTTTCTTTTGGCTCTGTTAGACCAAGGTTGACATAAAAACGATGTCACCGCGAGGCGGTACCCT
>CABPXT010000048.1:0-12236 GCA_902461405.1 uncultured Collinsella sp.
CGGGAGTTCGACGTCCTCGCCCTGCTTATGACGCATGCCGAAACCGTGCTCACGCGCGAGCGCATCGCGCACGAGGCGCTGGGCTACGAATACGTGGGCGACACCAACAACGTCGACGTGCACATCGCGCACCTGCGCGCCAAGATCGAAGACGCCGGCGGTGCCCGCATCATCCAAACCGTGCGCGGGGTGGGCTATGTCTGCCGCGCGTAACGCCGAGACCAAGCGCGTCACCTCCATCGCCCGTGCCATCAACTGGAGCTACATGTGGCGCCGCCTGGCGAGCTACATCTGGCTCGACCTGTGGCTGCTGGTTGCTGCGGCGGCGATCCTCATCTATGGCTATAACCAAACGCTGCCCGACGGCGCGTTTACCGCGGGATGGATCCCCGGTGCCGCCGTCCACGACATGTCGCTGACGCCCGCGCACGGCTGGGACCCCGCCACGCTCACCTATACCGTCGAGCTTGCGCGCACCACCAAGACCTTCCCCCTCGCGCAGGACCTCATCGCGCTGTGGCCCCTCTATCTTGTCGTTGCAGGTGGGCAGGTCATCAGCGTGCTCAACATGCTCGGCGGCGCCCGCCGCGTGCGCCGCACCATGGCACCGCTCAACGACCTGGCCCTGCGCGTAGACGAGCTCAGCCGTATGCAGCTCTCCGGCGGCAAGATGGAAACGTTGGAGCAGGCCATCGAGCGCGCAAGCGTCGACTCGCCGAGCGTCACCACCGGCGACGCCGACCTGGCGAGCATCGAGGTCGCGCTCAACCGCCTGCTGCGCCAGATGCAAGAGGCAAAGCTGCAGCAGATGCGCTTTGTCAACGATGCAAGCCACGAGCTACGAACGCCCATCGCGGTGATTCAGGGTTACGTAAACATGCTCGACCGCTGGGGCAAAGATGACCCGGACGTGCTGGCGGAATCCATCGCGTCCCTCAAGGCCGAAAGCGAGCATATGCAGGAGCTCGTGGAGCAGCTGCTGTTTTTGGCGCGCGGCGATGCCGGGCGCACGGTCCTACGGCGTGCGAATACCAACCTGGCCGCACTGGTCGGCGAGGTATGCGAGGAGTCACAGATGATCGATGCCGAGCACACGTATCGGCTGGCTTTTGACGCCTTGCTTGCCAGCGACCCGCGCTGCGACGCGCCCGTCGACGTGGCGCTCGTGAAGCAGGCTCTGCGCGTGATCGTGCAAAACGCCGCCAAGTATTCGGACGCGGGCACGCCCATCTCGTTTGGCGTAGCACCGGATGCGGGCGCGGGCACGGTCGACATAAGCGTTGAGGACGAGGGCATCGGCATGAACCAGAAATCCGCAGCTCACGCATTCGAACGGTTCTACCGCGCCGACAACGCGCGCGATGCCGGCGCGCAGGGCTCGGGTCTGGGGCTCGCCATCGCCAAGTGGATCGTCGACAGCCACGGCGGCGTCATCGGTGTGACCTCAGTCGAGGGCGTCGGCAGCCGCTTTACGATTCGCCTGCCACGATAGAAAGCCCCTCGGCATAAATAAAGGGATAAGGCCATGCGGCCCTATCCCTTTTTGCTAGCTATAGCAGCTTGTGCGCTACTCGCGGCACAGATGCACGGCGAAGCCGGCGAACTCGCGCTTAAAGTACACGAGTTTGGTGCCGCCGTCGGGCAGCAGCACGCGCGACTCCTCGTTGACCTCGAGTCCGCGCTCGGCAAACCACTTCTCGGCCGCATCGATGTCGTTGACGGCAAAGCCAATGTGGCCCTTGGTGCCACGACCGTTCTGCTTCATGACCTCGATCAGCGAATCGTTAAAGTACGAAACCGGGGTCTCGATGACAGGTAGGCCCATCATCGTCGAGAACAGCTCCGCGATCTCCAGGGCATCGGCCGGGTCGGTGGCGTTAATGCCCACGTGGGCGACGCGCATGCCAAAGAGCTCGACCGGGTTGGCGTTCTGCTCATTCATACAGGCAGCGCCTACTGAGCCATAACGTCGAGAACGGCCTTCTCGGCAGCGACGCGGTTCATGCCGGTCATGAAGGGCACGCCGCTCACGTACGGGCAGGTGAGGCCCTCGGGGGCAACGGTGGTGGCGATCAGCAGGTCGGCGCCCTCGTCGCAAGCGTCCTTGGCCTCGGAGATGGCGCACTGCACGATCTCATACTTGCCGGCGTAACCGTTGGCGTCGAGCATGGTGGCGACCTTCTGGGCAACGAGCGTGGAAGTAGCAGCGCCAGCGCCGCAAGCCAAAACGATCTTCTTCATAGGTAATGTCTCCCTTCATGGTTTACTTTAGGTAAGTGTACCGCAGCGAGCGATGGCACTCAGCCTCGATGAGCTTTTATGCCAGTTTGCTTGTGCGCTGCGTATAATACATCTAGTACGTGTTGTCATACCGCTCGCTTTATGAGCGACTAAGGATCCTAACATGCCCGATTCCCGCACACTCTGGACCGCCGTCGTTATCATCTGTATCGCCGTGTCGGTGTTCTTTAGCGTCAAAAAACGCACTACGTTTAAACGCCTGCAACAGTTGATGGCCGCCAAACAGTGGGCCGAGTTCGATCGTTTGCTCGACGGCAAACTCACCAGCATGCTGTACCCGCGCTACAACCGCGACTACCTGCGTCTGAACTCCTATCTGCTGCGCGAGGACCACGAGCGCGCCGGCGAGATGTTCGACCTGCTGCTGGGACTCAACCTGCCCAAGATGCAGCGCGTCGACCTGGTGATCAAGGCCTTTAACTACTACGTTGGCCAGGAGGACCGCAAAAAGTCCAAGGAGCTGCTGCACGAAATCAAGGGCTTTGAGGGCGGTCAGGCCGAGGCGGTCGCGCACGAGTGCCAGCTGATGTACGACACGATGATCCTCAAGCGTCACAACGACATTCCCGAGCTGGAGCGCATGCTCGAGGATGTCGGCGACGACCCGGTCAAGCGCTGCCGCTTGGAGTACCTGCTGGCCCTGCAGTACCAGAACAAGGGCGACGAAGCCAAGTTTGCCGAGTACTTGGAAAAGTCAGGCCAGCACTCGATGGCCGTCAACGCGTAACGGACGGCTTGTGCTAGACTTCTAGTCTCACGGGGGCGTGGCGGAATTGGAATACGCAGGAGACTTAAAATCTCTCGCCGCAAGGATTGTGGGTTCGAGTCCCACCGCCCCTACCATATGGAGCTTACGAGCCCGTGTCCCCCAGGGATGCGGGCTCGTTTCTTTTAGGTGCCGTCAACTGCAGAGCAGCTCATTTGGGACAGAGCTTTTTTGACTACTTTTAAAGGGTGCTCAGGCTCGGGGTCCAGGCGATGGTGGGGGTCGCGCCGTCGAGAACCTCGTTGATGGTGGCGGCCATGCCGGCGAGGAGGCTGTTCTCACTTACGGTGAGCGTCTTGTAGCCGCCGGCTCGCATGAGCTCGTGAATCACCACGGCGCCGGCCAGAATCACGCCCGCGCGCTTGGGCTGTACACCCGGTAGCGCGGCGATACCCTCCACATCCAGCGTAGACATACGATCGATGGCGTCCGAGATCTGCTCCATCGAAAGCTCGCGCAGGTGCACAAAGCTCGAGTCGTACGGCTCCAGCTCGTGGACCAGCGCCACGAGCGTGGTGACGGTACCGCCCACCGCGACCAAGCGCTCTGCACGCTCAAAATTGCTCGGCAGGCCCTCAAAATAGGCGGAGAACTGCTCGCCCGCCCACGCGGCGGCAACCGCGAGCTCGTCGTCCGCGGGCGGCAACGCCGAGAAAAAGCGCTCCGTCACGCGACGGCAACCGATGTCCAGCGAACGCGTTCCCTCCAGCGCAATGACCCCGCGCTCCGGCGCGTACACGCCCGTCGCGAGCTCCGTAGAGCCGCCGCCCGAATCGGCGACGATAATGCGTTCACCGGCAAAGTCGTGCGCCACGCCAAAAAATGTCAGGCGTGCCTCGACCTCGCCCGGAATCACCTGCGGTTCGAGCCCCAGCCCGCGCAGGCCGTCCAGCAGCAATGCGGCGTTGGACGCATCGCGCGCGGCACTCGTGCAGGTGGTGCAGATGCACGCGGCGCCAAAGTCGCGCGCCTCGTCCACAAACATGCGGCATGCGGCGAGTACGCGCTCAACGGCCGCCTCGCAAAAGCGGCCCGTCGCGTCGACGCCCTCGCCCAGATCGGTAATCACGGTATGCTTGGACGATTCCACGATCGCCCCGGCCTCGACCTGCGCCAACACCAGTCGCGACGACACCGTTCCCAGGTCGATCGCGGCCACCTTATAGCATTTGCAATTTGTCATTGCGAGCTCCCCTCCGGGCGCTATTTGCCGTTGGACACGACCGTCTGACCCTCGACGCCGTTAAACCCAAACAGCATGTCGAGCGCTTGGATGTACCATGGCGCGTCCTTGCCGACTTCTTCGATCTCCTTGGCCACCTCGCTGGCCTTCTTGGCGTTCGACGACTTCTTTTCAGCCGACGACGAGTCCGAATCGCCGTCCAGGCCCTGCACTTCAATCCTCTTCTCGCCGGGCATCACCAGGCCCAGGTCCTCGGATGCCGCGTCCTTGATACCCTCCTCCGAGAGCAGCTTGTCGACGCTTTTTTGCAGCTCATCATTGTATTGCTGGCGAATCTCGACCTGCTTGGCCAAGATATCGCTCGAACGCTTTGCCACGTACAGGTCGCGCACGGGGAAATACAGGCTCACGAGCACCAGGGCAACGACGATGCCGATGAATAGCCCTCGCTGAGGACCGTGGGTAAAGTCGTAGATCGCCTTGACCACCGCGTTGTCGTTGGCGTAGTGCATAAAGTCCGAGCCCGAAAGACGGTTCGAGGGCCTGCTCGACCTATCGTGCGTTTGAGCCGACGAGCGCTGAGCATGCGACGAACGTGCCGGGCGCACTGGTCCATCTGTCGAAGTATTCACTTGAGCATTGGGGCGCGAGGTACTTGTCGGGCGCTGTATGGAGCGGTCGGCGCCGGCGTAGGCGGACCCACCGAGCTGCACCGTGCGCGCACGGCGAGGCGACGGCTCACGCGAACCGGCGGAATAGTACCTGTTGTCGTAAATCTGATCCATGTGCGCCTTGTGCGGTTGAGGTTTGTTTGCGCTAAGTCCTTTAGTTATAGCACGAGCGCGCGCAACGCCTTCGGCGGCCCTTGCTCGACATAAAAAAGGCGCTGAGCCATATGGCCCAGCGCCCAATGGTGCTCAACAGCGCCCGGCGGGAGCGAGGCGAATCCGAGTCAGCCCCGCCCCGCGCACGCCGTTTGCCTAGCGAATGTTGTAGAACGCGGCCTTGCCGGCGTAGCGTGCACTGCCCTCGAGCTCGTCCTCGATGCGGATGAGCTGGTTGTACTTGGCGATGCGATCGCTGCGGCACGGAGCGCCCGACTTGATCTGGCCGGCGTTGACGCCCACGACCAGGTCGGCGATCGTGGAGTCCTCGGTCTCGCCGGAGCGGTGGCTCACGATGCAGGCGTAGCCGGCCTCCTTGGCGGTCTCGATGGCCTCGAGCGACTCGGTGAGCGTACCGATCTGGTTGACCTTGACCAGGATCGCGTTGGCGGCACCAAGCTCGATGCCCTTCTTGAGGCGCTCGGTGTTGGTGACGAACAGGTCGTCGCCCACCAGCTGCACCTTATTGCCAATGCGGCGGGTAAGCTCGACCCAGCCGTCCCAGTCCTCCTCGGCCATGCCGTCCTCGATGGAGATGATGGGATAAGTGTCGACGAGCTTCTCCCAGTAATCGACCATCTGGGCGCTCGTGTACTCAACGCCCTCGCCCTTGAGCTCGTACATACCGGTCTCAGCGTTGTAGAACTCGGTGGACGCCGGATCCATGGCGTACATAAAGTCGACGCCGGGCTTAAAGCCAGCCTTCTCGACGGCCTTGGTGATGTACTCGAACGGCTCGGCATTGGTCTTAAGGTTGGGGGCAAAGCCGCCCTCGTCGCCCACGCCGCCGCCCAGGCCGGCCTCGTGCAGCACGCCCTTGAGGGTGTGGTAGACCTCGGCGCACCAACGCAGGCCCTCGGCAAAGCTCGGGGCGCCCACCGGCATGATCATGAACTCCTGGAAGTCGACGTTATTGTCGGCATGCACACCGCCGTTGAGGATGTTCATCATGGGCGTGGGCAGCAGGTGGGCATTGACGCCGCCCAGATACTGGTACAGCGACAGGCCCGCCGACTCGGCAGCGGCGCGGGCAACGGCCAGCGACACGCCCAGGATGGCGTTGGCACCGAGCTTGGTCTTGTTGGGGGTACCGTCCGCGGCAATCAGCGCGGCATCGACGGCGCGCTGATCGAAAGCGTCGAGGCCCACGACGGCATTAGCGCACTCGTTGTTGACGTGCTCGACGGCCTGCGAAACGCCCTTGCCCAGGTAGCGGCCCTTGTCGCCATCGCGCAGCTCGCAGGCCTCAAAGGCGCCGGTCGAAGCACCCGAAGGCACCATCGCGCGGCCAAAGCTGCCGTCCTCGAGCACGACCTCGACCTCGACGGTGGGATTGCCGCGGCTGTCGAGCACCTCGCGACCGTAGACGTCCAAAATATCGCTCATGTTGTCTCCCTCTCACTTGGAAACGGGTTGAATGCTTGGCGACACGGCTTGCACGCTACAGTGGCGCGCAGGTTCATAAGTTAGCCTTATCGCACTTTTTGCATTATGCCCTAAGTTAGCCAAGGGATACAATCTTTTTGAAAAATAATGGGGGCGATGAGAAAGTCCGTCCCGTCGCCCCCGCAGTCTTACTCCTCTGCCTTTGCGGCATCCCAGAGGTCATTGAGGCCGTGGGTCGAAAGCTCGGCCAGATCCACGTGGGCGTCGGCCGCCATCTGCTCCATCGCGGCCCAGCGGCGGCGGAACTTTGCCGTGCTGGCACGCAGGGCGCTCTCGGCGTCGATTCCCTCCTTGCGCGCAACGTTGACCAGGGCAAAGAGCAGGTCGCCAAACTCCATCTCGCGCTCGGGCGAGCCGGGAGCCTCGGCCTCAAACTCGGCACGCTCCTCAGCGACCTCGTCCCACACGTCCTGGACCGTCTCCCACTCAAAGCCCACGGCAGCCGCCTTGCGCGACACCTTCTGAGCCTGCATCAGCGCCGGCAGGTGCGTGGGCACACCGTCGAGCAGACCCTCGGGTGCGGCCCCCGCCGCCGCCACGGCCTGCTCTTTGGACCTCGTCCCAAATCTTGAGCACCTCGTCGGAGTTGTCGGCATCCGCATCGCCAAACACGTGCGGGTGACGACGGATGAGCTTGGCGTCGATATCGCGCGCCACATCGGCCAGCGAAAACTCGCCGGCATCCGCCGCAATCTGCGCATGCAGTACGACCTGCATGAGCACGTCGCCCAACTCCTCGCGCAGGTGTGCCGCGTCGTCGGCCTCGATGCAGTCGAGCGCCTCGTAGGCTTCCTCGATCATGTTCTTGCCAATGCTGCGGTGCGTCTGCTCGCGGTCCCACGGGCAGCCGTCGGGCTGACGCAGGCGCCAGATGGTCTGCACCAGATGCTGCAGCTCGGCCGACGCGTCTACCAGCGTGGACAGGTCGCGCGAACCCTCGGCATTTTGCTGAGCCATATGCTCGGCCATGGTTAGTCCTCCCCCATGATCACATGGCGGAACGCGCCGCCCTCGTAGACGCCGTAGCTATGTGTGCCGTCCTTGGGGATGCTCACGCTGCCGGGATTGAAGAGCCACAGACCCGGGTGCGCGGCGCTTTCCTCGTTAACCTTGATGTGCGTATGGCCGTAGACGAGCGCGGAGCCCTCGGGCAGCGCGGGCGCGTGGTCAACGCTGTTATGCATGCCGGCGCCAAAGACGTGGCCGTGCGTCAGGAACAGCTCGCGGCCGGCCTCGTCGAACAACGTGGCGTAGTTGGCCATGACGGGAAAGTCGAGCACCATCTGGTCGACCTCGGCGTCGCAGTTGCCGCGCACCGCGATGATGCGGTCGGCCAGGGCGTTGAGCAGCGGAATCACGCGCTTGGGGGCGTAGTCGCGCGGCAGGTCGTTACGCGGGCCGTGGTAGAGCAGGTCGCCCAGCAGCACGATGCGGTCGGGCTGCTCGGATTCGATGGCAGCGCAGAGGCGCTCGGCCCAGTATGCCGAGCCATGGATGTCGGAGGCGATGAGGTATTTCATGGGGAGTCCTTTCGAAGCGGAGTTGATGGGGGCTGAATACGGGGTCCGGCGGATGTGGAGCCCATCTACCGTGTTACTCAAATCGCAGCGCCGCGCTCTGAGCCGCCTGCATCACGCGTTGGAGCGGCGCGCCATGCTCGCGGGCAAGGCGGGCGCAATCCTCGTATTCGGGAGCCGCGCGCTCGCTGCCGTCGGGCAGAGTCGCCACCTTAACGGATACCTCGCCCCAAGGCGTCGTCACCTGCTCGAATCGGCGCGGCAGGCAAACGCGTTCCATCACCTGGCGACGAACGGCGTTGGTCGTGGTTTCCAAAAAGATAATCGTCTGCAGGCGTTCGATATCCTCATGCGAGCAAATCACCTGCAACTGCCATCCGGGGCGGCCCTTTTTGCAGTAGAGGGGCAGCCAGTGCACCTCGCGGGCGCCGGCCTCGCGCAGGCGGTCGGCGGCGTAGGCGAGCACCTCGGGCGACGCGTCATCGATGTCGCACTCCAGCTTGACGATAGTTTCGGGCGCATCGGTCTCGCGGGACAGCGGAGATGTACTTCCACGTTGCATACGGTCCGAATCCTTTCCGCACGGGCTCGTTTTATTCACCCAAACGCTAGCACATCGGACGTGGCACAGGCGTGACTTTCGTCCGTCGCCGCCCTCACCCCTATCCAAACGTGTACGTCAGCCTCCAAACATGTCATTTTTTGTCGGTTTTGGAGGCTGACGTACACGTTTTGGAGCGAGGCCGCACACGATCAGAATTGCGCCCGCACTCCGTCCACCACAAAGTTCGCCGCACTCAACAATTTTGGACTTTCTACGCAGTTCATCGACCAAAAATTACCCTCGGCATACTTACCCGCTGCACGACGTTACTCTAGTTGCATTTGGCTAACTAAGCGGCTGCCGAGAACCCCGCTCGGCACCGTTACGGCATAGGAGGTTTCATGTTCGAGAAGCGGCTCTTCTCCCTGGTTCCGCAGGCAACGCCCTACATTGTGGCGAGCGTCCTGTTTAAATGGATCGCGCTGATGGCAAACATCACGGTGATGTGGGTGCTTGCGCGCATCTTGGGCGGCATCGTCACGGACGGCCTTTCGGCCGCGCTCGCCGTCGATGCCCTCGCACAGGCGGCCCTACCGCTCGCCACCGCCATCATCGTGCGCGCCGCTTCCATCTACCTGGCCCAACGCGCCGGCGACAAGGCCGCGTTCGAGGCCGTCCGCCGCGTGCGTTCGCTCGTCTACGACAAGCTCACCGCGCTCGGCCCCTCCTACACCGAAACCGTCCCCACCGCCGAGGCCGTCCAGACCAGCGTCGAGGGCGCCACGCAACTCCAGGTGTACTTTGGCGGTTACCTGCCGCAGCTCTTCTTTGCCGGCTTGGCACCCATCACGCTGTTTGTACTGCTCGTGGGCCAGGCGGGTCTTCCCGCCGCGCTGCTGCTCGCCTGCGTTCCGGTCATCCCCGTCTCCATCATGATGGTCATGCGCAACGCCAAAAAGATCGGTGCCGAGTACTGGGGCAGCTATGTCGATCTGGGCGGCATGTTCCTGGAGGCCGTGCAGGGTCTCACCACCCTTAAGGTCTACCAGGCCGATCGCAGCTGGCACGAGCGCATCAACGCCGAGTCCGAGCGTTTCCGCACAGCGACCATGCGCCTGCTGGTGATGCAGCTGCGCTCCATTTGCGTTATGGACCTGGTCGTCTATATGGGCGCCGCGCTCGGCATTATCGTAGCCACGCTGCAGCTCGCCACGGGCAAGATTGGCTTTGAGGCCGCCTTCCTCATCGTCTTTCTGTCGCAGGAGTTCTTTTTGCCTATGCGCCGCCTAGGATCGCTGTTCCACACAGCCATGAACGGCATGGCCGCCTCGCGCCGCATGTTTGGCATTTTGGATACGCCCGCGCCCGAGCGCGGCGATGTTGAGCTTGACGGTCGCGGCGATATCGAGCTCGCGGGCGTGAGCTATGCCTACGGCGACCGCACCGTGCTGGATGAAGCCCGCGCCACCATCGCGAGCGGCACGCTCGTGGCACTCGTGGGCGAAAGCGGCGGCGGCAAGTCCACGCTCGCGGGGATTATCTCGGGCCGCAAGGACGCCTACCGCGGCAGCGTGCGCATTGGCGGCGTTGAACTGCGCGATGCCACGGCCACCTCACTCATGCGCGCCGTCACGCTGGTGCCCACCAACGGCTACCTGTTTGCTGGCACCCTGCGCGACAACCTGCTGCTCGCCCAGCCCAACGCCACCGACGCCGAGCTTTTGCGCGCGCTCGGCCGCACGCGCGTGGCGGCCTTTGTGCAGGCCAACGGCGGGCTCGACATGGTGATTAACGAGGGCGGCACCAACCTTTCGGGTGGCCAGCGCCAGCGCGTGTGCATGGCACGCGCCCTGCTGCACGACTCGCCGATCTATGTGTTTGACGAGGCTACGAGCAACGTCGATGCCGCAAGCGAAGCCGCAATCGGCGAGGTCATTGCATCGCTCGCCGGCGAGCACACCGTAATCGTGGTGGCGCATCGCCTGTCGACAATCGTGGACGCCGACCAGATTCTGGTGCTGGAGCGCGGTCGCATTGCCGAGCGCGGCACCCATGATGAGCTCCTGTCGGGCGCGGGCGCCTATGCGCGCATGTGGAACAGCCAGGAGCAGCTCTCGGCATATGCGTATGCGGAGGGTGATGCCGAGGATGCCGGCGCGGTTGAGGCTGTTGACGGCAGCACCGCCCGTACCGATGGCCTCAACGGTGCTGGCTCGTCTTCCGCTGCCGCGGCGCCTGACTCCGGCCGCGCCCGTCGCTCGGCGCCGTCCATCATGTGGCGCATGATGGGGCTTGTCCGACCGCTTGCCGGCTGGCTTGTGCTAGCCGTCGCGCTGGGCAGCATTGGCATGCTCACCGCCGCGTTCGTGCCGGCCTTTGGCGCCCTCGGCCTTATGGCCGCGCTGGGCCGCAACGCCTTGGGGCTTGGTCTGATCGCAGCATGCGCGGCCTGCGCCGCCTGTGGCATCGCACGCGGGCCGCTCCACTACGGCGAGCAGCTCTGCAACCATTACATCGCATTCCGTCTGCTCGCGCACGTTCGCGACCTGGTGTTTGGCGCCCTGCGCCAGCTCGCCCCCGCCAAGCTCGAGGGCCGCGGCAAGGGCGAGCTCGTGAGCCTGGTCACCTCGGATATCGAGCTGCTCGAGGTCTTCTACGCGCACACCATCTCGCCCATTGTCATCGCTCTGGTCTGCACCGTTGTGTTTGAGGGCTTTTTGCTGGCTGTGAGCCCCGAGCTCGCGGGCATCGCGCTCGTGGCCTACGCGGTCCTGGGCGTGCTGCTGCCCCTGATCTCGGCCAAGGCATGCGGCACCACCGGCCGCCAGAGCCGCGAGGGCGCCGGTAAGCTGGGTGCCTTTGTGCTCGACAGTCTACGCGGCGCGTCCGAGACTATCCAGTTTGCCGGTGGCGCCGATCGTAGCCGTGCCCTGGGCAATCTAACCGAGCAAGTCGGCGCCGTGGACGCGCGCCTCAAGCGCCGCCAGGCGGCCAGCGAGGCCGTAGCCGATGCGCTTATTCTTGCGGTCAATCTGGTGATGCTCGGGCGTGCGCTGCAGCTGGTGGCTGCGGGAATGATTGACTTTGCCGCAGCGTTTGTCGCCGTCTTTACCTTTGTGTCGTCGTTTGGCTCGGTGATGGCCGTGAGCCGCCTGGGCGCCTCACTTCAGGAGACGCTCGCCTCGGGCGCACGCGTGCTCGATTTGCTCGACGAGCAGCCCCAGTGTGCCGAGGTCGCCGATGGACAGGACGTTGAGTTTGCCGGAGCCGCAGCCGAGCATGTGAGCTTTAGCTATGCGGGCGGCGTGGACGCGGGCGGCGCCGACGCCACAGAGCAGGCCGCGAACGACCCCGCTGCGAGTCTCATCCTCGACGACGTGACCTGCACCTTTGCGCCCGGCACCATGACCTGCATCATGGGGCGCTCGGGCTCGGGCAAGTCGACGCTGCTTAAGCTGCTCATGCGTTTTTGGGACCCCGCAGCTGGCACCATCACGGTGAGCGGCATCGATGCCCGCCACATCAACACGGCGAGCCTGCGCAGCCACGAGGCCTATATGACCCAGGACACACATCTGTTCTGCGACACCGTACG
>CABPXT010000049.1:0-12229 GCA_902461405.1 uncultured Collinsella sp.
ATGCGCATCTGCAGCCGCAGCCCTCGTGCTCGTGATGGCCGTGGCAGCTGCAGGACTCGCCATGTTCGTGGGCGTGGTCGTGGTCATGGCCGTGGCAGCCGCACGTGGCCTCGCCGTTCTGTGCGAGCGTTCCGGCGATAAGGGCCTCGACACAAGCGTCGCAGCTGCCCTGAGCTCCTGCGTACACCGTGATGCCGGCTTGGGCAAGCGCGTTGATGGCGCCACCGCCGATGCCGCCGCAGATGAGCGTGTCCACGCCACCGTTGGCGAGCAGGCCCGCAAGGGCACCGTGGCCGGTGCCGCCGGTGCCCACGACCTGCTCGTTGAGTACCTTGCCGTCCTGAATGTCGTAGATTTTGAACTGCTCGCTGCGGCCAAAGTGCATAAAGATGTTGCCGTTGTCGTACGTGGTTGCCACCCTCATGGTGTCGATCTCCTTTGCTGGCCATACGGCCGTTGCCGTGATAATGGGGGAGTACGCGATATTGCCGCCTTCGATGATGAGCGCCCGACCATTGACCAACGCGTTTGCCACCTTGCGATGCGCGCGGCTGCAAATAGCCGCCACCGTGGCGCGCGCGATACCCATCTGCTTTGCGACTGCCTCTTGGTTAAGGCCTTCCAGGTCGCACAGGCGCAGCGCCTCGAGTTCGTCGACCGTCATGTCGATGGCGTCTCCGCTGGCTAGGCCGTCAGGGGTAAAGCCGCGGTATTCGGGGATGATCCCGACGCGGCGCAGTTTCTCGCGTCTTCCTGCCATACGTGCTCCTTATCTGACATATGTCAACAATAGAATAGCGAACGCGCAGATTTACGCAAGGAATTTCTGGCATATGCCAGAAAATGAAGGCATATGTTTGGGTTGTGGGGCCGCATGTGCCTGGGATACAATGAATCTCGCTTTTAGGCGACTGACAGGAGGGTCAATGAGCAAGGCTGATCAACAGTTTGTAACCATGTGCCGCGATATTCTGGACCATGGCACCACCACCGAGGGCCAAAAGGTCCGCCCGGTGTGGGAGGATGGCACCCCTGCCTATACCATTAAAAACTTTGGTGTCACGGCACGCTATGACCTGCGTGAGGAGTTTCCGGCGCTTACCTTGCGTCGTACGGCCCTCAAATCTGCCATGGATGAGATCCTATGGATCTATCAAAAGAAGTCCAATAACGTGCATGACCTCAACAGCCATATTTGGGACGAGTGGGCCGACGAGACTGGCTCCATCGGCAAGGCCTACGGGTATCAGATTGGGCAGAAGAGCCATTATGCCGAGGGCGACTTTGACCAGATGGATCGCGTGCTGTACGACCTTAAGAACACGCCGTACAGCCGCCGCATTATGACGAACACCTATGTGTTTAGCGACCTGTCCGAGATGCACCTGTATCCGTGTGCCTACAGCGTGACGTATAACGTGACGCAGCGTCCGCAGGATGATAAACCGACACTCAACATGATTCTCAACCAGCGCAGCCAGGATATTTTGGCTGCGAACAACTGGAATGTGTGCCAGTACGCCATTTTGCTGATGATGGTCGCGCAGTCGGTCGATATGATCGCTGGCGAGCTGCTGCATGTGATTGCCGATGCCCACATTTACGACCGTCATGTCGATATCGTTCGCGAGCTTATTGAGCGTCCGCAGTTTGCTGCGCCCAAGGTAACGCTCAACCCCGATGTGCATGACTTCTATGCGTTTACGACCGATGATCTGATCGTCGAGGGCTATGAGCACGGCCCTCAGGTCAAGAACATCCCCATTGCGGTGTAGGTGACGCGCATGAGGTGTAAGCTTTCTGCCATTGTTGCCGTGTGTGACGATTGGGGCATTGGGTGCGAGGGTGACATGGTCGTGTCCAATCGCGCCGACATGCGCCATTTTGTGGCGTGTACCAAAGGTTGCCCGGTCATTATGGGACGCAAGACGCTGCTGAGTTTTCCCGGCGGGCGTCCGCTCAAGAACCGCCGCAATATCGTGCTCACGCGCGATGAGGACTTTGCTCCCGAGGGCGTCGACGTGGTGCATAGTATCGACGAGGCGCTTGCCGCGGTTGCCGATGAACCCGTTGCCTGGGTAATCGGCGGCGGCGAGGTATATCGACAGTTTTTGCCGTATTGCGTGGAGGCCGAGGTTACGCATAACCATTGCGTGCATGACGTGGATACGTACTTTCCCGATTTGGATGCCGATCCCGCGTGGGAGATTGCGCGGCGTGACGGTGTTGCCACGATTGCCTCGGGCGAGGGAGACGAGGGTGTCGATTATGAGTTCGTGACGTATCGTCGCGTTGAGGCGTAAATCGTCTGGCGTGAACGGTATCATCGGGTTGTTTGAATGCATGGGGCGGCGCTTAGCGTCGCCTCGTTTGGTATAGATGTGCTGTAAAGAAGGGTGCGGGCTGGCTGCTATGACTGATGCCGTTGAGGTGCTGCGAATCGATTCTCTCGAGGACGAGCGGCTCGATGCCTACGTGCGACTGACCGAGCGTGAGCTTCGCTGCGTGCTGGAGCCGCAGAAGGGCATTTTTATCGCCGAGAGTGCCAAGGTCATCGAGCGTGCGGTTCGCGCCGGATACCAGCCGGTGAGCTTTCTTTTGGGCGAGCGCTGGCTCGACCAGATGATGCCGCTGTTTGAGCGCCTGATTGTGCGCGAGGGCGCGGGTCCGGTTCCTGTGTTCGTTGCCTCCATGGAGCTTATGGAGCAGCTGACGGGCTTCAATGTGACGCGCGGTGCGCTCGCGGCATTCCGTCGTCCACGTCAGATTCCGGTAGCCGAGTTCTTGGGTGGCGTCGTCGATGCGGCGGGGGAGCGCCCGGTGCGCGTGTGCGTGCTCGAGGGCATTGTCGACCACACCAACGTCGGCGCGATTTTCCGCTCGGCGGCTGCGCTGAACGTCGATGGCATTTTGGTGAGCCCTACGTGCTGCGATCCGCTGTACCGTCGCTCGGCCCGCGTGAGCATGGGCACGGTGTTCCAGGTGCCCTGGACACGCATTGGCGGCGAAGCGCGCGTATGGCCGCATGATGGGCTGGCGGCGCTACGCGATGCCGGCTTTTCGTGTGCCGCTATGGCGTTGACGGATGATTCGGTGTCGCTGGACGATCCCGCGCTCCAGGAGATTGACCGCCTGGCAATCTTTATGGGCACCGAGGGTGCTGGCTTGGGCGCCAAGACCATTGCAGGCTGCGACCGCGCCGTGCGTATTCCGATGGCACATGGGGTCGATTCACTCAACGTGGCCGCGGCAAGCGCTGTTGCCTTTTGGCAGCTGTGCCCGCATGTGAGCAACGAGTACCACTACCAGCCGGGGCTGTATCACTAGGCAGATAGTTAGCACCGGGCTCTGGTTCGGGGCGTTTCGGCCGACGTCGGTCGGTGCTAAGCTGGTATTGGCTTTGGTCTTAAATTGCCGTTTTGTTGTTTGACGTACGCTGGTGGGGAGGGCGTGTGGCTAAGAAATCTACGGCTATCGATGTAACGCAGGGTGTCATTTGGCAACAGCTGCTGTCGCTGTGCGTCCCTATCTTCTTTAGCTCGTTTTTTCAGCAGGCTTACACGCTTATTGGTACGTATATCGTCGGCCAGTTTGGCGGCAAGCTCGCGCTGGGTGGCATTCAAGCCACGATGGTGCTCACCGAGCTCTGCATTGGCTTTTGCGTTGGCGTTGGCGCTGGCTGCGCGGTCATTACCGGTCAGTATTTTGGTCAGCACGATGATGAGCGATTGAGTCGTTCGGTCCATACGGCCATGACGCTCGCGCTGGTGGGCGGTATCGTTTTCTCGATTCTTGGCATAGTGTTCGTTGAGCCCATGCTGGTACTTATGAACACGCCGCATGAACTATTGGCCGAGGGCGTGGCCTATGCTCGTTGCTATTTTGCCGCCATGGTTGCGGCGCTGCTGCTCAATATGGGAACGGCGCTGCTGCGCGCCGTGGGCGACACACGCGGTCCTGCTGTGATCATTGCTTCCGGCTGCCTTGTTAATGCGGTGCTGGATGTCATCTTCGTTGCCGTGCTTCATATGGAGGCTCTGGGCTGCGGCATCGCGGTGGCGCTGACCATTTGCTCCAACGCCACGATGATCGTGATTCGTATGATGCACGCTCCGGGTGCGTGGCGGCTTTCACTGTCCAAACTCTGCATTGATCCTGGCATTTGTAAGAGCATGATCTCGTGTGGTCTGCCGCTTGGCTTTCAGTCTGCTGCGTATTCGATTTCCAACGTTTTGATTCAGGTGTCGGTCAACTCGTTTGGTGCCGATGTCACCACGGCGTGGGGTCTTTCGGGCCGTTTGGATGGCATTGTCTGGATGGTTACCGAGGCGCTTGGCGTTTCGATCACCACGTTCTCGGCACAGAACTTTGGCGCGCGCAACTACGAGCGCATGCGCAAGGGCTACCATACGTCGCTTGTGCTGTCGTTTATGCTCATTGGTGGCCTGTCTGCCGTGCTACTGGTGTTCTCGGGTCCGTTGTCGCGTCTGTTTGTCGACGATGCTTCGATTTCGGCCTACACCACGACGATTCTTCATTTCATCGCGCCGTTCTACGCGATCTTCTCGATTATCGAAAACGCGTCCGGCTCCATCCGCGGCGCTGGCGTGAGCTTCCAGCCTATGATGCTCACGATTTTTGGCACCGTCGTGCTCAGGGTGATCTGGGTGTTTGCGATTATGCCGTTCGATCCGTCGCTTGAGCACCTGCTGCTGGTTTACCCCGTAACCTGGCTCATCACGGCCACGATGTTTACCATCTACCACCACAGCGGCAACTGGCTCGGCCGCGCCACCGCCTAATGATCCGTAGGGGACGGAGGAAAACGGATCATTGACCTGGCGATAAGGCAAAATGATCCGTTTTCCTCCGTCCCCTTCGGATCATTTAGTATTCGATGCCTTGGCGGGCTAGGAGGCCTTCGTCGAAGTAATGTTTGACGGGGCGCATTTCGGTGACCAGGTCTGCCAGATCGGCGAGGGGCAGCAGACCGCGGCCGGTGAGCACGAGCTCCGTGGTGGCGGGCTTTGTCGCGATCAGCGCTTCGACATCCACGCGCGTCACAAATCCACGGCGCATGGCCTCGCCAAGTTCGTCCAGAATCAGAACGTCGACTTGGCTAATCTGCTCGCGCGCCAGCTCCATGATCTGTGCGGCACAGGCTTCGGGCGTGTCGCGGTCGGCTTGTACGATGCGCAGACCTAAACGGGGCGCCGCATCATGCTCGGCGCAGTGCAGCTTCTTGGCAAACTGCAGCATAAGCACGTTAAGTCCATAGCCCGTGGCGCGCAGTGCAAGCCCCAGCGCAGCCGTCGTCTTGCCCTTGCCGTCGCCCGTGTAGATCTGAACCTTGCCGACTTCCAGTGATGCCATCTCTGTCCTTTCGTGCCCGGCGTCGGTTTATCGTCGCTCGGGTTGGGTATTCTAGAAAGCATTATCAACCCCAGTAGATGGAGTTCAAGCAGATGGAGATGGATGACAACAAACGTAGACGGAATATGATCCTCTACGTGCTCATCGCCTTCGTCGTCTACCTCGTGCTCTCGACCGTTCTGTTCCCCAACATCGGTCACACGCAGCAGATTACGAAGACCGATTACTCGACCTTTGTCAAAGCGCTCGATAAGAAGAGTGTCGACAAGGTCGAATACAATACGGACGATTACACGATTTATTACACCAAGAAGGGCGAGGACGAGAACATCGCCTACAAGACGACCGGTGTGCCAAACGATGCGGGCTTTACCGATCGCGTGCTTGAATCCGGCGCCTCGCTGGAATCTGTTGTCCCCGATAAGAACTCGGGTCTGATGACTTACTACCTGCTTACGCTCATCCTTCCCATGGCCATCTTCTTCCTCATCGGTTGGTGGCTCAACCGCCGCATGAAGAAGGCCATGGGTGATGACGGTCCCTCGATGAACTTTGGCGGCGGTGGTTTTGGCGGCGGTGGACTGGGTAAGTCTGGCGCTCGCGTTATCGCCTCCAAGGATGTGGGCGTGACCTTTAAGGACGTCGCCGGCCAGGAAGAGGCTAAGGAGTCTCTCAAGGAGGTCGTCGACTTTCTGGAGAAGCCGCAGCGCTACGAGGAGATCGGCGCCAAGCTGCCGCGCGGTGCTCTCCTTGTTGGCCCTCCGGGTACCGGTAAAACCCTGCTTGCCAAGGCTGTGGCCGGCGAGGCGGGCGTGCCGTTCTTTAGTATTTCTGGTTCTGAGTTTGTTGAGATGTTCGTTGGCCGCGGCGCCGCTAAGGTTCGCGATCTGTTTAAGCAGGCCAAGGAAAAGGCCCCGTGCATCGTGTTTATCGACGAGATCGATACCATCGGTAAGAAGCGCGATGGCGGCGGCTTTAGTGGCAACGACGAGCGCGAGCAGACGCTCAACCAGCTGTTGACCGAGATGGACGGCTTCGATAACCACAAGGGTATCGTCGTTCTTGCTGCTACCAACCGCCCCGACAGCCTTGACCCGGCCCTGCTGCGCCCCGGTCGTTTTGACCGTCGCATCCCCGTTGAGCTGCCCGACCTGACCGGCCGCAAGAACATCCTCGAGCTGCATGCAAAGAGCGTGAAGACGGAGCCGCCGATCGACCTGACCGCGATTGCCCGCGCCACGCCCGGCGCTTCGGGTGCCGACCTGGCCAACATCATCAATGAGGGCGCCCTGCGTGCCGTCCGCGAGGGTCGCAAGCGCGCTACGCAGGACGATTTTGAGGAGTCGGTGGAGGTTGTCATCGCCGGTCAGCAGCGCAAGTCCACGGTTCTGTCCGACCACGAGAAACAGGTCGTGTCCTATCACGAGATCGGCCATGCCATCGTTGCCGCCCGCCAGAAGGGTTCTGCGCCGGTTACCAAGATCACCATCGTGCCGCGTACGAGCGGCGCTCTGGGCTACACCATGCAGGTCGAGGAGGATGAGCGCTTCCTGACCACGCGCCAGGAGGTGCTGGACAAGCTCGCCGTCTACTGCGGTGGTCGCGCGGCCGAGGAGCTCATCTTTGGCGAGATGACGACCGGCGCGGCCAACGATATCGAGCAGGCAACCAAGCTTGCCCGCAACATGGTGACGCGCTTTGGTATGTCCGACGAGTTTGGCATGATGGCGCTCGGTACTGTCCAGAACGCGTACCTCAACCAGGATACGTCGCTCACTTGCGCCCCCGGTACGGCCGAGCGCGTGGATGCAATTGTCGCCAAGCTGATCGAGGATGCGCACGACCGCGCCCTGCAGATCCTGAAGGAAAACAAGTTTAAGCTCCACGAGCTGGCTCGTTATCTGTACAAGAAGGAGACGATCACGGGCGAGGAGTTTATGAATCTCCTCACGCGCGAGAATCCGCTGATGCCAAAGCAGCAGTAATACTGGTTGCGCAGTGTCTATCGCCCCATTTGAGTGTCCATCTCAAATGGGGCGTTTTGCGTGGGGAGAGTTGAATATGAAGATCGTGGTAAGTGCCTGCTTGATGGGCGAGAGCTGCAAGTATAACGGGCTCGATAACTACCATCGCGAGCTGGTCGAAGCGTGCGAATGCACGGGGACCAAGGTACTCTTGGTGTGCCCTGAGGTCTTTGGCGGCCTGCCCACGCCGCGCAAGCCGTCCGAGATTGTGAACGGCGAGGTCCGTACCTGCGAGGGCATCTCGGTCGATCGCGAGTTTCGCCTGGGCGCCCAGCGCGCACTCGATATGTGCGAGCAGGCGGGTGGCCCGTCTGAGATTGCCGCGTGTATTCTTCAGGATCGCAGTCCCTCGTGCGGTGCCGGCCGCATCTACGATGGAACATTCAGCGGCACCCTCACAGCGGGCAACGGTGTTTTTGTCGATCTGCTGCTGCGTCACGGGTACCGTGTGATTCCGGCTAGCGAGTTCGATCCCAGCATGCTGGAACATTGTCCATAGCACTCGAACCCAACACTTCCTCACGGGTGACCGTTTTGGCATCATCCGTGAAGTTGATATTGAGTACGACCCGGTCATCAAAGACGTAGACCGAGTTGACAGGCGCCGTACCCAGGCAGCCCCTCCCCGCGGCCCTCGCGCAGGAACGCGCACACGGCCTTCCCGTCTCTTGCGCCCCTCCCGGAACTGTCCACATCTGTGTAGCCAATCCAGTCCGCCAAGGGCTGCAGCCCGGACAACGCGGCGATGGAGGGCTTCTTCGGCCTGCTCAAGAAGGAGTTCTGGTACGGCAGGGACTGGTCGGACTGGACCCCCGCCAGCTTCATCGAGGAGCTCGGGGGCTGGATCGGTCGATACAATACGGAGAGGCGCAGCGATGCGCTCGGTGGCCGCACGCCGGCCGAGTTCCGCTCCGCGCTGGGAAGGGCCGCGTAACGGTTCAAGAAATCGTCCGCAGTCCCCATTCTTGCCCCTTTGGGACAGCTTCTTGTTGGGGCGTGCCTGCCCCAAACCCT
The DNA here is from genome assembly GCA_902461405.1 of uncultured Collinsella sp. Classification (GTDB taxonomy): domain Bacteria; phylum Actinomycetota; class Coriobacteriia; order Coriobacteriales; family Coriobacteriaceae; genus Collinsella. Next base: position 8,412 of record CABPXT010000049.1, read on the forward strand.
GCTAGGAATGAGTACAGCAAACTGAAATATTCAAATTAGTCTTTGCAAATTACCTTTGAACCTTCACCATCAATTACAATTCCCTGACGGTTGTTAATTGGGCATAGATTCAAATCCGAAAACTCAGTCATTATTTTCTCGGTAACTTTCTTAAATGGTGCTGTAAGATAATGCGGAAGAGCATAGAAATCAATCAAATTAAGCCCTGAATCATCTTCTTGTGAGTAGTCCTCCGGCTTTTCATCCATTTGCTCGATATATTGGATGCTTGGAGCGCATACAATCGCACCTGCCGATTCACCAATCATCAGTTTTCCCTTTTCCAATTCTTTCTTCAACAGCTCATCCGTTCCCGTTTTACGGAGCTGGTCTATAAGGAAAAAAGAATTTCCGCCGGTAAAATAGATCACATCTGCATCTTCAAAAAGAGACTGTATCGTTGAATAAGCCTCCGTTGAAATATCAATTTCAGTTACGATTGCTCCCAACTTTTTGAATAATTTTCGAGCCGAGCCGACATAACCGGTGTAGCCTTCACGCAGCGAAGCTGTTGGAATAAATGCGACTTTTTTATTTTCAATTTCTTCCTTTATCAGACTTCCTACACTTGAAAAGTGAGAACATAAAAACAGTTTCATCAATATTCTCCTTTATATATAAATTCTTATTTGTTGAACTAAGCCGTGTATACCATACTCTCCAATGAAAGAACGCCCTGATATAGCGAAATTTTGCCGTTTTCCTGCGTACGTGCGTACACACTCCACAGGAATTCTAAGGGGCCTGCCCCCTTGGCACACGGACTTTGGAACAAAGTCTAGTGTGTTACGCCTTGCCAGAGGTGTACAGGCTCCCGGTATGCACGTACGAAGCAATTGCCATCAATGCGCCATATAAGTGGCGATCAAGTTCGCATAAAGCGACCTTGATCCCGCAAAACAAAAGGCAGGATACCATCACCACGATGATACCCTGCCTCTGTTCGTTCCTGTTTACCGTTCCGAGTAGTCCTTCCGCAGAATTTCCGATAAACAACAAACGTACTCGAACCCTTTCTCGTAAAGAATCTGGTTCGAGTACGAACTGAATGCTGGAGCAATAAAAAACCACCAGAAAGGTGCCTGTCCCCTTTGTGGTGGTTTTGGGCCAGTCCTAGAGCGTGTGGCCGTAGGTGTTGGCAGCCTTGATGGCGGTGGCGAACTTTTCGTCGGTGAAGGGCTCGGGGTTTCCCTGCTTCCACTCGTTGGTGGCGTGCGCATACTCGCACAGGGCGGGGATATCGGACTCGGAAAGCCCGACCTGCTCAAGCGTCACGGGCAGCCCCATCTCCTTGTTAAAGGCTGCGTAGCGCTCAAGGTTCTCGGTATCGCCCGTGTAGGCAAACAGCACCAGCACGCCCAGGCTCACGACCTCGCCATGCAGGTAGGTGCCCTCGCGCGGAATGCTGCAGGTGGCGTTGTAGAACGCATGCGCCACGCTCGAGTTGTAGTAGTAATCGTTTTGGTTGGTCAGGTTGGAGACGTAGCCCGTGTTGACCACGATATCGAGCGCGATCTGCTTGACGGCTTCGGTCGACAGGTTCTGGCGAACGTCCTCAAGACCCTGGACGCCATAGGTAAACAGCGGCTCGGAGCAGGTGTGTGCGAGCGCCAGGCCAAGACCTGCGGTGTGCTCCAGGTTGCCGGCGCTCGTGGCGTACTCGACCTCGGGCTGTTTGGACAGGGCATCGCCCACGCCCGCCCAGAAGTACTCCGCCGGAGCCTCGGCGATGATCTTGGGGTTGATGAAGATGTGCGCGGGGCGGTTGGGGTACGAATAGCCCTCGAGCGAGCCGTCGTCGTTGTAGACAACGGCAATGGCGGTCGCGGCCGAGCAGTTGGAGCAGATCGTCGGTACCGTAAAGACGATCTTCTTGAGCTCGATGGCCGCCGTCTTGACGGTGTCGAGCGCTTTGCCGCCGCCGCATGCGATGAGCACATCGGCCTCTCGGCAGGCGGGGGAGTTAACAAGCTTGGCGATATTGGCACGCGTGCTGTTGGTGCCGTAGACGCGTGTCTCCAGAATCTCGATGTCGGTGCCCTCCAGTGCCGCTTCGATACTGGGAAGCGCCGCGGCCCGTGCTCGTTTACCGCCGATAATCGCGACCTTGGCCGCTCCGTACTCGTCCAGCGCGCCGGGCAGCTCGTCAAAGCAGTCCTCGCCGACGGTGTAGTCGCTCATTCCAATCGTGCGCATAGCAGCCTTCTTTCGTTAGATAAAGTGCTTTCAGGTATTTTGCTCCAAGTGAGTGCTTGCGACCGCGAGAAATTACTAAAGTATGAAACCGATGTTGAGGGTTTTTCGCCGGCGTTGACCGTGCTACCATACAGCGCATAAGCGTTGATGGGGACGAGTAGTCGGTCGTCCGTGTGCTACAGAGAACGGGGAGCGCTGAGAACCCGTGCATGCGACCGATGAAAATCACCCCGGAGCTGCGGTCCCAACGGACGCGCCGTACAGGCACGTCTTAGTAGACATCGCCGAGATGGTCGTCGATACAGGCCAGCCGAGTAACGGATGCGAGCGCGCTGTAATGCGGGTGAGGGCATCTAAGCTGGGTGGTTAAGCGAAGAGCTTTTGCGGGCACACGGCCCGTTTTGTGGCGCTTCGTCCCAGCTTGCAGGGACGGGCGCTTTTTTTGGTGCCCAACGGGCGTGCGCGCCCACGACATGAAAGGGGTACCGTGGCAAACGAGTACAAGCAGACGATGAATCTGCCCAAAACCGGTTTTCCCATGCGTGCCGGTCTTTCCAAGTCCGAGCCCAAGCGACTCAAGGACTGGCAGGACAACAAGGTCTACGAGCAAGTTCTGAAGAAGAACGAGGGTCACAAGAAGTTCGTGCTGCACGACGGCCCTCCGTATGCCAACGGTCCGATCCACATCGGCCACGCCATGAACAAGATCTCCAAGGACATGATCAACCGCTACTGGATGATGCAGGGCTATGAGGTTCCCTACGTCCCCGGTTGGGACTGCCACGGCCAGCCGATCGAGCACAAGGTCGAGGAGAAGCTCGGCACCGAGAAGTTCAACCAGACTTCCACGGCCAAGATTCGTGAGCTCTGCAACGAGTTCGCTGTCGAGAACATTGAGCTTCAGAAGGCCGGTTTCCGTCGCTTGGGCGTGCTCGGCGACTGGGACAACCCCTACCTGACGCTCTATCACCAGCATGACGCCGCCGACATCGAGGTTTTCAAGGCGATGTTCGATAAGGGCATGATCTATCGCGGCCACAAGCCGGTTCACTGGTGCAAGCACTGCCACACTGCGCTGGCCGAGGCCGAGATCGAGTACTCCGACGAGACGAGCCCGTCCATCTTCGTGCGCTTTGAGATGACCTCCAAGCCTGCCGGCCTCGAGAACTTCGACGGCCCGGTCGACTTCATCATCTGGACGACTACGCCGTGGACCATCCCGTCCGACCAGGCCGTTTCCCTCAATCCCGGTGCCGCCTACGTCGCCGTTGAACACGAGGGCCGTGCCGAGGTCATGCTCGAAGACCTGGCGCCCAAGTGCTGCGAGGAGTTTGGCTGGGAGTACATCCCGGTCATGGTCGACGGCAAGCCCTACGTGGTTCCTGCCGAGACCTTCCACCACATCCACTACAAGCAGCCGATCTTTGACGGCGTTGAGGGCGTGGCGCTGCTGGCCGATTACGTCGGTGTCGATGACGGTACCGGTATCGTCCACAACTCGCCCGGCCACGGCGTCGACGACTACTTCGCCTGCCTCAAGGAGGGCATCACCGACATCTGCATGCCGGTCGATGACGACGGCA
>CABPXT010000050.1:0-12053 GCA_902461405.1 uncultured Collinsella sp.
TTATTTTCCGGTTCGACGAACAGCCGATCGTGTCAAATTTGGTCTAACAGAGCCTAAAAGAAAAGGACCCCTTTGCAGAGGTCCTAGTCAATTCAAGGTGGCGGGGAAGGGAATCGCGTCCGCGCGCTGCGCGGACGGACCGCTGCGGCGCTTACGCGCCTTGCGAGCTACGCTGGCAAACGCTTACGCGTTTCCTCAGCTCCGCGCCCTCACGGGGTTCGATTCCGTGCAGGGTCCATATAAAAGAAAAGGACCCCTTTGCAGAGGTCCTAGTCAATTCAAGGTGGCGGGGAAGGGAATCGAACCCCTGACACGAGGATTTTCAGTCCTCTGCTCTACCAACTGAGCTACCCAGCCATTTGAGGTGTGCCTTGTTTCAAGGCTTGATTAGTATAACCAAGGACGCGTTCCGGTCAACCGAGAATTTTAAAAAAGTTTTTGAGCACAGCCTCGGTTCTTTAAATCGGCACGTCAGAGGCATCAGCCGGCAGCAAGAAGTTTTTCGCTCAGGGCCGCACGGGCAAACTCACTTGGCGTCATCCCCTCGGCAGCCGCCCGTCGACGAATGGCCTCCTTCATTCCCAGAGGAATCTTGACTGACAGCGTTGCCGTCCCCTCACCTGAGAGTGGGGGCCGTCCATGCACGATCCCACCAACGGTGTGTTCGCCATCCGGAAACTCTCCGCGCTCGTACGACTCGCACCACGCGTCAATCATTTCATCCGTTACAACCTGACCATTAGCGGCCGTATACGTCTTGCCCATCATCGACCCCTTTGCCGAGCCCGTTCAATCTCCTGCCAAAATTTCTTCTGGACTGGAGACAAGGCATGAATGATAAGCCACCCACGGAGAAGCTCGACCGCGACAAGCTCCACGCTTCGTCCGTCTGGGAGCCATCCAATCGCAAGCCATCTCGGCGGCTCGTCCTTCGACTCGCGACGAATGCACTCAGTAACCGCAAGCCAAGCGCTAAGCACCTGCTGTTCTGTCAGGTGCTTTTTAGCGTTGGGATGGATCTCAACATCCATGCATCTTCTCCTCCATCTTACCCAATTTCGTATGACGAAAGTCCGCTGTCGCCAATTCTTAAGCCGGCACGCGTTGGAGAGCAGGGGTCGAAACAATGATTGAAGGACGCTCTAGTACGGCCCAGGCGCCGGGCCAGGAGCACATACGCCAGGGACGTACGTTTTCGTAGCATACGAGGACATAGCCACGTGCATCGATAAAGGCGATATCGATGGGATAGGCCATAAAACACGTATGGACCGAAGAGCAGCGTGGAAACGCCATGACGAGCGGCAAGCCGTTGGCGGCAACCGGATGCCGTCCCAGCATGCCGCGCAGGCGCACGACAAACGACTCCGCCACCACAAACTCCGCCGGCGTCCAACCCAGCCTATTGAGTGCCCGTGCGTAGGCGATGTAGGACGAGACCGCGGTCACATGACCACCCCCGGACGCCATGGATCGACCGTCACCGCGCGCTCGTGCGACAACGTTGTCGGCGCCCCCAGCGGAACGCCAGCGATGCTGAGAGAAGTCGGCCACGGCTCATAGTGCATGGTGCAGGTGTAGGTCCTAAACGTACCGGATAGGGAGAGCAGGCCACCATCCGATGCCTCCGCGCCTTGCTCGCTCGACACTTCAATCTGCAAGTCATAACCTTCCATGGCATTCAGAATTTGAGTCTGAACCGTCGCCGAGGCATCGGCAGAGCTTTCGTCGCCCTCCCCCTCCGACGCCACGGCGTGCGCCAACACGATGTCGGGCACCACGCGGTCGAAGCGCGCGACAGCGCTGGCAAAGATCATGACGTTGTACACGATGAGTGCCAGCACCAGCAAAACGGGCGCAACCACTGCCATCTCCACCGTCGCTTGGGCGCGCTCCTCGCGCAGACGCATGCGGATACTCATTACGACCCACCGCCCAGAGCGCCAACCAGCGTGGCGACATCGACGGTGAGTGGGATGGAGCCACCGCCGGGCAGAGGAATCTCCGCAAGCGTGAACACCGTACCGCTAATGGTGCGTTCGACTTGATATTCCAACGCCTCGCAAAGCGCCTTGGGATCGATCACGCCCAACGGAATACTTCGCAGCTTGTCTTGCGCTTGAAAGAGACCAGCAATGTCAGACCCCGGACTCTTAATGACGTTGGCAGAATCGGTCAGCACTGGCTTTCGCAGGCACAAGTCGCACGGTTCCAGACCCAACGCCGCCACGGACGCCGAAACGGTATCGCCGAGCCACGATGCAATGGAGCCCAACGCGCCGCTGCCCCCTCCTAGGCCTTTAATCATCTCGTCCATAAGTTCGTCGGCCGAACCTTGGATGTCTCCGTATCCCACAAGCAGCCGTCCCCAGACATCCATGACGCCATCGAGTACGCCGGCAACGCCACCCGAGCGTTCCTTCAATGTCGAGAAAAATCGCGAAAGCACGTTGTTTTGCGCCGTCGCCTCATCGGGCGCCAGCACCGCGGCAGAGATGGCACCGCGATCGCCAAGCCTGACTGCCGTGTTAAACGAAGAGTTGAGCTCATCGGGGCTCGAGATGGCACCCGAAACCGCAAAGGCAACCACGCCGTTGCGACCGGGCGGAGCGATACGCGGACGCTCGCCCGAAAGCGCTTTAATGGCCTGGTCAAACGCATTGCTCGCACGGTCGGCCTCATCCTCGGTCTGACGCATGAGCTCAAGCTCTTTGTTCCGACATTTGACGTATTCCTCCAAGGCCTTTTTGAACTCGTCGAAGTGATATTCGAAGCCGTTTTCGATAGAGGTTGAAGGCGCCGCAACAGCACCAAGCGACGAAACGCCAAAATGGCATTTGCTGCATTTATCCTGTCCATCGTAATCGGCAACCGAAGCAAATCCGCTCGGCGTCCCTTTCTTATAGTTAGGGCAGGTCGTCCCGTAATGCAGATACGCCTTGTCATCGTTCACGCTCGTCGGCCACACCGCATCGGTATAGAGCTCCGTCGCCCGAACCTCATCAGAGTTGCGCGGCAGCAGCGGAATATAGGAGGAAACCCTGTCTCCGTTCTCGGTTATATGTGCCCGATCGACCTCCGCGCTCGCATAGGTATAAAACGCCTTACGCGCCGCAGACTCTGCCTTCATCTCGACACTCGAGCCGTGGGGCTTCTCATTTGTCAGACGCCAATGGTAGTAGTCCTTCGCGCGATCAAGGGCAACTTGGGGCTCCCACGTAACGCTCGATGAGTAATGCGGATTTTGAACACCGGAGAGATCCGTTAGGCTTTTCGCACGCTCCCACATGCAAGAACAGCTGCCGACCGAGCCCTTGTCAGACCCACCACAATCCGCCAGCCAAGCACGCTCTTTAGCCTTCGCCGTGTCCTCAGAAGCCTTCCGCAGCTCCTCGGCCGCACCCTCTAAATCATCTGATGTGTCTTTAATGGTATCGGTCGAGATCTCTGATCCTTTGAGCGCAGCGAAGTCAGACTCGGATGTCCTGGGCACGGCAAGCGCCGTACCGGTATAGGTCACACTATCGGTATCCTGCGCCGACACCGTCTGCGTGGCACGCGCGGCGATCAGATACGGCAGAGCCGTCTCGATTTTCTGTAAGCCTTCCGATGCGCTTTTGGCAAACTTGTTGCGCGTTTTAATGATCTCAATCCCGGTGTCGACCATATTGCCGGCAACCGGCTCGGCACCCGGGATGAGGATGGCGACCAGGCCCGTCCCGATCGTGGCAAACCCCGCCAGCCCCAGACTCAAGATGCTCGCATCAACCACCGTGGCAGCCGTGTGATAGGACGACACTACGTTGGCACCCGCCAGCGCGCCACTATCAGCCGCCACCTGAGTATCCCCGGCACGCGACATGCTCCATATCGCCGCGGTCGACGAAAACAACAATGTGAGCACCACTAGGATGACCACGGCAGAAGAAAGCGTGGTATAGGCGCCATCTTCGATAAACAGATCGACACCGGCTCGACCCATAAAGCCGCCTCGCTTGCGATGGCAGCTCGGACGGTGCGTCAAAACGCGTCTAGACCAGAAACGCTTAATCCCATGCAGCAATCCACGAATCATAATCTCCCTCCAGCCATTCGGGACGCGATTGATACGAGACATCGACCTTGAGCTCAACGTAGCCGCCCTCGGCGGTACCACCCATAGCCTGCGCAAACGCACCGATCACAGGCAACGGCTTGACCTCGCCGGAAACGGACACGGACGAGACGCCACCCGCACCGGCCCGGCCAAGCTCGATATCCCACGACAACGGCCCGCCGGCATGAAAGATCGAAACGTTGGGCACTGCGGCAAGTCGGCGGCGGGCGAACTCCTTAAGATCGTCGTCCTCCGCCATCGTCGTGGTCATGAGCCGCGCGGTCTCGGCGGCGGCAGACTCCATGACCGCGCGCGTATAGAGCAGGCACACCGGTTGCAGCGCGAGAAGGATGAGTGTCAGAAACGTCGGCAGCAAAAAAGCGGCCTCGACCGTAGACTGCGCCCGGTCCTCGCGCGCGGCATCAATACAACGCGATGTCCTTAGCGGCCGCAGCGGCGTCGATAACCGACGTCGAGGCAACGCCATGGGATGCCGCCCGCTCAACCAGCGCCGCCAAGCGCCCATCGGTGCCGGCACGCCAAAGCCCCGCGATCGCCAGCACGATCGATAACAGCGCCACCGTGACGATGGCGTATTCGACCGTCGCCTGGGCAGATTCCTCACGCAGGACATCATGCATTTCACGATCCCTCCTTTGGGTCCGTTGCCTGCGGGCTCAGGCGCACGGCGCGCAGACGACACGAAGCATCGCCAGCATCCGCGGCAATTGTCACCATATCGACCCAGCCGCGTCCGTCGCGTACGATGGCGCCCCACACGTTTCCCTTGATGTCGAGATAGCCGCTCAGAGCAAGTTGCGCCGTGGGTACCTCGCGATAGGCACGCAGCATATCCGCCGCCGCTTCGGTCATCGGTCGGTCCTCGGACCATGCAAGTCGGACCGCAATCGCGTTGCCCTCAGGCGAATCCGTCGCAGTGCCAGACCACTTGTCGAGCGCCCGCAGAAAGGTTTGCGCCGTGACAGCGACATCCGAATCGTCCGCATCTCGCATCTCATCTTTTTGAGACGCTACCGCCGAATCTGAGCCCAAATCGGAGGCGGTCCCAGGACGCTGCTGCCGCGCGGCGTTAAGCCCCCAAAGCACCACCGCTATCGCCACGGTCAGGCAAGCAAACACCAGCAGCACCCCGATGGGGCGCTCGCCCTCTACAGGCTGTTGATGCCCTCGCTGATCGCATCCCATAGCTCTTTAACCTTGCCTTTAAATGCAACGATGGCAATAATCGCGATCACCACAAGTACGCCCACTAAAATGGCGTACTCGGTGGTACCCTGCGCGCTCTCCTCCTGCAACAGCTCCTTGGCATGCTGGCGAGTGTGAATCGCCCGGCAAAAAGCCCAGCTCCAAGCCTTGTCAGCAACTTCGACCATCGTGTTCATGTATTCCTCCCTACATCATCCCGCCTGCTCCCAGCAGCGGGCCCAATATGGACAGAAGCAACGCCGGCAAGATGAGCGTGCCGGTGGGAATCAACAGCTTGACGGGCGCACGCTCGATCTCGCGCTCGACCGCGGCGCGATGAGCCGCACGGATCTCGCGACTTTGAGCGGCCAGCGTCTCGGCAAGTGGGGCACCCAGGGCGAGCGCCTGCCCCACCGTGATGGCAAAGGTCTCGAGCGCTCGCACGTCCAGGTCGCGCGCGGCGGCCAACAACTCGTCCTCACGCGTGCCCACGCCCACCTGCCACGCCATGCAGGCGCGCTCAAGGCGAAGAGCCAGCACTGACCGGCGGTTGGCGCAGAAAATCTCAAGCGCCGCATCAAACGAAAGACCGGCCGAAAGACCCAAGCGCACAACATCGATCATCTCGGACACTTCGCCGAGCGACACTCGCGCCGGGCCGCCCGCTCCAACCGCGCCCTTCACTCGCGCGGTCAGAGCATCGACCACCGAGCGACCCGCGGCAGCGACCAGCACCGCCTCGCGCTTACAGGCCCCTGCGATCTTGCGTGCATCCGCCCGATCAAAACCCGTCGCGACAAATACACTCAGGGCGCACAGGCAAGCCGCAACTGCAACCGAGGCGCTCATAGCTCCACCCGCATAATGCGCCGGATAACCACCAGGGCAACGGCGTTGAGGGCAAGACCCAGCACCACAGCACCCGCGCCGGCAGGCGTCGCAAGACCGCGACGAAAATCTGCCGAAAGCAGCGCCAACACCGCGCACATGCCCGCCGGCATCGCCGCGACCATATGCGCAGACATGCGAGCCTGCGACGTCTTAACATCCAGGCGGCGCTTGAGCTCAATGCGCTCCCCCACCATGCTCGACGCCTCGGACAGTAAGTCGGCAAGCGGAGCGCCGGTGCGCTGAGACACCTTAAGCGCCAAGGTCACAAGCGAAAGACCGGGGGCGTCGATACGCACGAGCAAGTCATCGAGCGCGTCGGTCGCCGAGATGCCGCAATCGATCGCCGCCGCCACCCGCAAAAACTCGGTATGCACTGGCTCTTGCGCATGAGCGCCCACAAAGCGCATGCCCTGGGCAAGCGAATGTCCCGAGGCAAGCGACATGGAAAGTGCGGTAAACGCCTCGGGCATTGCCTCTTCTGCATCGTGTTGCTCGCGCCGGCTCTCAAAGCCATCCCGAGCGGCACCAACGGCAAACGGAGCAACAAGTCCCAAGGCAAATCCGAGGGGCGATAACGACACCATCGTTAGTAAAACGCAGCAGACACCGCTCGATAGCAGCAGAAACGCCAAACATCCCGAAGCATCCTCGATCACGAGGCCAAGGCGATGCGCCGGAGCCAGCGATGCCCACGAACGGGCGATCTTTTTCAGCAGATCGTTTTCCACCAGCTCACGCGGCAGCTTCTCTGCCACCGTCTCGAGCGCCTGACGTGCCAGCTCCGCCGGCGGTACCTGCGGCACACGAGGTTCCGCCCCGCACGCCGTCGCGACAGAAAGCCCTGCCAAGCCCCCTACGACGAGGGGCACAGCGATCTCCATTCGTCCACCTCCTCTTGTGTGAGCGTCCCCGACCGCAGGCCTTCTGCGATAAACGGCGGCTCGCGGTCAAGCGTCCAGGTGCACTCGGCGGCATCGAACGTCACATAGCGCTCGAGCTCTACGCCGCCCGATGCGGCGCGTCGCACCCCCGAATACGAGGAGACGAAGCGCCTGCCATCGGCGTGGCGCTCGGACATCACGATACCGTCGAGCGCCATGGCAATCTGCTCCTCGATGAGCTCACTCGGCAGGTCGATGCCATAACGTGCAAGCAACGTCAGACGCACCACGGTCTCCTGTTCTGAACCCGCATGAAGTGTGGTGAGCGACCCGTCGTGGCCCGTGTTCATGGCCTGCAACATGTCGCAGCACTCGGCACCGCGCACCTCGCCCACCACGATGCGGTCGGGGCGCATGCGCAGGGCATTAGTTACCAGGTCGCGGATCGTCACCGCGCCTTCACCCTCAATTGAAGCCTCGCGCGCCTCTAGGCGCACCACGTGCGGATGATGCGCAAACTTGAGCTCGGCAGAGTCCTCGATCGTCACGATGCGCTCGCCGGTGGAAATCTCACATGACAACGCGTTGAGCAGGGTGGTCTTACCAGATCCCGTGCCTCCCGCAACCGCCAGGTCCTGTCGCAGCGACACCGCGCACGACAGCAGCTGCGCATACCAAAGCGGCAGCGACCCCAGCCCCACAAGCTCGTCCAGCGAGCAGATACGGTCCGAGAACTTTCGGATGGTGAGAATCGGTCCGTCAATCGCCACAGGCGGAATCACCGCGTTGACGCGATAGCCCGTTTTGAGGCGGGCGTTGACGATGGGGCTGCGCTCGTCGATACGGCGGCCAAGTGGCGAGATAATGCGGTCGATAAGCACACGGATCTGCTCATCATCCTCAAACGCATGCTCGATGGGGTACAAGACGCCGCCGCGTTCAAAGAAAGCCGAGCGGCAGCCGTTGATCATGATCTCGGTAACGGTGTCGTCCTCGATGAGCGGCTGCAACGGCCCCAAGCCCACCACGTCATCCAAAATCTCGTCGATGATGGTCTCGCGCTCGGGCGTCGCGAGATCGGTCGGCTCCTCAACATTGAGCGCCGCCTCCACCGCAGGACGCAATTCCGAGCGGGCAAGTGCCGGGTCGATATAGGCGCTGATACGCGCCACTTCGTCGTAACCCATGCGGTCCATCACGGCGCGCTTGGTGCGTCGTTTCACGGCGCGGCGACGCCCCACATCTACAGGCGCTGCCGCCGCCGCAGCGCCGGCAGCCTTAATCCTCGTTTGCAGGCTCATCGCTGATCACCCTCGCGCGACCAGGGAAGGCGGATACGTGGGCGTTCGGTGCGCGTTGCACGGTCGGCGACCATATCGCTCCAAGGGCCGACGGCGCACCCCAGTTCCACGAGCATCTCGCGCGTGGCCTCGCGCACGCTAGTCGCAAAAGCGCTGGTCTGCCCCACTGCCTCGTCAGCGCGCCCAAACGCCATGAGCGCGGCGAGATCCTGCCCGCCATCGGCGATACGAATCTTGGAGCTTAACGCACAGGCAATCTCAAAGCGCATGGCGACGTCCTCGTCTGCCCCGCGCGCACCGAACCGGTTGAACACGGCGCTCATGCGCGTGCGCGGCACACCTACTCGACCTGCCAGTTCAATGACGCGCGATGCCGATGCCGCGGACGACACCGCCGCATCGCCAACGACCAGGCAACGGTCGCTCGCCGCCACCGCAGCCGCCACGGCGTCGCCCCAAAAGACCGAGGTATCGATAAAGACCACGTCGGATTCGCGACGCAGAACATCAAGCAGTAGCTCCACCGGACGTGCCATGAGCTCGGCTTGCTCGGGCGCCGCGACGGGACCCCAGAGCGTAACGCCCGGCGCCACGCGCATCGAAGCGGCTACGATATCCGGCTCGGTGAGCATGCCCGCCGCCGACGGCTCGATAAGTGCCGCCATATCGCGCGGAGCATCGACGCCTAACAAGTCGTAAAGGTTTCCAAACATCAGGTCCAGGTCGAGCACGGCGGCACGCAAGCCCAACAGCGACGATGTGTGTGCCATGGTGGCAACGATCGTCGACTTGCCGCAACCGCCCGAACCCGAAATAGCGCAGATGACTGGAGCTCGATGCGGCGGAGCGGTAGCGTCTGGCCGCGGCAGCATGCTCACCGAGGGGGGGTGGGCGCCTGCCCCCCCTCCCCCCCCGCCGCAACCACGTGCTGCGTCCAAGCCGGCATGGCTGCTTGTTCGGTCTGCGAGGCAGGCTCGTTCTGCGCAATCTGCTCATGCTGCATCAGCGACAACTCGCCGCACCCGGCAAGGCCCTCAACTTCGTCGAGTTCATCCGCCAGATTCACGCCGTGCACGTATCCCATATCTACTGCCGGGGAGTCGCCAGCATGCTGCGCCGGCCCTCCAGCGTCATCGTATACAAGGGGGTTCCGGGGGCGCCGACCATGCTCGGCTTCCGCTTTTCCATAATCATCAACACGCGGGCCTCTTGTAGCGCGAGGCGCCCCGGGTTCCCTATCAACAAAAGCATCGGGCTCAATCGTCATGCGCCGATCGGAATCAACCGCTCCCTCGCCCGCGCGCCCGTTGCCGCATATACTGTGTGCAGCGATGACCTCGGTCGCCCCCGCGCGAAACAGCCCCTCGATATCCGACGGATCGAGCGCTTCTATCAACACGACCACGCGACTCACGCGGCCTTCGGCCGTCAGGCGCGCAACAGTCTTGCGCACATCTTCGGTATCAAACAGAGACGCCGCGATGATGGCAGCCCCGCGGCGCGACGGAAACGCCCGCGCCATGGAAACCAGCCCGTCCAGGTCACCCACGCGAAGCACCTGTGCACCCGCATCACGGCCCTCGACTTCCCGCTGCAACAGCCCGTAATCGCCGCACGCGCAGCACGCAAGCCAGATCGCCTTCATCACTCGTCGCCTCCGCTCTTTTTGCCGCGCGCCGTGGCGGGAATCGTCAAGCTGACCGTTCCCTTGCCCGAGGCTCCCAGCAGTTCCTTGACGTCTTCGGGGTCAGCCGCCAGCGTCACCCATTCGATCTTGCCCTCGCGCGTGGCACCGGAATCCTCACTGGTATCGATCACGTGCGCGCCGCACAGCCGATCGGTCACGCCGTCCTTTTGCACGTACACATCCACGTAGCTGCCCACGCCCGTGGCACCGCCGACCGAGTGCTCGGCATCGACCGCCACCGAAACGGCAACCTTGCCCTTAGGCACCTCGAGCTTGCGGCTCTCGGCCTTGGTGTAGACATTGCAGATCACGGCGTTTTTGGGAATACGCGAAGTCGTCACGTCGCCGCGCACCTGGCGCAGCTCGGTCGCCGCGTCACGCGGCAGCAGACTCGTCAGCCACTCCTGGGTTATGACATTGGTCTCATCGAGGGTCTCGCCCACATCGATATCGCGCGCCGCGACGCATACCTCGACGCGATCGCCACCGTACTTGGCCAAGGTCTCAGCCTGGACCTGTTCGGCTTGTGAGCGGATCGATGAGCCGTAAACCATGCAGAGCAGAGCAGCGAGCACGCCCGCGACCAGACTGATGGCGATGCGCTTGCTCTTGTTCACGGCCGCTCCTCTCATGGCAGTGCCGGGCGAATGCCCGTACCACCATTGTCTGGGCGGTCAGAGTGCAAAGCGGCGCAATCGCAATCTTGGTTTTCGATGTCAAACCAATCGCTGACCAAAAGCTGACCAGCCCGTCAAGCTCGTGGCAAGGTTTTGGTCAGCACGTCAGCAAACTGCATGTTTCGAGGCTTTTCCGCAGCAAAAAGCCGTCTCCCGAACAGTTGGGAAACGGCTGTCATAGGAAAAATCAATTACAGATGGACATCGGGATCGAGCATTTGAGCGCTCACGCGCATGGATGACGCCAGGTTTTGGAACGTTTCCAGACGCAGGCTGTCAATCTGCCCGGCGTCCTCGGCCTCGCGAACGGCGCAACCCGGCTCATGGGCATGCGTGCAATCGCCAAACCGGCACGCGCGCGATGCCTCGACAATCTCGGGGAAGGCGCGCGCCAGACCCCGCTCGTGACCCACGAGCGGTAAGCTGCGCAGGCCCGGGGCATCGGCGATCACACCGGCGTCGCCCGGCAGCGCTACCATCACGCGCGCGACGGTAGTGTGACGGCCCTGGTCGTCGCGTTCGCGCACACCGCCGGTCGCCAACGTATCGTGGCCCAGCAGCGCATTGAGCAGCGTCGACTTGCCGGCACCCGCCTCGCCCAGAATCATGGCGCAGCTCCCGGCAGGCACGCAGGAACGGACCTCGTCCAGGCCGCGGCCCTCGGCAGAGGACGTCACGATCACGCGCACGTCCGGACCCACCAAGCGGCGCGCGCGGTCCAGATCGCGCTCGAGCTCCTCGGCATCGCAGCGATCAGCTTTGGTGAGTACCACCACCGGTTCGGCATCGCAGTCGAGCGCCAACACCAGCGAGCGCGCCACGCGGTCGAGCAGCACCTCGCCGGCACCGAGCGCCTGCACGATTAGCACGCTATCCACGTTGGAGCAGAGCACCTGACGCTCCCCGCGGGCACGGCCGCGCCAACGCTCAAAGCTCGTACGGCGCGGCAGCACGCACTCAATCACGCCCATATCGTGCCCGGGAGCGCGGCGCACCGCCACACGATCGCCCACGGCAGGCAGCAGGACCTCGTCCTCGCCGCGTGACTTGGCAAACCCCACAGCATGCTCGGCACGAAACGTGTCATCGGCAGTCGCCACCAGTGGAAACCCGCGATCCAAGCGCACCACGGCGCCAAGCTGCATCTGCTCGGGCTCCTCGACATGCGCGCAGAAATCATCAAAGGCAGCCTGCTGGGCTTCATCGACCGGCAGGTCATCAAACGCCGGAACGTCCCGCAGCGCGTCAAGCCCCGGTACACTCGCCAGCAACTCCTCAGCAGATGTGGGAGCCTCGGTCGCGAGCTTCCGACGA
>CABPXT010000051.1:0-11907 GCA_902461405.1 uncultured Collinsella sp.
TGGCCTCCTGTTCGTGCGGAACTCGCGATAAACTTCATCAGTGCCCGCCCCACGGGAAACCTGCCAAAAAGGGACAGGTTTGTTTTGGTCGGTTTTATCTGGGAAGATGCTGCTGCGGCTATCTACAGATCTGAAATCTGACTACTGAATAGACTGTCTAACTAAATAGCGAGCGGCACTAACCAGCCCTTTTGCTTGCGCCCGGGAGGGGCGCATATGAAGTTTATCGCGAGTTCCGCACGCAAAGGAAAGCACTTAATGTGCGTTCCGTCTTGCGCAGGACTGTAGAGCAGGAAACTTCATACCCCCCCCCAGCCGGGCGATGGCAAAAGGGCGACCCCGTTATGGAGTCGCCCTTATTGAGCTGCTTATGTGCGGCTGTTACTCGGCGTCGTGGTGACGGCGGGGCTTGCGGCCTCCGTTGTCGCCGGGACGGCGCGGGCGGTCGCTGCGCTCGGAGCGCTCGCGACGCGGACGCTCACGACGCTGGAAGTGCTCGCCGTCGCCCTCGGAGGCACCCTCGGCACGAGCCGGGGCCTCGGGCTTGTCGAGACGATCGAGCGAGATCTTGCCGCGATCGTCGACCTCGATGACGACGACCTTGACCTCGTCGCCCACGTTGAGGACGTCCTCGACCTTCTCCACGCGGCCCTTGGCGACGCGGGAGATGTGCAGCAGGCCGTCCTTACCGGGCAGCAGGTTCACGAAGGCGCCGAAGGGCTGGATGGAGACAACGCGACCGGTGTACTCCTCGCCCGGCTCGGGAACCTTGATGATGAGCTTGATACGCTCGACGGCCTGGTCGACGGACTCGCCGGTGCCGCCGACAAAGACGGTGCCGTCCTCCTGAATGTCGACCGAAGCGCCGGTCTCGTCCTGGATGCCGCGGATGACCTTGCCGCCAGAACCGATGACGTCACGGATCTTATCGGTCGGAACCTGGATGGAGACGATGCGCGGAGCGGTGCTGCGCGTGGTATGACGCGGCTCGGGGATCACATCGAGCATCTTCTGCAGGATGAAGGCGCGGCCCTCCTTGGCCTGCTGCAGGGCGCGGGCCAGGATGTCGAAGGTAAGGCCGGTGGCCTTGTTGTCCATCTGCAGAGCGGTAATGCCCTCGGTGGTGCCGGTGACCTTAAAGTCCATGTCGCCAAGGAAGTCCTCGAGACCCTGGATGTCGGACAGGACCACGGTCTTGCCCTCCTCCTGGATCAGGCCCATGGCGATACCGGAGACCGGGCGCTTAATGGGCACGCCGCCGTCCATAAGGGCGAGCGTGGAGCCGCAGGTCGAAGCCATCGAAGAGGAGCCGTTGGACTCCATGACCTCGGAGACGACGCGGATGGCGTAGGGGAACTCGTTCTCGTCGGGGAGCACCGGAAGCAAAGCGCGCTCGGCCAGGTTGCCGTGGCCGATCTCGCGGCGCTTGGGGCTGCCCATGCGGCCGGTCTCGCCGGTGCAGAACGGCGGGAAGTTGTAGTGGTGCATGTAGCGCTTGCCCTCGGTGGGCTCGATGGTATCCAGACGCTGGCCCTCGTTGAGCATACCGAGCGACAGGACGGAAAGCACCTGGGTCTGGCCACGCTGGAACAGACCGGAGCCGTGAACGAGCGGCAGGTAGTTATCCTTCACCATGATGGGGCGAATCTCATCGGCGGCACGGCCGTCGACGCGCTCACCGGTCTCGACGACCATGGTGCGCATAGCCTTCTTCTCGAGCTTCTTGAGCGCCACGGGAATCTCGCGCTCCCAAGCGGCCTGCTCCTCCTCGGTGAACTCGGCACGGATGGACTCCTTCAGAGCCTCGACCTTACCGATACGGGAGAGCTTGTCGGCGTCGCGAAGGGCGGCTGCCATCTCGTCGTAGTGGGCGAAGATGCGCTCCTGGACCTCCTCGACGGGCTGGTCGAGCGGGTACTCCTTCTTGACGATGGCGCCGTTGACCTGCTCCCACTCGGCGACAAACTCGTCCTGAGCCTGGCAGAAGGCAGCAAGGGCCTCCTGGCCAAACTTCATGGCGGCGAGCATGTCGTCCTCGGAGATCTCCTCGGCGCCGGCCTCGACCATCGAGATGAAGTCGGCGGAGCCACCCAGCTCCAGATCCAGATCGGAGTTCTCGCGCTCCTCATAGGTGGGGTTGACGATAAACTCGCCGGTCTCCACGTTACGGCCGATGCGCACGCAGGCAAGCGGGCCCTCGAAGGGCACGCCGCCGAGCGTCATTGCCAGGGAAGCACCCATGACGTTGATGACGTCAAAGGGGTTGACCTGGTCGGCGACGAGCGACGTGGCGACGATGTGCACCTCGTTGCGGAAGCCGTCCGGGAAGCTCGGACGAATCGGGCGGTCGATCATACGGGCCGTGAGCGTGGCCTTCTCGCTGGGACGGCCCTCACGCTTGAGGTAGCCACCCGGGATGCGGCCGGCGGCGTACATCTTCTCGTTGAAGTCGACGGTCAGCGGGAAGAAGTCGTAGTTCTTACGCTCCTTGGAGACGACCACGGTGTCGAGCATCGTGGTGTCGCCCTGCTTGACCAGACAGGCGCCGGTGGCCTGCTTGGCAAGCTCGCCGGACTCAAAGGTGTAGGTCTTGCCGTACAGCTCAAAGGTCTTGGATACGAGTGTCATTGTTCTCCTTTACCCCACAGGCCCCTTGCCTGCGGGCTTCTCATGTGACGCGGGCCCCCTGCCCCCGCCACGCTTCAGAGCGTGATTGTTCACGCCCTTACACAAAAAGAGCGCCCCGCTGCGCAGGACGCTCTTAGCATGTACAAATCCTACTGGATGTTGTCGCGGATGCCCAGAGCCTTGATGAGCTCACGGTACTCGACGATGTCGTTCTTCTTGATGTAGGAGAGAAGACGACGACGACGGCCGACGAGCATGAGCAGGCCACGACGGGTGTGGAAGTCCTTCTGGTGGGACTTCATGTGCTCGGTCAGCTCCTTGATGCGCTCGGTCAGGATGGCGACCTGAACCTTGGGGTTGCCGGTATCGACCGGGGTGTTACCGAACTGGGCAGTCAGCTCCGCCTTGCGCTCTTTGGAAACAGTCATTGTTTCACCTTTCGTTTTGCGTCGCCCACGGGCGACTCGATTCGCCTCGGACTGGGAAGCCGCCGGTGGAGCGAGCAACCAAGGTCGAGGTACCAACAGGTCGGTATGTTACCACAAGCAGCCCGTGCCTGCGCATCATCACCGACCCAACATGAATTCCATCGCACGGAGGCGCTGATCGGTATGCGTCGCCGCCCACACATGCGAAAGCCCGAGCAAGAACGCCGCCGTATGCGTGTCGATCCTCTCGACCATAAGCGCATCGAAGGTCATGGACATGAGGGCGCGCAGCCACGCGACCTCACCGGTCGACACCAGCTCGGCACCCGGAACGCTCGACGCGCACGACCCGCACATGAGACCGCCCGCCTGGGGCGAAAAATACGACAGCATGGGGTCTCCGCACAGCACGCAGGCCGAAAAATCGGGTCGATAGCCAACGTGCGACAGCAGCTTAAAGACATATGCCGCCACAAGTAGATCCATATGCGCCGCGTCGAGCCCGCTGCCCACCAGGGCAAGCGCTCGCTGCGTTATGGCAAAGGTAAACGGGTCCTCGGCGTCCTCGAACGAGCACACGCGCGCGACCTCGGCGATCGCGCTTGCGGCGCATGTCATCTCGTAATCGGGAGCAGCGCCGAGCGGCGCCTCCATAAGCTCGGCCTGGGAAACCACGTCGAGCGACCGTCCATGCGCAAGCAGCAGATCAACGGTACAGAACATCTCGCAGCGCGCAGCCAGGCGTCCGCCGGGTTTGCGGGCGCCCTTTGCCACGGCACGAACCTGCCGACCCCGCTCGTCAAGCATCGTCAGGATCAGGTCCGTCTCTTTGAGCTTCGTCTTATCGAGCACGAGCACTTTCGTGCGATATGTACGAGAACCTGCCATACGCGCCGCGTGTCCCTAATCCTCGGCGTTATAGCCAAAGCGGCGAATCTGGGCCTCGTCGTCACGCCAGCCGGCCTTGACCTTCACGTCCAGCTCCAAAAAGACCTGGGTGCCAAAGATGCGCTCAAGGTCGCGACGGGCGTCGATGCCGATATGTTTGATCATCTCGCCGCCCTTGCCGATGATGATGCCCTTTTGGCCCTCGCGCTCGACGTAAATGGTGGCGTGCACGCGCAGCACCTTCTTGGTCTGCTCAAGCGCATCGCAAATCACGCCCACGGAGTGCGGGATCTCATCACGGGTGCGGCGCAAGACCTTCTCGCGCACAAACTCGGCAACGAGCGTCTCATCGGAAGCGTCGGTACCCATGTCCTCGGGGAACCAACGCGGACCCTCGGGCAAAAAGTGCGCAACGGTCTCGATGAAGGCATCGACGTTAAAGTTCTTGACCGACGACGTCACGATCTCGTCGTCATATTCCATAAGCTCGTGGGCGGCCTTAAGCTGCTCCATGACCTGTGCGGGGTCGGCTTCATCGGCCTTGGTGAGCACCAGGACCTTCTTGCAACGGGCGCATCTGACGCGCTCGGCAACCCAGGCGTCTCCCCTGCCGATCGGTTTGGTGGCATCAATCAAAAACGCGACAACATCGACATCGTTCAACTCGAACAGCGCACTTTTATTGAGCTCGGACCCTAGACCGTCCTTGGGCTTGTGGATACCCGGGGTATCGACAAAGACCAGCTGGTAGCCGGGGCGGTTGACGACGGCGCGCATGCGGCGGCGGGTCGTCTGGGCCACCGGCGAGGTGATGGCGACCTTTTTGCCATAGCAGGCGTTGAGCAGCGTTGACTTACCGGCGTTGGGGCGGCCGACCAAGGCCACGAAGCCACTGCGGAAACCGGGCTCAACGTCGCCAAAGCCCGCGAGGCTGTCGTCCTCGTCGCACAGGGCGTCGAGTTCCTCGTCGCTCATGCCCTCAAACGGGTCGAACTCCTCGACTTCCTCATAGGCCTCGGTCGCCTTAGCATCCGGGGACTCGTCGTCCAAAATTTCATCATTAGGCTGCATATTGTCGGACATGGGAATCCCTTTCTAAATAAAGCCGAGCGCGTGGGCAAATACCAGCAAGCCCACAATCGCGGCGGTGATTGAAAGTACGTATACCGAGGCGGCGGCGATGTCCTTGGCGCGTTTTGCCAGCGGATGGAGCTCCTGGGTCGCCAGATCGACAATGGCCTCCATGGCGGTATTGCACAGCTCGCCGTGAATCACCAGGCCGCAGCAGATGATAATCGTGGCCCACTCGGCAATGTCGAGCCCCACGATGCAGCCGGCAATGATGGTGCACACGCCCGCTACGAGCATAACCTTAATGTTGCGCTCGGTCTTGACGGCGGTGACGAAGCCCTCCATGGCGTAGGAGAACGACTTTAAAAAGGACGGATGGTCCTTGTTCGATCCGGGAATCATAAGCGGCTCCTAGTCGTGGGCATGATTGGTGATGGGGCCGACGTGAACGAGTTTGGGGTCCTCGCCGCGCTCGAGCGCCAGATCGCGCAGGATAGCGTCCTCGCGGGCCTCCATGACCTCGGCCTCGTCGTCCTCGATATGGTCATACCCCAGCAGGTGCAGCATGCCGTGTACGAGCATCAGGCGGCACTCGTCGGCAGGGCTATTGCCAAAGCCGGGGGCCTGACGGGCAATGACCTGCGGGGCCAAGATGATATCGCCGAGCTCGAGCGTCTCGTCGGCGGGAATATCCTCGTCAAAGGCCGAGTCGCATTCAAACGAGAGCACATCGGTGGTGCGGTCGATGCCACGCCACTCGTGGTTGAGCTCGTGCATCTCGTCCTCGTCGACATACGAAAGGGAAATCTCGACTTCACGTTCAACGCCCTCGGCGGCAAGCACAACCTCGCAGATGTGCTCCACCTCCTGCGCGTCGAGCAGCGTATCGAGCTCGGCATCGTTGCTGATCAATACACTCAACGGGACTCCTTTCGGTCGCGCGAGCGCTGCTCGCGCACGTCATCATAAGCATCATATGCCTCAACGATACGACCCACTAGGGCATGGCGCACCACGTCGGCGCGCTCCAGGTGTGCAAACGCCACATCGTCGACAAGGCCCAAAATCTTCTCAACATCCGCCAAGCCACCACGACGACCCACCAGGTCGCGCTGGCTGAGGTCGCCGGTAATCACGAACTTGGAGTTGAATCCAAGGCGTGTCAGGAACATCTTCATCTGCTCGGGCGTAGTATTTTGCGCCTCGTCGAGCACCACGAAAGCATCGCTCAGTGTACGACCGCGCATATAGGCAAGCGGGGCGATCTCGATCACGCCGCGCTCCATAAGCTCATCGGTGCGCTCGCGATCCATCATGTCAAAAAGGGCGTCGTAGAGCGGACGCATGTACGGATCGATCTTTTCCTCGAGGGTGCCAGGCAAAAAGCCCAGGTTCTCCCCCGCCTCGACAACAGGACGCGTCAAGATCAAACGCCCCACCTCATGGCGCTTGAGCGCGGCAACGGCGAGCGCCATGGCCAGATAGGTCTTACCGGTACCGGCAGGACCCAAGCCAAAGGTGATGGTATGCGAGCGAATGGCATCCACATAGCGCTTTTGCCCAAGCGTCTTGGGACGAATGACACGACCGCGGTATGAAAGCAGCACGTCATCGCGAAGCGATGTGGCCTCATGCTCGCCATCGCGCAAGACGGCCAGGCAACGCGAGACATCGTCGGCAGACAGGGTACGACCGGCCGCCGCCTCGCGAAAAGCATGTTCGAAAAAACGCGCCACGAGTTCGACCTCATCCGGGTCACCGCTCACGGAGATGCTATCGCCACGGGCGACCACGTGAGCGCGAACCAAGCTCTCGAGCGCACGAAGGACGCCGTCGCCGGCGCCCAAAACACGCGAGGGATCAACTCCCTCGGGAACGGTAAGTCTAATCTTCGAGGCTTCCATGGACCTCCCTGCGCGCATGGACCAAGCCGGAATCATCGACACCGATGATAGCAACATCGAGCAGGCACGGGGCTGTAAGTCCACAGGTATCGTCAAGACGGGCATGATGGAACGAACCGAGCGTTAAATTATCACCGTACTCAAGCACGGCACGCTCGACAGTGCCCACGCGACGACGAGCATCGGCAATAGCGAGCTCCTGCGCCGCGTCTCGCATACGGCGGCTGCGCTCGGCCATAACCTCGGGCGGCACCTGGTCGGGCATGTCGGCAGCAAGGGTACCGGGACGCTTGCTGTAGCGGAACACGTGCATACGCGAGAACCCCACGCGGCGGCACAGCGCCAGCGACTCCTCGAACTCCTCGTCCGTCTCACCTGGAAAACCGACGATGACGTCGCACGAAAGAGACGCCTGCGGCAGGATGGCGCGAATCATGCGCACCGTGTCCTCAAAGGCCTCGGCACTATAGGGACGACCCATGCGATGCAGCGTCGCCGTACAGCCGGACTGTACGGGCAGGTGCAAAAACGGGGCAATACGCTGCGGATAGCGCGCCATAACCTTAAGCAGGCGCTCAGAGATATCCATGGGTTCGACCGAGGAAATGCGCACATGCGCAATAGTCGTGCGCTCCATGATGGCCTCGAGCAGCTCATCGATTTCGACATGCTCGTCGGTCGCGCTCTTGCCATCGTAGGCACCCAGGTTCACACCGGTCAGCACCACCTCGGGCACGCCGGCCTCCTGGGCCTCGCGAACTTGCTCAAGCACGGACTCGACGGGCACGGAACGCTCGGGGCCGCGGGCCTTCCACACGATGCAATAGGTGCAACGGTGGTTGCAGCCATCCTGGATCTTCACGCCCAGCCGCGAACGACCGAGCGCATCGACCACGTCACCATCGCTGCAGGCGGGAACGCTATCGGACTCAACGCCCAGCACCTCGCAGACACGTTCGGCGACATCGATCTTGGACGGCTCGGCGATCACGCGATCCGAAAGCTCCAACAGCTCCTCGGGATGCAAATTGACCACGCAACCGGTCACGAGCACATAAGGCTCGTTTGGATGGGCCAGCGCATGACGGACGGCCTTACGGGTCTTGGCCTCGGCCTCGCCCGTAACGGCACAGGTGTTAATGACGATCAGATCGGCATTCTGGGGCTCCACCATAGCAAAGCCCAAGCGCATAAGATCGGCAGTGATACGGTCAGACTCAACCCGGTTGACACGGCAGCCGAGGTTGACGACGGAAATATGGGGTGCGAGCACGCGGGCTCCTTAATCGAGGATATCGTCGAGGGCACTCTTGATACGGTCGGTCACCGACTTCTTACCGGAAGCGACGTCATCGCCCATCTCATCGGCAAAAGCACGGAGCAGCTCGCGTTGCTTATTGGAAAGATTGGTGGGAACGACCACGCGCAGTTGCACGATCAGGCGGCCACGCGAACCGCCACCGCCAATGCGCGGCATGCCGTAATTATTGACGCTCACGGTGTCGCCGTACTGGGCGCCGGCGGGAACCGTCACCTTAACGACCTCGTCGGGCATAATGCCCTCGACCTCGATCTCGCAGCCGAGCGCAGCCTGCGCAATCGAGATATCGCTCACCAGGTACAGGTCGTCACCGTTGCGCTTAAAGCGCTCATGGTCGGCAACGCGCACGTTGACAATCAGGTCGCCCGAAGGCTCGCCGCGAAGGCCGGCCTCGCCAAAGCCGCTCACACGCAGCTGGCGACCGGTCGAAACGCCG
Source organism: uncultured Collinsella sp. (assembly GCA_902461405.1). Lineage (GTDB taxonomy): Bacteria > Actinomycetota > Coriobacteriia > Coriobacteriales > Coriobacteriaceae > Collinsella. The sequence continues at coordinate 8,677 of CABPXT010000051.1, forward strand.
GCGGGAATATCGATGTCGATCTTTTCGTGCGAAGGCGTGCGGCCCTGACCGTCGCAGGTCTCGCAGGGATGGTCGATGACCGTGCCCTCGCCATGGCAGTCGGGGCAAGGCGAGGAAGACTGAACCTGGCCCAAAAACGATCGCTGAACCGTCGTGACGTAGCCCGTACCGTGGCAGCGACTGCACTGCTTTTCCTGTGCGCCCTCGGCCCTACCGGTACCGTTGCAGTCCTCGCAAGGAGCAAGGCGATCATAGCTGATCGTCTTTTTGCAACCGAGCGCCGCCTCCTCAAGGGTCACCGAAAGGGAGATGGCCATGTCACGTCCGCGACGACGCTCACGACGGCTGCGGGCGCCACCACCGGCGCCACCGCCAAAGAACGACGAGAACAGGTCGTCCATGCCCATGCCACCAAAGATATCGTTGATGTCGACATAACCAGAGCCACCGGGGCCGTCCGCGGTGCCGTAACGGTCGTAGTTAGCACGCTTCTGCTCATCGGAAAGAACGGAATAGGCCTCGTTGAGCTCCTTGAACTTGGCCTCGGCCTCGGGGTCGTCCGAAACATCCGGATGTACGGTACGGGCCTTCTTTAGAAACGCACGCTTAATCGTCCGCGCGTCGGCATCCCTGTCGACGCCAAGTACCTCGTAGTAATCCCTATTTTCCGACACGACCGAATCCTTCCAACTTTCATTATTGTCACAGTGCGTCCTATACCCAAGCTGGGCCGACCGCAAACAGAGGGTTTGATGTTATTGCATTTGATACGGCGAAAGCATGGCCCGTTGCGAGCAGCTCGCGAACCAAACCGACACGAGCGCGAACATGAAGCCGTTGGCGAAACCGTTGGCAAACTGCATCGCACCGCGCTTCCACCACAGCAGGCTGCGATGAAGCACACCGTCCGAAAGCACCATGAACAGGCCCATGGTAAACGGAATAAAGCACATCACGGCAAAGGCCGAGAACACGCCCGAGATGGCCGACAGCACCAAAAACGGCGCCACAATGCCCATCAGGTAAAAGCCAGTACGAGCTTTGCCTTCCAAGCGCTCGGCCTCAACATGGGCGCGGCCGACCAGGTCGCCGCCCGCGGCACCGTTAGTGCCAGCATGGCCCATGCCGCTAATGCGGACCTCGTCGCCATCGTGCGTGCCGGCAGGAAACTCAATCGTCTGCTCGGAGGTCACACGGGTTCGCCCGCTGCCACCGCAATCGGGGCAGGGGGGGGCCACGACCTTACCGGAACCGCCGCACTCGGGGCAGACCGACTGGAACGTGCCCGCACCAAACAGGAAGGACAGGTCGACGTCGATGTGGCCGCGGCCACCGCAGCTCGGGCAGGTATGTGCATGCTCGGACGAAACGGAGCCCGAGCCGCCGCAGTTGCTACAGGTATCGAAGCGCGTGTAGCGGACGGTCTTGCGGGCACCGCCCTTGGCCTCCTTGGCGTCGAGTTTGATATCGACGACCACGTTGGCGCCGTTCTCGGGATTGTAGGCAGCCTGGCCGCGACGCTGCTGGCCCCAGGCGCCACCAAAGGGAAAGCCGCCCTCAAAGGGATTACCATAGCCCGTGCTGCCGGCGTAGCCGCCACCATAGGGCGAAGCCGTAGGAGCACCGGCAAAGGGATTGCCAGAACGCATGGCGTCGTAGCGCGCACGTTTTTGCTCATCCGAAAGCACGGCGTAGGCCTCGGAAACCTCTTTAAACTTTTCCTCGGCATCCGGCTCTTTATTGACGTCCGGATGGAGCTTACGGGCCTTTTGCTGGAAGGCCTTTTGAATATCACGCGAGGTGGCGTCCTTGGAGACACCCAGAATCTCGTAGTAATCTTTTTCGTTCATCGTCGCCATGCGCGGCAACCTCCTGCTCACAGCAGCGTATATATTCCGGTAATTCTACCCGAGCGGCCTAAGCTAGATCCCAAAACAGCTCGAACAGAACATTTCCATCGAGCCAGCCCAGATGGGTCGGCGCCAGACGAGCTCGAACATGGCCCGCGACGACATCTGCCGAGGTGAAGGGTCCCTCATGACCCCAGAGCGTCTCGGGCACCCAAGTGGCAAGATCCAATTCGAGCGCGCGATCGCAGGCAGCTGCCAGCTCGCCCGTTGGGATGACGCAAGCTGCACGAGCCAACAGGTCGGACGCAACACCGCGCGTCATGCGACAAGCGAGCATCAAGTCTTCGGCGACAGCCTCGCGCTGCGACAGATATTCGGCCTCGAACGCCGTCGCGTCATCGTCACGTTGCACCAGACGCACGCGGTACGCATCGCCTCGAGAAGACACGCCGGGGAACAAACCTGCAAGACGGTCGAAATCCTCGTCGTCGAGCATGCCCGCGGCAGAACGACCCAGGCCCAGGTAGCCCCGTCCGGTCCAGTAGGCAATGTTATGGGCGCACTCATGGCCGTCGAGCGCGTAGCTCGCCACCTCATACGGGTGATAGCCGGCGGCACCCAGGAGCTCGCGTGCCACATCCATGCAGGCGGCCTGAAAATCCTCATCAGGCTCGAGCGACTCGTCACGGCACGCCATGCGATAAAGGGGCGTGCCCTCCTCGAGCGTGAGCGGGTAGACCGACACATGATGAGGCGCCGCCGCCAACACGCCATCGAGCGTGCGCTGCCAACTCGCCGCCGTCTGCCCGGGAAGGCCGCACATCAGGTCGCACGACACATCGAGGCCAGCATCCTTCACCGTCGCGATAGCCACAAGTGCCCGATTAGCATCGTGAATGCGGCCAATAGCGGCCAGCTCGGTATCGTCGAGGGTTTGCACGCCCAGAGAGATGCGCGTGACACCCGCCTCGGCAAGCGCGGTGGCGAGCTCGACGGTCAGCGACTCAGGATTGGCTTCGCAAGTAAATTCAACGGGCTTGCACCACAGGGAGATACGACGGGCAAGTTTCACCAGGCGCTCCCCAGCCCGCGACGGCGTGCCGCCGCCAATATAGACCGTGCGGACCTGCGCAAGCGCCCCGGCGTCGCCAAAGGAATCGAGGCGCGCATACAGCTGCTCAAAATAGGAATCGAGCGCGGCATCCAAATCACACGCAGAAAAGCTGCGCGAGTCGAAGTCGCAATAGCGGCATTTTTGAGCGCAAAACGGCACGTGCACGTACAGCGCGGTAACGGCCACCCTTAAGCCTCCAGCGGATGAGCGGGCGCCGACTCACCGGCGGCAAGCGCGGGCTCGCAGGCCACCAAATCACGGCAATCC
>CABPXT010000052.1:0-11900 GCA_902461405.1 uncultured Collinsella sp.
GGAACCCAGCCGTAGCGCTCGTAATACAGGTAGTGGACGGCCTCGGGCAGACGGTCCAGCTTGACGGTGATCGTCAGCTGGTCCTCGCACTGCCATTCGACCTTCTCGATAGCGCCCGGCACTGCAGCACGCAGGGCCTCGACGTGGCTTTCGCAGCGACGAGCGTAGTCCTTCTTTTCAGGTTCGGCCATGGTGCTAATTCACCTCACTTGTCTTGGTCTGGGAACTGAACACCATGCGGTAGAGAGGGGCCTCGTGGAGCTCTTCGACGCTCTGGTTCAAAACGACGGACGTTGCATCCTCGACGCCGCTCGTGATGGCGACCGGGGTGGCGATACCGAACCACATGACCACGATCGCGAGGGCGATCTCGGGGATGATCATGAGGGCGGGCACCTCGTGGCGCTTCATGCCCTCGGGCGCCTTGCCGAAGATGGACTTGAGCGCGATGCCGGTAAGGGCGAAGTACACGCCGGTGAGGCCGATGGCCACGAGCACGACCACCCAGATGGGACCGGACTGAACGCCGGCCACGAAGGTGAGGAACTCGGAGATGAACAGGGCGAACGGCGGGAAGGCGGCGAGCGCGAGCAGGGCGATGATGGTGAGCGCTGCCGTGACGGGAGCGATCTCGACGACGCCCTTGATCTTGTTCAGGTCGCGGGTGTGGTAGATGTGCTGGATGTTACCGGCCATGCAGAAGGCGAGCGCCTTCGTGAAGCCGTGGAAGATGCAGTGCAGCAGGCAGGCGGCGATACCGAGCGGGCCACCGATACCCAGGCACAGCGCGACCACGCCGACGTTGTCGACGGAGGAGTACGCGAAGCGGCGCTTGATATCGTCCTGCTTGAAGATGCACAGGGCAGCCACCAGGATGGACAGCGTGCCCAGGATGAGCAGGAGCGTTCGCGGATAGGTGTCGCCCACCGTGATGATGGACAGGGAGTAGAAGCGGATGATCACCAGCATGGCGCACTTGAGCAGCACGCCCGAGAGCAGCGCGGAGACCGGGCTCGGAGCCTGGGAGTGCGCGTCGGGCAGCCAGGTGTGCATGGGGAACAGGCCCGCCTTGGTGCCGAAGCCGATGACGATGAACGCGAACGCGAGGCGCACGAGCATCGGGTCGAACTGGTCGGCGTAGGGCATGATGGAGGTGAGGAAGGCGGCCTCATGCGCGTTGGGCATGATATCGGCGGCGTTCGCGTAGATGAGCAGCGTGCCGAACAGGCCGAAGGCCACACCGGCGGTGCAGACCATCGCGTACTTCCAAGACGCCTCGAGCGCCTGCTTGTTCTTGTAGATGCCCACGAGGAACACGGTCGACAGCGTAGTGGCCTCGACCGCCGCCCAGGTGAGGATGATGTTGTTGGACAGGCAGGCGAGCAGCATCGTGAAGACGAACAGGCTGAACAGCGCGTAGTACTGCTTGGTGCGCTCGGCCGGCATGGTCTTCTCCTTGATATCGATCTTGATATAGGAGATGGAGTACACGCCGGTGATGAACCCGATGATGCCTACCAGAAGGACGAAGATCGACGAGAGCGAATCGAGATGGAGCCACAGGCCCAAAGCGTCGATATTCTGCCCGCTCGAGAGCATGGTTCCCGCGGTGACGACCGAAAGGACGAGGGTCGCCGCGACGGAGATGGTGTTGAGCCCCGCAAAGACGCTGTAGGACGTCGTCTTGGGGAGCGCAGCCATAATCAGGGAGAACACGAGGGGACAAGCGAGCAGGGCGACCGTCAGCATTGAAACATCCATGGCCTACCCCTTCAATTCGGTCAGGTCGTGGGAGTCGAGCGACTTGGTGTCGTTCCAAATCCTCACGACGACGGCGGACATGATGATGACGGCGAAGATGGCGTCGGTGGCGATGCCGATCTCGATGATCTCGGGGGCCGTGGGCGCGAGCAGAGCGAGCGTCACGTGGCTACCGTTCTCCATAAGGCAGTACCCGAAGATCTGCTTGAGGATGTTGCGCTGGGAGATGATGCACGTGAGGCCGACGAAGAAGTGCGCGAAGCTGATGGCGAGGGCCGGAGTGGCCACCTCGGCGGTGGGCAGGCTCAGGCGCGTGACCACCGCGAAGCAGACGGCCACCTCCAGACCGGTGAGGATGATGGTCCAGGCCGGCTTGATGGAGGAGGTCAGCGTGCTATCGGCAGGCGAACCCATCTTCTTGTAGGCACGGTTGAGAATGAACGGAACGAGGATCACCTTGGTGACGAAGGCCGACGCGGCCCACATGAGAAGCTCGGTGGCACCGGTGGTGAGGCCCAGGGTGAGCAGCACGCCCACCAGGACAACCGACTGGATCGCGTACCACTTGATGGCGGACGGGATGGTCTTCGAGACGACCACCATGGTGGAGGTCACGATCAGAAGACCGCCCAGGATATTGACTAACGAATAACCCATGTCCTACCTCCTAACCCATCCAACTAGAGGACAGAGGACCGGCGACGACGACCATGATCATGAGGACGACGAACACGAACGCCATGGCGCGCGGAAGGGGCTGGCCGGCGGCCACGGTCTCGCTCGGCTCACCGGGCAGGACCTTACCCATCCAACGCAGGAACCATGCGAAGGTGGCGACGGTCTCGACGACCATGACGCACACGAGGACAAAGATGACCGTGTTGGTAGCACCAACCGCGAAGCCACCGGAAATGATCTGGAACTTGGAAAAGAACGTGCTCATGGGGGGCACGCCGGCGATAGCGGTCGCGGCGACCGCAAAGCCCACGCCCGTGACCGGGTACTTCTTCATGAGGCCCTGGATCTTGGGCAGCATACGGGTTCCCAGCGTGAAGCTGAGAGAGCCAGCGATGAGGAAGAACAGGGTCTTGGTGAACGCGTGGTTGAAGATGTGCTCGACGGCGCCGTTAAACGCCATCTGGCTTCCGAACACGGAGAGGCCCAGGCCAAAGAACACGTAGGCGAGCTGCGCGATCGTCGAGAAGGCGAGCAGGCGCTTCATATCCTTCTGGGGCAGGTACATGAGGAAGCCGAAGAGCATGGTCACGACGGCGTCGATGATGGCGACCCAACCGACGATCTCGGGGATATCGCCGGCGCTCGCAAGAGCGCGGGCGAACACGCACACGCCGACCTTAACCATGGACGCGCCATGAAGGTAGGCGGAAACGGGCGTGGGGGCCTCCATTGCGGAGGGCAGCCACATGTAGAGCGGGAACTGGGCGGACTTGGCCCAAGCAGCGAACAGGATGAGCAGCAGCACGACGGTCTTCATACCGGAATCGAGCTGGGAGATCGCGCTCAGCGCGAACGTGCCGGTTCCGGCGAACAGGAAGGCCGCGCCGATGTAGAGTCCCAGAGCGCCGATATGGGTGATGATGAGCGCCTTCATACCGGCCTTCTTGGCCGTGGGCGTCATGTAGTAGCTGATGAGGCCCCAGGAGCACACACCGGTGATCTCGAAGAAAACGAGCTGGCCGACGATGGTGGAGCTGTAGGCGAGACCGGCCATGGCACCGATGAACGTGGAGAAGTACACGTAGAAGCGACGACGGGGCGCGTCGGGATGCTCCTTATTCTTATCGCTCATGTACGGGAACGAATAGATGACGACGAGCAGGCCGATAGCGACGAACGCGGGTGCGAGCAGCGTGCTCATCCGGTCGAATATGAAGCCCATGACCAAGGTCTGGCCCATACTCGCCCAGGTTACATCGACCGCGTTCATGCCGTTTCCGGCAAACGTCGCGGCCAAGCCAACGGAAGCGACCGTGGCGATGCCGCCGGCAAAGGCGCAGATCCATTTAGCGTAGGGACGCGGCAGCATGACGATGAGCAGGGAGCCCAGCATGGGGACGGCGATCGCCACCATGGCAAAGAGGGACAAGCTCGATTCGATTGACATAGTTTCTCCCTTCTCCCTACACGCCTACGACGACGAAGACGAACGCGAGGACCGCGATGCCGACGACGGCCCAGGTCTGGTTACCGAGCACCTTGAAGCGCGAACGGGAAACGGAGTTCTCGAGCACGCCGCAGACGACGAAATCGACCAGGCACTTGACGAGGAAGACGACGGCGCCCACGAGAGCGGTGACGCCGATGGTCGCGGGATCTCCCCAGGGGATGAAGATGGAGGTGAACCAGGCGACGACCACGACCTGCTTCATGCCCATGGCGAGCTTCATCATGGCCAGGGACGGGCCGGAGAGCTCGGCGAGCGGGCCCTCCTGGAGCTCCTGCTCGGCTTCGGCCTGATCGAACGGAAGCTTGCCGAGCTCCATGTAACAGGCGGCCGCGAAGGCGACGCCGGCGAGGATAACGGCGACGACGCTCGAGACGTTGCCCGTAACGATGTGCTGACCCATGGTCGCAATGTCCGTGGAGCCGCACACGATGGCGACGGTGAACAGCGCGATGAGCATGGACGGCTCGATGAGCACGCTCATGAGGAGCTCGCGGATACCGCCGAAGCCCGCGTAGGCGTTGGAGGAATCCACGCCGGACAGCGCGAAGAAGAAGCGGGACAGCGCGAGCGCGTACATGATGGTGATGGCGTCACCAAAGACGGGCATGGGGCTCTGGAGCGTGAACATGGGCAGGCCCATGGCGAGCATAAACGACACCGCGAGGAACAGCGGCGGCATGATGCGCAGCACGAAGCTCGAGTCGGAACTCACGGACTCGGGACGCGCCATGAGCTTCGCGAGGTCCCGGTAATCCTGAAGGATGGACGGACCGCGGCGATTGTGCATCTTCGCGCGAATCACACGGGCGAGGCCGGAGAAGAAGGGCGCGACCAGCATGACCACGAGGCCCTGCGCCATCGCAAGAACGATGTTCATAATATCCTCTCCCCTCTCTAGACCATGACCACGGCGAGCACGAGGAAGACCACGAGCGCCGCGACGATGTAGCAGATGTATACGGAGTAGTTGCCGCCCTCGATCTTGGAGGCGAGGCCGGCCAGCTTGTCGGCACCCTCGCTCGGTGCATCGACCAGGAAACGGTCGGGCAGGGGCTCGACGCCCCGGGCGACACCGGTGAGCTTCTGGAACACGTGCGCGATGGACCAGCAGATCTTGGTGCATACCTCGCGCAGGGTGTAGAGCGGGCCCATGAAGAGTTCGACGTCGGACGCGAAGCTCGTGGCGACGACGGGCATGTGCTCGTTGGGCTCGTAGCCACACGCCCAAGGGTCGGTCTTCTTAGCGGGGGCCTTGGCGCCGAGGCAGGACCTCAGCGCGAACGCGAGGCCGGTGAGGACCACGAGCGCGATGGCGATCGCGGGGGTGGAGGTGGCGGCACCGGAAATCTCGTTCACGAGAGACACGCCCGAGGTGGCTGTGACGGCGGAGCCGGCAAGCACGCTCTGGGCGACGTCGCCCAGAACCGGGGCGATGACCGGGGAGCCGATTCCCAGTACCACGCAGATGGCCGCGAGGAGCATCTGCGAGAACAACATCGGAGCCGGGGACTCCTTGGCGTTCGCGGCCTCCTGGGAACGAGGGCTGCTCGCGAACGAGACGCCGTAGGCCTTCACGAAGCACGTGACGGCCAGGGCACCGGTGATGGCGAGGGCGGCCGCGGAGGCGACGGCGAACACCATGACGACCGGGTCGGAGAGCGTCGAGATGTTGAACAGGGACTGGTAGGTGAACCACTCGGAAACGAAGCCGTTGAGCGGCGGGATGGCCGAGATGGCAAGGGCACCGATGAGGAAGCAGACGGCCGTGACCGGCATGCGGCGGAACAGACCGCCCATCTTCTCCATGTTGCGCGTACCCGTGGCATAGAGCAGGGAGCCCGCGCCGAGGAACAGCTCGCCCTTGAACATGGCGTGGTTGAGCGTGTGGTAGAGGGCGGCCATGAGCGCGATCGTCGCGGTGACGTCGTTGCCCAGGGCGTGCGCCGTCATGGACGCGCCGACACCGAGCAAGATGATGCCGATGTTCTCGACGGAGTGATAGGCAAGCAGGCGCTTGATGTCGTGCTCGTGGAGGGCGTAGACGACACCCAGGACCGACGAGATGGATCCGAAGACCAGGACCATGAGGCCCCACCAGAGCTGGACGCCCGAACCCGCGAGCAGGTCGAGACCGACCTTGAGGATTCCCAGGATGCCGATCTTGATCATGCCGCCGGACATGAGGGCGGACACGTTGGACGGCGCCTCGGGGTGCGCCTGGGGCAGCCAGGAGTGCAGCGGGATGATACCGGCCTTCGCGCCAAATCCGAAGAACGCGAGGACGAAGCACGCGGAGGAGACGGCGGGTCCAAAGTCATGCGTACGGAAATCACTGAAGCTGAAGGAACCGCCCACGCCGTTGGTCATGAGCAGGAAGCTCGCCATGATGAGAACGAAGCCCACGTGCGCGATGACGAAGTAGAGCCAACCGCCCCTAATGGAGTTCTTGTTCTCCTCGATAACGACAAGGAAGTAGCTCGTAAGGGACATGAGCTCAAAGGCGACCAGGAACCAGAACACGTTGTCGGCGGTGATGACGAGCATCATCGAGGCGACGAAGGTGTTCATAAAGAAGCCGGCGCGCCCGACCTTGCCCGGGTACTCGTCGAAGTAGGACAGACCGTAGATGAAGCCCGCAAAGGCGAGAATCGAGATGAGGACCACGATCAGGCCCGCAAGGCCGTTGAGCAAGAGCTCGAGACGGGCGAACGGGAAGAAGAAGACCGTGTTGAGGGACGAAACGTCGCCAAGCACGGCCTCGAGGCCCGCGATGAACGACAGCACGGCCGCGACGGCGCCGATAAGGCAGCCGGCGGTCTTGGCGGCGTTATCGGCCTTGATCAGCAGAATCGAGGCGAGCGCACCGATGCACGAGACGGCAAGCGATGCGATAAACAGCGTCATGCTATCCATTGTTTACGCTCCCTTCTGCTTTCTCGGACAGGCCCTGGGACACAGCGGTAGCGTCGACGGCTGGACCGTTTTCGATCGAGCGCAGGCGCTTGGCCTCGTCGAGTTCGCGATCGGCCGCGCCGCCCATGACGGTCAGCGCCTTGGTGGGGCACGCCGCCACACAATGAGGGCCGTCCGGATCGAAGGCGCACAGGTCGCACTTCACAGCGCAGGTGTACTGGCCGGGAGCCCACGTAAGCAGGCTGCTCAGGGACTTAGGATACGAAGGCGTCGGGTCGCACATGCCTGCGACACCGGCGATAGACGTGCCATCGGGATGGATGGCTCCGAAGGGGCACGCGATGGCGCACAGTCTGCACCCGATGCACTCCTGCTCCTTGACGTGGATGCGGTCGCCATCGTGCTCGATGGCATTCACCGGGCAAACCTCGGCGCAGGGGGCACCCTCGCAATGGTGGCAGGCAAGGGCGGCCGAAATACCGCCGGTCTTCACGAGTGCCAGGCGCGGCGTATCCTGAAGACCCTGCATCCGGTGGGCGTCGGCACAGGCGGACTGGCATGTTCCGCAGCCGATGCACCTCTCCGGGTTGATGTCGATGAAGCGGTTCATCCCCACTTCCTTTCAAAATAACGGGCCGGGCTCCCGAACGTACGGGACGCCCGGCCCAAAAAGCCAACGAGAACGGGACTACACGATTTGATTCACGTGCGTCTCGTCGTCGAACTTGGCGGCGCCGGGCTCAACGTCCTGGGGAGCGGCGGCGTCCACCAGAGCCTGCTTGAGCTCGGTGTACTGGCGCTCGACTTCGCCCTCGGCCCAGACCTGGTCGGCAATGGCGTCGACCTGGCAGGCGGAGAACTTGTCCTCGGGCGTATGCGAGACCGGGTCGACCTTGTGCATGGTCAGCTCGTTGCACTTGCCGATCCACCACTGGTAGGTCATATAGACCGTGCCCTTGTTGATACGGTCGCTCACGTCGGCGCGGCTGTATACCTGGCCGCGGCGGCTGTGAATCGAGACGATGTCACCATTCTTGATACCGCGCGCCTGGGCGTCCGCGGGATTCATGCGGACAAAGCCGGGCTCGTCGGCAAGCAGCGCCAGCGTCTTGCAGTTGCCGGTCATCGAACGGCAGCTGTAGTGGCCGACCTCGCGGACGGTGCACAGGATGAGCGGGTACTCATCGTCGGGAAGCTCGGAGGGCGCCTCCCAATCGTGCGCCATCAGGTTGGCGCGGCCGTCCTTGGTGGTGAACTTGCCACCGGCGAACATGTCGGCCGTACCGTGGTCGTTCACATCGGTGCTCTTGACGGGCCACTGGGCGTAACCGCCCTCGGGAGCCATCTTCTCGTAGGTCGCGCCCACAAAGTTGGGGCACAGGCTAATGCACTCGTTCCAGATCTGCTCGGTGTTGTCGTAGTGCATGGGGTAGCCCATGCGCGTGGACAGGTCCGCGAAGATCTCCCAGTCGTGGCGGCACTCGCCCTTAGGCGGAACGGCCGCGTCAAAGTGCTGGAAGCTACGGTCGGATGCGGTAAAGACACCCTCGTGCTCGCCCCAAGAGGTGGCAGGCAGGATGACGTCGGCGAGCATGGTCGTCTGCGTCATAAAGATGTCCTGGCAAATGAACAGATCCAGCTCGGAGAGCGTCTTGCGCATACCGGCCGAATCGGGCTCGGTCTGCACCGGGTCCTCGCCGTAGTTGTAGAAGCAGTGCACCTTGCCCTCATCGACCAGGTGGCCCAGGTCGGTGAGCTTGTAGCCCTCCTCGAGCGGGAGCTTTTCCTCGGGCACGCCCCAAGCCTTGGCAAACTTGGCGCGAGCGGCGGGGTCGGTGACTTTCTGGTAGCCAGGGTACAGGTTGGGCAGCATGCCCATATCGCAGGAGCCCTGGACGTTATTCTGACCGCGCACGGGCGCGAGGCCGGAGTTGGGTTTGCCGATCTGGCCGGCAACGCAGGCGATGGAGGCGATGGTGTGCACCGTCTTCAGGTTCTGCTTCTGCTGGCATACGCCCATGCCCCAGCCAATGATGGCAGAAGGCTTCGCCGTGGCGTACATCTCGGCAGCTTGGTGGATCAGCGCGGGATCGACACCCGTGATGTCCTGTACGGATTCGGGAGTGTAGTTCTTGATGGTCTCCCACCACTCGTCAAAGCCGTTCGTGTGCTCGGCGACGAATTCCTTGTCGTAGAGGCCATCGTTGACCAGACAGTTGGCAAAGGCGTTGAGGAACGCAACGTTGCAACCGTTCTTGATCGGTAGGTAGAGATCGGCGATACGCGCGGTTTCGATATGGCGCGGGTCGGCGACGATGATCTTGCAACCCTTTTCTTTGGCTCGCACGATACGCCTTGCGACGATAGGGTGCGAATCGGCAGGGTTATAGCCGAAGAGGAAAATGCAGCCCGCATCCTCCATACCGGGGATGGAGCATGACATGCAACCTGAACCAACCGTGTCCATCAGACCGAGGACAGTAGGGCCGTGTCAAGTACGGGCGCAGTTGTCCACGCTGTGGGTGCCGATGCACGCACGCGTAAACTTCTGCATGACGTAGTTCGCCTCATTGCCGCCGCCTCGCGAGGAGCCGGTGGTCATGACAGCGTTAGGACCATATTCGTCAATTATGGCCTGCATCTTAGATGCGGTGAAATCCAGTGCCTCGTCCCAGCTTACGCGCTCAAGATCCGCGCCCTTAGTGCGACGGATCATCGGGTGCAGTACGCGAGGAGTCAAGATCTTGGTGTCGTTGATGAAGTCGTAGCCGCTCATGCCCTTAAGGCACAGCTCGCCCTGATTGGTGATGCCGTTGAGCGGTTCGGTACCCACGACCTGGCCGTTTTGGACCAGGAGGTTAAACTGGCAACCGGCGCCGCAGTACGGGCAGATCACTTTATGCTTCTCCATGACACCCTCCTTCCTTTCTCTGCTACCGATTAATCGGTACGTATTTGACAATCGTTGGGCTTGTATGGCCGCCCGCCTACGCCTCGTTTTCGATGGTGGCGCGGGCACGCTCGGCAGTCAGCTCCGCCAGGCGCTCCTCGTCTACCAGGGTGAGGCCCTTGGTCGGGCACGCCTCGGCACACGCCGGACCGCCGGGACGGTTCACGCACAGGTCGCACTTGAGCACGAAGCTCTTGGTCTGCGAACCCACGCGCACGTCGCCCATCAAGACGGGGACCTGCGTGGTCGCCACGCTCACGGCGCCAAAGGGGCAGGCCATGACGCAGCTCTTGCAGCCGATGCAGTTGTCCTCGTTAACACCGATGCGATGGTTCTTTGGATCAAAGAACAAGGCGCCCGTGGGGCAGGCCTTGGCGCACGGGGCATCCTCGCAGTGATGGCAAGCCACCGGTGCGGAGATCTCGTAGGTGCGCGTCACGCGCAGGCGCGGCGCGGCGATGTTGCCGGGGATGTCGTGCGCCTCGATGCACGCCGCCATGCAGGTTTGGCACCCAATGCAGCGTGAGGAATCGGCTACGACTCGTTTATTGCCCATGTTGTTCACTCCCTCCTGAATCCCATGCCGGAGAGACCCTGTCGACGTTGTCCCAAGCCGCCCGTGGCCTGGCATCGGCGTATCGAATGCATGCGGCGAAACAGGCACTCGGTAGAATTTCTCCAACGGTATACAGGTTGAATATACGCAGTTGTCTGGGGCAAACTTGAGCGTAGGCCCTGCAATACGGGTGTATTGCAGGAGTTTGGGCTGGTTAGGATTATTCTTGGATAGCTATAAAGATAAGTGTATTACACGCGTACGCCCGAGAAAGATTTCACGCTCGCTTCTGAAGGATGTAGTACGTTTGTAATATTGTTCACACTCAATTACTCGAGTGCAATAAAGTAGTTGTCATAAGACTGGCTATTATTAGCCGAAGCTGTATGTGACTATTCATATTGCACGCTCATTAAGGGAGGCCAGTGATGTCATCGACTCAAAAAAGAGCCATCCTGCAGGTGCGCATTCGCGAGGAAGACAAGCAGCATGCCGAGCGTCTCTACGACGCCATGGGCACATCGCTCGCCGAGGCCGTTCGTCTTTTTGTCGCGCAGAGCATTTTGATGCGCAAGCTCCCCTTTCAGCCGGTCGCCGTACGCTCAAAGGACGGCACCGCCGCCTATGGATCGCTTAAAGCATATGGGGACCCCAATCGTCGCTCCGAGGAGCGCAATGCCTGGATTGAATACCTTGCTACAGAAAGCGACGATTCGATTTTGGGTCCCGAGGAAGTAGATATCCATGAGTAGCACCATCATCGACGAGACCGTCATCCTGCGCTATCTGCTCGACGACGACGAAGTCCTGTCACCGCGCGCCGCCAAGGTCATCGCCACCCGCACCGCTCGTGTCTACCCCGAAATCATCACGCGCGTCGTAGTCACGCTGCGCGACGTCTATAAGGTTCCCCGCGTTGAGATTGCTGCGGCCATGAAAAGGCTGCTCGATGACGTCATGGTCGACGAGCCCACCGTTGTCGCCCTTGCCGTCAAACTCTTTGGCAAGACTCATATGGACTTTACCGACTGCCTCCTCGCAGCCCGAACCGCCATCTACAACGATGATGTCGTGAGCTTTGGCAAACCCATCATCCAAGGCATGATCGATTACCGCCGCAAGCGCCAAACCGCAGCCGAAGCCCGCAACCGCAGCACCGACGCCACTATCGACAAGCTCCGCCACCGCCCCCGCAGCTAACCCCATGCCCACCTAAGTTGCGGTGCGGGATCGATTTCCGTCACCCGGCACACTTATGAAAATGGCTCTGTTCCCAAAAGGAAGTAGAGCCATTCATCTATCTTGTGGAGCGGGCGACGGGAAGTCCAAGGATTCGCTTCGCAAATCCTTGTTTCGCTGCGGGCCTTCGGCCCTTGCGTGCTGCGCTGGAAAATGCTCACGCATTTTCTCAGCTCCGCACCCTGGCGGGTTCGATTCCCGTCGCCCGGCGCGTAAACGAAAACAGCTCTGATCCCCAAAGGAAACCAATGCCGTTAAAACAATTCATATGGAGCGGGCGACGGGAATCGAAC
>CABPXT010000053.1:0-11782 GCA_902461405.1 uncultured Collinsella sp.
CAGGGAGGTGCCGGCGTGCCTTGGGACGGGGCGAGCCGTCGTCTGGACGCCGCGCCTTGGAAGCCGGGCGCTGCACATGTACCCGGTTGCACCTGCGAGGCATGCACGGGCATGAGCCGCGGAAGTATCTGCCAGGCGGGTGTTTTGGACCCGGAGACAGGCAAGCTCTCCGCCCCCGCCGAGCCGCTCGACGAGCTGGCGCAGCGCTTTGATTATGTGTTGGCCGAGGCGGACGGCAGCAAACGGCTCCCGCTCAAGGCCCACGCCGCCTGGGAGCCGGTAATTCCCGCCGCCACGGCAAACGTTGTCTGGGTCGTCGGCGCCTCGGGGCTGGGCAAGCGCGTCGCCGAGGTTGTCCACCGCCCCAAGCTCTTCTGCGAGCGCTGCGGTTGCGAACCCACCGACGCTGCCACCCCAGAGCGCGTCGCCATGGTGCTCAATGCCGAGCTGCAGATGCTGAAGCTCAACAATGCCCGCATCATGCTCAACCAAGTCGACACGCTCAGCGACCCCACGATGGCTGACCGCTTCGAGGCAGCCCTCGACCGTCTCATCGTCGCCAGCAGCCTCAAGGGGTAGCTAAAAGAGCCCCGTCCCAAATTAGCTACCCTGACGGCATCCTTGCTGCTAACGGGGGACGTAGCGGCCGGGTTGGGCTCCGGTGGGCTCGCCGTCGCGCGCAGCCAGCACGCCGTTCACAAACACGGCCTTGGCGCGGCCGTGCGCCTCAAAGCCCTCGAGCGGCGTGTAGTCCACGGCCTGATGCTGCGTCGCGGCGCTGATCGTCCAGCGCGCCTTGGGATCCCATACGCACACGTCGGCATCGGCACCCTCGGCAAGACAGCCCTTGCGCGGATACATGCCAAAGACGCGCGCCGGGTTCTCGCTCATCAAGCGGCACAGATCCTCGGGGCCCAGCTGTCCCTCAAAGCTCGTAGCGATCGCGACGGGGCGATGCTCCACACCGGGCCCGCCGTTGGGAATCGCGCGGAAGTCGTCGCGTCCGCGGTCCTTTTGCCCGTGCAGGTTAAAGCTGCAGTGGTCGGTCGCAATCGTATCGATCTCGCCGGCCACAAGCGCCTCGCGCAGTGCCGCACGGTCGCCGGCATGGCGCAGCGGCGGACTCATCACATACTTGGCACCCGCAAAGCCGTCCTCGCCCTGCTCCAAGTAGCACGTATCGTCGAGCATCAGATACTGAGGGCAGGTCTCGACATAGATATTCTTCTGCCCGCGCGCCTTGGCAGCGCGGATGGCCTCGAGCCCCAGCTTGGTCGAAAGGTGCACCACGTTGACCGGTGCGTCGCCGGCCAGGTGCGCCAGATATAGCAGCCGGCTCACTGCCTCGGCCTCGCACACATCCGGACGGCTGAGCGCATGGCCCTCGGGCCCGTGGATGCCCTGCTCAAACACGCGCTTCTGCAGCTCATTCACCAGCGTACCGTTCTCGCAATGCACGCACAGTATGCCGCCAATACGCTTGAGCTCCTCGAGCACCTCGAGCGTCTCGGCATCGTCCAGGCGCAGGTGGTCATAGGCAAAGTAGGTCTTGAACGACGATACGCCCGCCTCGCGCATGGCCGAGAGATCGGCGCGGTTACGCTCGTTCCACTCGGCGAGTGCCATATGAAAGGCGTAGTTAGCCGTGCAGGTGCCATCGGCGCGGCGATGCCACTCGGCCAAGGCATCGGGCATGGTCACGCCGCGATCGGCCGTCGCGTAGTCCACGATGGTCGTCGTACCGCCGCAGGCAGCCGCACGCGTACCGGTCTCAAAGCTATCGGCCGTCCAATCCATGCCAGTCCAGCACTGCATGTGCGTGTGGCCGTCGATAAAGCCGGGAAACACCCAACAGCCCGCGGCATCTTCGACGGTATCGCCCTCGGCCGGCTCGATCGCCGCGGCGATCCGCACGATCTTATCGCCATCCATGGCAAGATCGGCGCGGCGAAGCCCCTGTGGCGTCACGAGCGCGCCGTTTTTGATGATGATCATAATTGCTCCTTATTGATTGATGCAGTTGGCCACGCGATCAAAATACGAGCAGGCGGCGATATGCTCCGTTATGCGTCGCTGTCCCTTGGCGGTATCGACGTCCCACAGCTCGTAGGCACGCGCCTCGACCAGCACCACGTCGATACGGTCCTTGAGAATCGAACCGCCACCGTCCTTGCCCTCAAGACACATGAGTGCATCGAACAGTTCCGCCGGAAAGAGCACCGGGCTCGAAGGCTCACCGTTGCACGCAAGACGCACCGGATGCTTGCGGCCACGCTCATCAAATGCACGAACCATAGCCTCAAAAGAATCCGCGCTCACAAGCGGCTGGTCGCCCGGCAAAAAGAGGCAACCCTTCCAGCCGCGACTCGCCCCCCACGAAAGGCCCGCACGGACGCTTTCGCTACGCAGCTCGCCATCGTGCAGCGCACACGGGCAATGCTTGTCCTCGCAAATCTGGGCGACCTCGGGCCAACGCGTCGAAACCACAACGTCAAAGCCCCGGGGAACCGAATCGATAGTCCAGGCAATCAGCGGCTTGCCATAGATATCGGCAAGCATCTTGTTAGAGCCAAACCGCTTGCCCTCGCCCGAAGCCATAATGACGCAACCGAGTTTCATCTCCGCAAACCTCCCCTGGCTACCTTGGACATCATAGTTGCTATACCCACCATAGCAAGCTCGCACTCCGTCGGAACAGGCACGCACTCGTTTTCCAGCGAACGCCCCTTGGCTCCCCATAGCACAAAGGAGGGCACCCCGCGACGCAGGGCACCCTCCTCAATGGTGCAGATATGCCTACTCAGCGTCGCCGGTAAACGTGGTACCGGTCTTGCCGGCAAGACCGTCACGCGCCTTCTCGAGCAGCGTGATGAGCGCCGTGCGGCCCGGCTTGCTCTCGGCAAACGTCGAGGCAGCCTGGACCTTGGGCAGCATGGAGCCGCGACCGAACTCGTTGGCCTCGGACAGACGCTTTACGTCAGCCGCGGTCAGTGTGTCGAGCCACTGCTCGTGGTCGGTGCCAAAGCCAATGGCAACCTTCTCCACGGCCGTCAGGATAATCAGGGCATCGGCGTCGAGCTGCTCGGCGAGCTTCTCGGCCGCAAAGTCCTTATCGATGACGGCGGCAGCGCCCTTAAGGTGGTTGCCCTGGGCCTTGGTGACGGGAATGCCGCCACCGCCGCAGGAGATCACCACGTGGTTGGACTCGACGAGCGACTTAATGGTGTCGAGTTCGACGATGTTCACGGGCTTGGGCGAGGCAACCACGCGACGGAAGCCCTGCTTCTCGTCGTGGATGAACTGATAGCCGCGGTCGGCTTCCAGCTCCTTGGCCTCGGCCTCGCTCATCCACGGACCGATCGGCTTGACCGGGTCGGCAAAGGCCGGGTCGTCCGCCGCAACCTCGACCTGGGTGAGCACGGTGGCGACACCCTTGTCGATGTTGCGGTCGAGCATTTCCTCGCGCAGCGCATTTTGCAGGTCATAGCCAATGTAGCCCTGGCTCATGGCGCCGCAAACGGACAGCGGGCAGGGAATGTACTTTTGAGGGTTAGAGCGCGTGAGCTCTGCCATCGCGTTGGCGATCATACCCACCTGGGGGCCGTTGCCATGTACGACGACAACCTCGTTGCCTTCCTCGATCAGGTCGACGATAGCCTTGGAAGTCGTCTTGACGGCCTCCATCTGCTCGGGAAGGTTGGCGCCGAGGGCGTTTCCGCCCAAGGCGACAACAATACGCTTAGCCATTTCTCAGCCCAGCTTTAGGCCTGGAACCAACGGGCGGTGTTGCGCTCGTCGAGGGCCTTGAGGGTAGCGGCGGGATCGGCAACCTTCTGCAGGAACATCATGGCTGCGATGGCGTACGGCTTGTAGCTGGCCTCCTTGTACATGCCCACACGGTGCATGTCGAAGACGTCGGCGTTGACCTCGCCGTGCTCGCAGGAGACACCGGAGATGTCGGCGGGCAGCGGATGCATAAAGATGGTGTCCTGGCCGTTGGCGGTCTTCTCCATGAGCTCGGTCGTGGAGCACCAATCCTGATGCGTAGCGTTCTGAGCGAGCAGCTCCTTCTCGAGCGCAGCGATGCCGGCGTCGTCGCCCTCGGCGTACAGGTTGGTACGCTTCTCCATGGCGGCAAACGGAGCCCAGCTCTTGGGGATCACGATGTCGGCGCCCTCGAAGGCCTCGGCCATGGTGTTGACCTGCTTAAAGGTGGTGCCGGACTCGGCGGCGTAGCCCTTAGCACGCTCGACGACCTCGGGCATGAGGTCGTAGCCCTCGGGGTGGGCCAGGGTGACGTCCATGCCAAAGCGGGGCAGCAGGCTGATCAGCGACTGCGGGCAGGACAGCGGCTTGCCGTAAGAGGGCGAATAGGCCCAGGTGACGGCAACCTTCTTGCCCTTGAGGTTCTCGAGGCCGCCAAACTCGTTGATGAGGTAGAGCATGTCGGCAGAGGACTGCGTGGGGTGATCGGAGTCGGACTGCAGGGAGATGAGCGTGGGACGGTGATCCAGAACGCCGTCCTCGTAGGCCTGCTGAACAGACTCGGAGACCTCGGCCATGTAGGCGTCGCCCTTGCCGATGTACATGTCGTCGCGGATGCCGATGACGTCGGCCATGAAGGAGATCATGGTAGCGGTCTCGCGGACGGTCTCGCCGTGAGCGATCTGGGACTTCTTCTCGTCCAGGTCCTGCAGCTCAAGGCCGAGCAGGTTGGCGGCCTTAGAGAAGGAGAAGCGCGTACGGGTGGAGTTGTCGCGGAACAGGGAGACGGCCAGGCCCGAGTCGAAGATCTTGGACGAGACGTTGTTCTCACGCAGCTCGCGCAGTGCGTCGGCGACGATGTAGAGCGCCTTGAGCTCATCGGTGGTCTTGTCCCAGGTGTGCAGGAAGTCGCTGCCGTACATACCCTTAAAATCGAGGCCGTTCAGCTGCTCGACGAGCTCGGTAAACTTAGCGTCCATGGAAATGTCCTTTCTAAAGATGAAACGATCGCAATGAGTAGATGTGCTCCGGCATGCGCGTGTGGCTAGAACATGCAGAGCACCATGACGAGGACCCGCCACCGTTGAGGAAGCATGGGAGATAACGACCGCGGGCCCCAAGTCAACAGGGGGTGCCGGGGACACAAGCTGTCCCCGGCTCAACAAAATCGAGGAATGGGACTAATCGATCTTGTTGTTGGTCAGACCGGCGCGGAACACGGTGGCGTCGCCATCGGCCTGGCTCGGATCGTAGAGGTTCAGGGCAGCCACATACATGGCGGCAGCGGTGACCAGGTCGTCCTTGTAGGTGACCTCGTTGGGAGCGTGAGCCTGAGACTCGGCACCCGGGCCAAAGCCGACGCAGGGGATGCCATAGCGGCCCTGGATGGAAACGCAGTTCGTGGAGAAGGTCCACTTGTCGCACAGCGGACGACCGGTGCGCTTGTCCATGCTGGGCTCGCAGCCGATGCGCTCGTCACCGAACATGGCCTTGTGAGCGTCGACGAGGGCCTTGACGTGCGGAGCGGTCTCCTTGTTGATCCACGTAGGGAAGTAAGCCTCGGTCTCGTAAACCTCGCCGGTCCAGGACGGACGGTCGTACATGTACATGGAGACCTTCACGTCGTCGCCGTACTTCTTGGCGGCCGGCAGGTTGCGGATCTCGTCCAGGCAGGACTCCCAGGTCTCGCCGGCGGTCATGCGACGGTCGATAGAGATGGCGCAGGAGTCAGCGACAGCGCAGCGGCTGGGGCTGGTGTAGAAGATCTGGCTGACGGTGCAGGTGCCGCGGCCCAGGAAGCGGGCATCCTCGAAGTGCTCGGGGTTGTACTTGGGGTCGAGCATCTTGACGAGGCCCTTGATGTCGGTCGACTCGTCGCAGCCGTTGTTGTTGAGGGCGCGGACGTCGGCGATGATGTCGGCCATCTTGTAGATGGCGTTGTCGCCGCGGTCGGGAGCGGAGCCGTGGCAGGAGGTGCCGTGAACGTCGACGCGGATCTCCATGCGGCCGCGGTGACCGCGATAGATGCCGCCGTCGGTGGGCTCGGTGGAAATGACGAACTCGGGCTTAATGCCGTCCTTGTTGTAGATGTACTGCCAGCACATGCCGTCGCAGTCCTCTTCCTGGACGGTGCCGACGACCATGATCTTGTAGCCCTCGGGGATGAGGCCCATGTCCTTCATCATCTTGGCAGCGTAGGTAGCAGAAGCCATGCCACCCTCCTGGTCGGAGCCGCCGCGGCCGTAGATGATCTCGTCGGTCTCGTAGCCCTCATAGGGATCGGCATCCCAGTTCTCGATGTTGCCGATGCCGACGGTGTCGATGTGAGAGTCGATGGCGATGATCTTGTCGCCCTCGCCCATAAAGCCCATGACGTTGCCCAAGCCGTCGACCTTGACCTCGTCATAGCCAAGGCTCTCCATCTCGGCCTTGATGCAGGCGACAACCTCGCCCTCCTCGCAAGACTCAGAGGGATGGGAGATCATAGCGCGAAGAAAACGCGTCATATCAGCACGATGGGACTCAGCAGCAGCCTTGATAGCGTCGAAATCGAGTTCTTTAGCCATTGTTCATAACCTTTCATACGAAGGGATCTACCTGTGAGGTGGCGGAGCGATACCTATTTACTCCGCCCAGTATTAGCAAGTGGGGTATTCGCCTTCCCAGACGATGCGGCGATACTGGTCGGGGTCCGTGTCACCTTCCGTGGAGAAACAGAGCACGGAGCTCGTCTTGTCCAGGCCGATGAGCTCCTTGAGCTCGGCGTACTCGGGATCGAGCATGAGGGTCTCGACCAGGCCGGTGGTCACTGCGCCGGACTCGCCGGAGATGACGCGCGGGTCGCCCTTCTCGGGAGCGCCCAGGGTGCGCATGCCGCGAGCGGTGACCCAGTCGGGGCAGGACACGAAGGCAGTGGTGTGGTTGCGCAGGATATCCCAGCCCAGAATGTTGGGCTCGCCGCAGCACAGGCCCGCCATGATGGAGGGCATGTCGCCGTCCACGATGCGCGGGTCGCCGTCGCCGGCGGCAGCGCCCTTGTACAGGCAGGCGGCAGGAGCGCACTCGACCACGACGAAGGTGGGCGGGTTATCGGGATACAGGTTGGTGAAGTAGCCCACCACGGCGCCGGCGAGCGAGCCCACACCAGCCTGGACAAAGACGTGCGTCGGGCGGTTGATGGCCATCTCGCGCAGCTGCTCGGCAGCCTCGGAAGCCATGGTGCCGTAGCCCTCCATGATCCAGGACGGGATCTTCTCGTAGCCCTCCCAGGCGGTGTCCTGAACGATGACGCCGCGCTCGCAGGCATCGGCCTCGGCGGCGGCCATGCGCACGCACTCGTCGTAGTTGACCTCTTCGATGGTCACCGTGGCGCCCTCGGCGGCGATGTTATCGAAGCGGGGCTTGGTGGAACCCTTGGGCATGTGTACGACGGCCTTCTGGCCCAGCTTGTTGGCGGCCCATGCCACGCCGCGGCCATGGTTGCCGTCGGTGGCGGTAAAGAAGGTAGCTTGGCCAAAGTCCTTGGCAAGCTGATCGGAAGTCAGGTAGTCGAAGGTGCACTCGGCAACGTCCTTGCCGGTCTCGTCGGCAATGTAGTTGGCCATGGCAAACGAACCGCCCAGAACCTTAAAGGCGTTGAGGCCAAAGCGATAGCTCTCGTCCTTAACGCACAGGTTGGACAGGCCCAGGCGCGCGGCCTGGCCGTCCAGGCGGGCAAGCGGAGTGACGGTGTACTGGGGGAACGACTGGTGGAAGGCACGGGCCTTCTTCACGTGGTCGAGGCTCATGATTCCCAAGTGCTTGTCATCGCTCTTGGGCATCGTGTTGCCCGCCCACTGGATCTTATCGGCCATACGGTGAACTCCTTAAGTCCTCTCTTGCCGGCCCCCGCATACGCGTTTCAGCCCATTCCCATTCATGCGACTGAACTTTTATGTGGATGCCAAACAAAAAGTTTGTTAGCACTGTTCTATCACACTTTTTGATTGGAAAACCTAACAAATTGTTTGTTGCCGTAATCGGTACCTTTTCGCCGCCGAACGGTCACATAACGCAGCGATGCTTTCGTTATTTGCGAACAAGTGGGGTTTATGGCACAGTGAGCCCAAACTAATTTTTAGGAAGGCACCCATGACCCCCGCACAGATTGAGTTCTACAAGCGCCTTGCACACGGCCTGGCGCTCCAATTTGGCCCCAACTGCGAAATCGTCGTCCACGACCTGGAGACCGATGACGTGGACCACTCCATCGTAGTGATCGAAAACGGCCACGTCAGCGGGCGCAAACTGGGTGACGGCCCCAGCCATATTGTGCTTGAGTCCATGCACGAGGGCACCACCGACGTGCACGACCGCGAGCCATACCTCACCAAAACCACCGATGGCAAGCTGCTCAAGTCCTCGACCATCTTTATCCGCAACGATGAGGGCAAACCCGTCGGCATTTTGGGCATCAACTTTGACATTACGCTCATGAAGGCTTTTGAGCGCTCGCTCGATGCCTTTACCGGCACCGGCGGCACGGACTACACCGAGCCCGAGCCCATTACCAAAAACATCGGCGACCTGCTCGAAGACCTGCTGCGCGAGTGCGAACAGTTTGTGGGCAAGCCCGCGGCGCTCATGACCAAAGACGAGCGTATCCGCGCCATTGGCTACCTCGACCGTCGCGGCGCCTTCCTCATCTCCAAGTCGAGCGAACGCGCCTGCGAGTTCTTTGGCATCTCCAAGTACAGCTTCTATAGCTACCTCAACGAGGCAAAGGCTGCCGCCGGCGACAAATAGTCAGCGCGCCTGCGCCCCTCCCCTTTTGGGCGCGAGTTCTGGAATGCACGAATCCGAGACTCGGCCGCAAGGCAAGTTCCATATAATCGATGAATGTGAGCATTTCGAAAGGATGGGACAAGATGGGGTCGAGCAACGCATCACGCAACGGCCGCGGAGGCACCGCTTCTGGCGCCAGGCATGCGAAACACGCGTTTGACGAGGGCGAAGAGGGCCTTTTTGCGCTGAGCCTCGACGACGTGATGAGCGACCGCCCCTGGACCGCCGAGGAGCTCATGGGCGGCGGGGTTCGCCCAACAAGTGCAAAGCACGCACCTTCCGCCACGCCCGCGCCGGCATCTGTGCCCGCGGACGACTTTGCCACCCGTCCCATCGTGCAGGCGACGCGTAAAGCCGCCCCTGCACCCCGTCCTGCTAGCGATCCGTCCGAGACGGCGGCGTTTCTCGCTGCAGCGGCACAGCGCCCCACGGCAGACAACACGATTCACTACGCTGCCCCGCAGCAGTCGGCATACATGGCTCCCGAGCCCGAGCTCGAGCCGCCTGTCATGGATCTGGATGATCTTTCCAACCGCCAGTTTGCCTTTGATTCCTGGGCGGCGGCAGATCTGGACGAGACCTCGGGTGGCATGCCTGCGCTCAACATTCCGGTCAACCCCCTGTTTGCAGCTGTCGAGGAACGCGACTCCGCATACGACAACACCGCAGCGTACGCCAACCGCCCGAGCGAACAGGCTCGCGCCAGCCGCATCGGAACCGAGGATTAAGGCCAAACGTCAAGCGGCTATTCTCGCGACCCGTTTGCCGCAGCGCCCGCTCCCGATTACAACCAAGCGAGCGTAAAGGCAGCCTCGGCATCGTCGTATACCCATGGCGCCGACGATAAGCGCGCTGCCGATTACCGCACCGAAGAAGAACCGCCGCGCTTTTCGGAGTTTTCGCAGGCGGCAAAGGTTGTCTTTATCGTCATCATCATCGCTCTGCTCGGCATAATCGCGTTTGAGGGATTCCAGCTATTCCGCGGCCCCACCGCGTCCGAATCGGCAACGCAGCAAAAAGAGGACGACAACCAACACCTGGACATCAACACCCTCAAAGGCGACCCCAACGACGGAGACGAGTAGCGAGGGCTGGGGGCTGCTGAAGCGTCCGCATACAACACCAGCTTCTACGTGCCGTTTTGTCATCCGGTTACACTTTTCCGGATGTTGAGACCGTCGGATTCGACACTTTTCCATACTTTTGAGGTGCCGATTTCGACACTTTTCCGTAATTTTGAACAGTTGATTTTGGCACTTTTCCGAATTTAGGCCGAATAATTGCCTGTAAATACGACACCGCCCGTGCGTCATTTTGCACGCGGTGCTTGATTCGTGTCCGCGCGCGCTGATAGACTCCATCTTGCCCGCAAGGAGCGGGCGCGTTTTATCCAGAGTCGGGGTAGAGAGTTGGCTCCACGATCCCGACGCCAACCGGCCAAGAGGCACGGTGGCCCTGCCAACATCGATGAAAGGAGTCCGTATGGACAATTTCTCTGTGCGCAGCGAGCGCAACTTCCACAACCTGGCAGCCAAGCCAAAACAAATACATCTTCTGGACGAGCCGAGAGGCTATGCCTCGGCCATGGTCAAGAACAGCCTCTCCCACCAGATGCGCTTTACGGTTCAGAAGCTCGAGGAAGAGCTCTGTGCTGCTGGCAATCCACATGTGTTGAAGATCAAGCTGCTTGGAGACGACTCGCGCGAGCCGTCGAGTTGGAAGCTGTTTGCCGACGGCGAGTGCATCGCGGACGGCTCGGGTGACTTTGCTCGCGAGTGCTTCTGCGAGAGCGCCAAGGTATTCCTGGATCTGTGTCGCGATGCCGTCGACGCGGCCGAGCTGCACCAATGGAGCCAGAGGGAATACGAGCTGCTGAGCGCGGCGCGCGGAATCGCGAGGGTGTAGGCAGACAGACCAGACAGCTCGTCATACTGATTGACGCTTCGATTCAAACAGCAGGGCGGAGTCGCGCTTACAGCCCCGCCATGCCAAACCGAATGGCGTTCTCAAAAGGCCTACCTCCCCTCCGCCTTCAGCTTTAGCAGCAGGTCGCCCAGCTCGGGGCACTTCTTGGAAAGGCGCGTCTGGGGTCGCTCGCCCATCCCCCACCGCAGGCTGATCTCCTGGGCGTGCGGACTCACGTGATAGTCCCCCTCCATCATCTGCTTGAGCAACTTGGCGGTTACGCGCGCATCGGCAAGGGCGCTGTGGGCGTGGCCCGTCGACTCGTCAAACTCGATGCCAAACCACGTTGCCGCGTCGCCCAACGAGACGCGCCCGTGGCTGCCCACGTCCATAATCGAAGTGTAAAACGCCTGCAGGTCGGCCCAGTCCGTAGGAAATGCGGAAAGGTCGATGTGCTTTGCCTGGCACTCGGTCAAAAGCTGTCGACGGTCCGTCCCGCTCCAGCAAACCACCTGGGCGGAGTAGCGACCAATCCAATCGCTGAGCCTTTTGATCACCACACAGAGCGGATCGGCCATCGCGGTGTCCACGGCCGATATCCCTGTGAGCTCGCGGACGGGGAATGCAACACCTTCGGTAAATTCCGTCTGCACAAACTGCGAGAACTCGCCCATAACGTTGCCGTGGTAATCGAGCTTGACGGCGCCGACCTCGATAATCTCATTGCGAAGTCCACGTCGCTGGCGCTGCTTTGGCACCGGCGCAAACTCAAAGTCCAGCACAATCTGGCGCGCAAAGTTCGTCGTATCGATAGCCGAGATACCCGGCGTCTTTTCAGCTGACACGGTTAGGGCCTTTCTCCGTTGCCTGCCGCTTGCTACATAGGCGGCTACATTGCCGTAAGGATAGACGCCCGCGCGGACATGAAAGCGGGACGCAATGCCATGCGCCAGGCACTCGCCACACAGACGGCCCCAAGGGAGTTGCCCGCTCTATTCAAATGCATGAAAAAGATTTGGCTCTGTTAGACCAAGGTTGACATAAAAACGATGTCACCGCGAGGCGGTAC
>CABPXT010000054.1:0-11389 GCA_902461405.1 uncultured Collinsella sp.
GCTCCCACAGGGCGGCGTCGTGCAGCTGCCAGCCCTCAAAGCCCCAGCGCTCGCGTGCGGCGCCCGGGGCGCGGTCGGTCAGAATGTTCACGGCTTCCAGCAACAGGCCGCCGCCGGCGCACGAGGCATCGATCAGCGTGGGAAGGGCTTCGTTCTCGTAATCGTCGGCCGTCAACTCGTGCTCGCACAGTGCGGTCCAGCCGACCTGCGCCAGCACCAGGGCGGCGTAGTCGGGGCGCAACACGTGCGCGCCCTCGCCGGCGCGGGTCGCTGCGGGCGGCAGACGTTTGAACAGCGGGTCGCCCGAAAGGTCCAGGCTGATGCTCGCGCGGCGCTGACGCAGCGAAAGCAGCAGGTGAACATCGGGATCGGCGGCGTCGACATCGGCGCGACGGCCCGTGGTTTCGGCCAAGCGGTCGCACAATGCGTCCTTGGCGCGCAGGGCCGAGAAGCGCGTGTTGCGCAGCTGCTCGGTCACGCCGCGGGCGGTGATGGCGATGGTGGCGCCGGGGCGGATGATGGTCTCCCAGGCGATGTCGTAAACGCTGTCGTACAGTTCATCGGCATCCTGCGCCTCAAAGCGCCCGAGTACCACGAACACACGGCTCGCCAGGCGCGACCACAGACAGGCGCGGTAGCCTTCTTCGAGCTCGCCCTCAAATGTAGCGCGGCCCTTCAGCCGGCGAACATGCGAAAGCCCGAGGCGTTTAAGCTCATCGGCGAGTGCGGACTCAAAGCCCTCGGGGCAGCTTGCGTAAAATTCCATGGGTGACCTCTCTGGTTGCGTCGCTCCATTATATGATGGATGCTTCGTTTACTCTCGCCCCCGAAAGGAACCCATATGATTGATGCGTGCCCCGATTCCGCCGTGCTCTTTTTTGACGTGGACGGCACGCTGACGTCGTTCGATCCCGACAACATGACCGACAAGGACTTTTCGGCGGTTCGCCCCTCGCGGGCGGTCGTCGAGGCGTTTCATCGCCTGCGCGACGCAGGGCACAAGGCATTTATCTGCACGGGTCGTCCCTTGTGGCTGATTGCCGATGGCCTGCGCGCGCTGAACCCGGCGGGTGTCGTTGCCATGGCGGGAGCGACGCTCGAGGTCGAGGGCCGCGTGGTGCATGAGGACTGCTTTGACGAGGACGTTATCGAGGAGCTTGCGCGCCGTATGGCCGCGGCGGGGATTGAGGCCTTTTTCGAGACCAACGTGGCTACTTTTGCCCTGGAACCCGCGGGTGTTGAGCAGTCGTCTCTGATCGGCACTTCTGTGGTGCACAGCACCGAGGAAATGCGCGTCGACGGCCGTCTGCGCGTGGGCAAGGTGTGCATCGTCGCGAGCTACCTGGCTCGCGTTGCCAACGATGACGGCTTTATCGATTGCGAGTTTGAGCTGTGCAATACCGGTGGTCAGAATCGCGAGCTGAGCCCCAAGGGCATTGACAAGGGCGTGGGCGTGGCGCGAGCACTGGCGTATCTGGGCCGCGAGGGAAATGCGCACACCTTTGGCTTTGGTGATTCGGGTAACGACCTGGGCATGCTCGCTGCCGTCGAGACGGCCGTCGCCATGGGCAACGCCATGCCCGAGGTCAAGGCGCTCGCCGACTACGTGACCGACGATGTCGCACACGACGGCACCGTCACTGCCATGCAGCATTTCGGCCTCATCTAATGAATCCCGCGTTCTGACGT
The DNA here is from genome assembly GCA_902461405.1 of uncultured Collinsella sp. Taxonomy (GTDB): domain Bacteria; phylum Actinomycetota; class Coriobacteriia; order Coriobacteriales; family Coriobacteriaceae; genus Collinsella. The sequence goes on from CABPXT010000054.1 coordinate 1,690, forward strand.
TTGCTCAAATTGCGACTCTTTGCTTTTGCATGCTCAACCGATTTATCAATCCAAACACTGAGGTGTTTATACCGTTCGCCGAGAAGATAAAAAACCGCAGCTCACGCCTTGATAAACGTAGGTAAAGTGTTTAGCAGTTTAACGCCCATGTGCAAGCGAAAGGAATCAGGCAGATGGCAATCAAGGTGTTCGCTGACGGTGCAAACCTCGAGGGCATGCTAGACATGTACGAGAACGGCAACGTTCAGGGTTTCACGACCAACCCGTCCCTTATGAAGAAGGGCGGCGTGACGGATTACCGCGCGTTTGCCAAGGAGGTCCTGGCCCACATCACCGATGTGTCCGTGTCGTTTGAGGTCTTTGCCGACGACGTCGAGACCATGGAGGTCGAGGCCCGTGAGATCGCTACCTGGGCCGAGAACGTCTACGTCAAGATTCCGTGCGTGACCACCAAGGGCGAGTCCACCGCCGAGCTGGTCCGCAAGCTTTCCGCCGACGGCATCAAGGTCAACGTCACCACCATCTTTACGCCTACGCAGGTCGATGAGATGGTCGAGGCCGTTGACGCCGAGACGCCGTCCATCATCTCGCTCTTTGCCGGCCGCATCGCCGACACCGGCGTCGACCCCATTCCGTTTATGACGGAGTCGGTTAAGAAGGCCGCCGCCAAGCCCAACTGTGAGGTCCTGTGGGCGTCCACGCGCGAGCTCATCAACATTTACCAGGCCGAGGCCTGCGGTTGCCAGATCATTACGGTGCCCAACAGCATCCTGGCCAAGCGGAAGAACATCGGTCGCGACCCGTACGAGGTCTCGCTCGACACCGTCCGCGGCTTTGCCAAGGATATCGCCGCTTTGGGCTTCCATATTCTGCCGTAGGGCGAACACTGGCTGCGCCATGGGCTGTTCGCCCCGGCCTTCCCTTTCCCTATCGCTCACGCGCTTTGCGAGGGTCGCGCTAGGGAAAGGGAAGGCCGGGGCTGCCGGCACGAGCTTGCCGGTAGGTTGGCGATAGGCTTCCATATCCTGCCGTGGGCAAAGGTACCCCTGCCTGCGCCGTGCAAAATTGAGAGTATTCAGCAAGGTAAAGGCTTTTACCAGTTGGGTGAAGCACGGAACAGCCCCCGTTCTGGCTCTAATGTCGCTAAAACGGGGGCTGTTTTTGACGTTATTGTCTCTGTGGGGCGTTCGGAACGGTGGAATTTGCAGAATACTCGCGATTTTGCACATCGCTACAGGGGGTACCTTTGCTTTGGCGGTTTACTTGCCTTGCACCATGGTGAGCGAGATCTTTTTGCGGTCGCGATCGACCTTTTCGACCCACACCTTGACCGTGTCACCGACGCGCACCACGTCGCTCGGGTGCTTGACAAAGCGGTTGGCCAGTTTGGAGATGTGCACGAGGCCGTCCTGGTGCACGCCCACGTCGACGAAGGCACCAAAGTCCACAACGTTGCGCACCGTGCCCTTGAGCTCCATGCCGGGCTCCAGGTCGTCGATGGAAAGCGCTGAGCGGCTAAAGACCACCTCGGGCGCGTCGTCGCGCGGGTCGCGACCGGGCTTCTTGAGCTCGTTGACAATGTCGATGAGCGTGAGGGTGCCGCAGTCCAGGTCGCTTGCCAGCGCCGAGATGCTGCCTAGGCGGCGCTCGATGTCGGGCACGCCGCCGCGGCTGAGCTCGCTTGATTTAACGCCGGCGCGCTCCAGGACGGCCGCGGCCACCTCGTAGCTCTCGGGGTGGACGCTTGTCGCGTCGAGCGGGTTCTTGCCGCCGCTGATGCGCAGGAAACCCGCGGCGTTGAGGTATGCCTTGGGTCCCAGCTTGGGGACCTTCTTGAGCTGGCGGCGATCGGTAAAGGCGCCGTTTTCCTCGCGGTAGGCCACGATGTTTTTGGCCACGCTCGGCGTGATGCCCGATACATATCCCAGCAGGCTCGCGCTTGCGGTGTTGACGTCGACGCCCACGCGGTTGACGACGTCCTCCACCACATGGCCCAACGTGCGCGAAAGCTCGGCCTGGTCAAGGTCGTGCTGGTACTGGCCAACGCCGATGGACTGGGGCGGGATCTTGACGAGCTCTGCCAGCGGGTCTTGCAGGCGGCGGCCCAGGCTCATGGCGCCACGCACGGTGACGTCCAAGTCGGGATACTCCTGGCTGGCGAGTTCGGAAGCCGAGTACACCGACGCGCCGGCTTCGTTAACGATGGTGTAGCGAAGGCTGGGCGCCTGCTCGGCAATGAACTCCGAGACGACTTCCTCGGTCTCGCGGCTGGCGGTGCCGTTGCCGATGACGATGGTGTTGACGCCGTCCTTCTTGACGAGGCGGGCGAGCTCGCGCTTGGTGCCGGCGACGTCGTGGCGCGGCTTGGTGGGGTAGACCACGCCGTGGTCGAGCAGCTTGCCGGTCTCGTCCATGACGGCGACCTTGCAGCCGGTGCGGTAGCCCGGATCGAGCGCGAGCACGCGGGCGCCGCGCACGGGGCGCGCCGAGAGCAAGCCCTCGAGATTCTTGGCAAAGACGTTGATGGCCTCGGTCTGGGCGCGAACGGTGAGCTTGGCGCGGGCCTCGCGCTCCAGCGAGGGGGCCATGAGGCGCTTGTAACCGTCGGCGATGGCGGCGTCAAAGACGGGCGCGAAGACGCCCTGGCGTCGGGGCCAACGGCTGCTCGACCGCCGCCCTGGCTTCGGGCCCACCGGCTGCCGAGGCATGCCGTGGCGGCAGCGCCGTCGACGTTCACGCGCACGCGGAGCTTGCCCTCGCGCTCACCGCGGTCGATAGCCAACACACGGTGGTTGGGTATACGGCGCAGCGGCTCGTCAAAGTTGTAGTAGGGCTCGTAGGGAGTCTTCTCCGTGGGATCGGTAGCCTCGACAATGATATCGGCGGTGTTTTGCGTAAAGGCGCGCAGGTCGGCGACGTTCTCGGGGTCTTCGGCCACCGTCTCGGCCACGATGTCGGCGGGGCCGGCAAGTGCCTTCTCGGGTGTGTCGAAGCCGGCCTCCTCGTTGACGTATGCCGCGGCGGTGTCGAGCGCGCTGCCCTTGGCCGAGGCCTGCATGATGATCATGTTGGCAAGCGGCTCCAGGCCTGCCTCGCGGGCCTTCTGTGCGCGGGTCATGCGCTTTTTGCGGTAGGGCTTGTAGAGGTCCTCAACACGTTGGATCTGCGTGGCTTCGCGAATCTGCTGCTCAAGCTCTGGCGTAAGTTTGCCCTGGGCGTCGATGAGCAGAATGACGTCCTCTTTGCGCTGCTCAAGATTGCGCAGGTAAGACAGGCGCTCGTCGAGTGCGCGCAGGGCGACGTCGTCCATGCCGCCCGTTGCTTCCTTGCGGTAGCGCGAGATAAAGGGGATGGTGTTGCCCTCGTCGATGAGCTTGACGGCCGCCTCGATGTTGGCGGCCTTAAGGTTGAGCTCGCGGGCAAGCTGGGCGATAAGATCCATGGGACTCCTTGCGTTTAAGGTGCGTTTGCAGCACAGGGCTACCAAGGATACCACCCGTCCCAAAAGACTGTTTTGGAGCCGCGCCACGAAAACGACCCGTCTACTACGTTTGAACCGCATGGGTCGACCGTACCTGGGTTTTCCGAAAATCGACAAGCCGGTTACCTGCGGTTTTTATTTCGCGAAATTCGGCATGGTTGAGGGTGGTCGGTTAAACGTAGTAGATAGGCCCATTTCGTGGCGAACGAACCAAGCTGAGGCACAAAATAGCCCCCGTCCCAGAAAAATCATTACCAATGTAGTCAAAAAGCCCCACGGGCAGGAGGCTGCTCGTGGGGCAAAGAAGAGGGGCTTGTTGGTGGCGGGCCGAGGGGTTCGGCATAGGAGTTTGCCGCGACCCGCCCTAAAGTATTACAGCTCGACGATCTGGCCGGTCTCGGCGGCCTCCTTGATGGCGTTGAGAAGCGTGAGCGTCTTGACGTTATCGGCGGGGGTCACGACGGGCTCGACCTCGCGGCGGACAACCTTCACAAAGTGCTTGAGCTGCATCTTGTGCGGCAGTGCCGGGTCGACGGCCGGAATCTCCATCTGCAGCGGCTTGTGCCAGTTAGAGGCGCCGTCGTAGGAGAACTGGTGCAGGCGGGGCAGCGACAGGGCGCCCTTAGTGCCGCCGATAAAGTAGGCGTCGGCGTCGAAGGGGCGGTACTGCGGATCCTCGCGAGCGGTTGCCTCCCAGTTCCAGGGGCTGGCGGTGGCGTCGGAGATGGTCATGCTTGCGAGCGCGCCATCGGCAAAACGGACGTTGACCACGGCGGAGTCCTCGGTCTCAAAACCGCGGGCGGCGCTGGACTGCATACCCTGGACGGCAACGGGCTCGCCCAGCAGGTAGCGGAGCAGGTCGACGTCGTGCACCAGGTTGACCAGGATCGGGCCGGCACCCTTCTTGCGGCGCCACTCGACATCGAAATACTCGTCGTTCTTATAGATCATGTAGTGGAAGCTCGACACGGTGAGCTTGCCCAGCTCGCCGGACTCGATGATCTCCTTGGCCTTGTTGACGAAGGGGTTGTGGCGACGGTGCTGGCCCACGAGCACGGGCACGCCGGCGGTCTCGGCCTCGGCAGCGAAAGCCTGGGCATCCTCCAGGTCGTTGGAGATCGGCTTTTCGACCAGCGGAACGATGTTGCGCTTTACGGCCTCGCGGGCAACGCCCAGGTGCAGGTCGTTGGGGGTGGCGATAATGACGGCCTCGGGCTTGACCTCGTCCATCATCTGGGCGGGATCGGTGTAAAACGGCACGCCGGCGGCCTCGGCCGTGGCGCGGGCGCCCTCAAAGGCGTCGGCGATGGCGACGAGCTCGGCCTCGGGCTCCTCGGTGACAAAGCGGATGTGGTTGCGGCCCATGGCGCCGGCGCCGATAACGGCAATGCGGACGGGGTTGAGCTCAGACATTTCGACTCCTTAATACTGGTGACCGGTGGAATGCGACAAAGGGGCTGTCCCTTTGTCGCATCGGTAAAACTAGGCGGACTTCTTCTTGCTGTCGGAGACCATCATGTAGACGGTGAGCACGACGGCGATGGCGGCGATCACGATGGCGCCGTAGAAGGACTGCTGGTAGGCGGCGCTGCCGGCCTCGGCGTGATACAGCACGGCGGTGATGGGCTGGCTGATCCAGGTGGAAGCGGCATAGCCTAAAAACATGATGCCGTAGTTGACGCCGATGTTGCTGGTGCCAAAGGCGCCACCGGTGAGCGGCGGGTAGATGACGAGCAGGGCGCCAAAGCTAAAGCCGAGCAGGGCGAGCGCCACAAAGAACATGCTCTGCGTAAAGCTCATCGACATGATGACGAGTGCGACGATAGTGACGACAAGGCTGATGAGCAGCGACTTATAGGCGCCGAGCTTGTCGATGATCTGGCCAAAGGACAGGCGGCCAACCAAGTTGGCGCAGGTGTTGATGGAGACCACCACACCGCCGAGGGCGACGGCCGCGGCGCTCGTGGGGTCGGCGAAGAGCTGGACGGCGGCGATGGAGGCAACCTTGCCCACGAGCAGGGTGCCCGCGGTGGCGGCAAAGGCGAAGGTGACGATGAGGACCCAGAAGCGCGGGGTCTTGACCATCTCGCCCGGGGTGAGGTCGCCGAAGGTGCCGGCGTGCGCGCCGCCCTTGGGGGCCTCGAAGCCCTCGGGCAGCCAACCGGCCTCGGGGGCCTTCAGGAACAGGGCGGAGGCAGCAATCGTCACAAAGAAGATGACGCCGAGCGCCTTAAGGGCGCCAAAGATGCCCAGGCTCGGGATGAGCAACGAGGCGAGCACCGGGGACAGCACGGCGGGGCCGGCGGTCGAAGCGGCCAGGGTGATGCCGGAGGCAAGGCCCTTTTTGTCGATGAACCACTTTTGACCGGTGGTGAGCGCGGGGTTGTAGCCCAGGCCGTTGCCGATGGCGGCGACGAGCGAGAACCACAGGTAGAACTGCCACGGCTCGGTGACGGTGCCGGACATGAACCAGCCCAGGCCGTAGCACACGGCGGCGGCGATCACGACGTTGCGCGGGCCGATCTTATCGGAGATGCGGCCGGCGAAGATGCCCGTCACGGCCATGATGGTCTGAAAGACCGGGAAGGCCCAGGTAAGAGCGCTGGACCACTCGGGGTAGACGGCGAGTAGGTTCTTGCTCACGACGGAATACAGCGCGATGGAGCTGATGAAGAACATGGTGACGCACGCGGCGGAAAGCACGACGGCGCGACCCTTGTTGGAGTTGGTGGAAGCCATTGGACTCTTTCTAATCGATACGGGGGAGGAGCGGGCGTGTCCGCGGGCCTCCCTGTCAGGTTGGTTTACTGGTCAGTCGGCTTGGCGACGCCGGACTCATCGGACCAGAGCTCGACACCCTTGTTCTTAAGGTAGTTGTCGGCATAGGCGCGACGGCCGCCGGGCTTGGCGGTGAGGTCGCCCATCATGTTGGAGAAGCCGCCATCGACCTTGATGGCGTCGCCGGTGGTAAAGTCCGAGCGCTTGGACGCCAGGAACATGACGGCGTTGGCGATATCGCTGACCTCGCCGATGCGGCGCGTGGCGATGAGGCGGCTGCGGCTCTTTTCGACCTCGGGGTCGGCGTAGAAATTGGCCGACATCGGGGTCTTAACGAAGCAGGGCTCGACGCAGTTGGAGCGCACGCCGTAGGGGCCCCACTCGGCAGCCAGCATCTTGGACATCATGTTGACGCCCGCCTTGGTGGAGCTGTACACGCCCGAGAACGTCTCGGGGGAGTGGCTGGCGACGGTCGAGATGTGAACTAGGCGGCCCTGGCCGGCCTTGATCATCTCGCGACCAAAGCGCTGCGAGGTGATGAAGTAGCCGGTGAGGTTGACGTTGAGCACCTGCTCCCAGTCGCTCAGCGGCAGGTCCTCCATGGCGGCGAAGCGCAGGATGCCGGCGGTGTTGACGAGGACGTCGACACGGCCGAAGTCGGCGATGGTGGCGTCGACGGCGGCCTGAACCTCGGCCTCGTCGGTGGCGTTCATCTTGTAGCCCTCGGCGTGGATGCCAAACTCGGCGGCGAGGTCGGCGGCTGCGGCCTTGACCTTTTCCTCGTCCAGATCGAGCAGGACGACGTTGGCGCCGTTGCGGGCGAACTCGCGGCAAATCTCGACGCCCATACCGCCGAGCGCGCCAGTCACGGCGCAGACATCGCCCTCGAGCTTAAGCCAATTGCTCATAGGAACTTCCCTTCTTGTGCTTCCCGGTGGGTCGCTCCCATTAATCGACCCACGTGGTTTTCGCTGGTTATCGTATGCTTTACATTTGCGCAGGTGAATTGCATATTTGTTAGAATGGCGTTAACCAATGGTTTATAGCTCGCAAGACAATGCGCCTTTAATTGAGTGTGTGACCTGCCAAAAAGACCCCCTGTGGCGCCATGCGTTCACAGGCGCGAAAACGGGAGATTGACGTGTACGATCGACGACTCGAGGCCATATCGGCCGCCGCGGAGCTGGGAAGCTTCTCACGTGCGGCGGCAAAATTGCGCGTGTCGACCCCGGCGCTCGTCAAACAGGTGTCGGGTTTCGAGGCCGAGTTTGGCATCACGTTGTTCGAGCGCTCGCATTCGGGTGTTAAGGTGACGCCGGCGGGCGCTCTGCTGGTGGACGACGCGCGCTCGATCATGCGGCAGTCCGAGGACGCGCTGCGCCGCGCCCGACGCGCGGCGGGCGATGGCGGTGCTGTGCGTCTGGGTGTGTCGATGATGTGCCCGGGGCGCCAAACGCTGTCGATGTGGTCGGGCGTACACGAGCTGGAACCGTCGCTGCGATTTGAGATCGTGCCGGTAAGCGACCTCTATGACGAGCGCGAGACCGTCATGCGCAGCCTCGGTCGTGAGGTCGATGTGGTGCAGTCGAGTTTTTCGACCCCGCGCTGGGGTGACGCCTGCCAAAAGCTCCGCATTGTCAACGTGCCGTTTTATATCGACCTGCCGCGCACGAGCCCGCTGGTGCGCAAGAATCGCATTACGGTCGCCGACTTGGAGGGTATGCGTCTGCGCGTGCTCCGCCACGGCAACGACGCAATGGACAGTCTGCGCATCGACCTTCTGGCCGACGGCGGCGTTGACGTGATCGACGTGGACAGCTTTGACTTTGCGCTCTTTAACGAGGCAGAGGAAAAGGGCGACGCGGTGCTCACCTGCGGCGCATGGTCGGGGGTGCACCCGGCCTTTGTGGGCGTGCCGTTCCTGTGCGGGCGAGAGGTGCCGGTCTTTCTGCACTACCCGCTCGAGCCCACCCTCCAAGTCCAAAAATTCGTCAACGCCATGGCCCAACTCCTCAAGTAGCCAAAAGAGTCCCGTCCCAAATTAGCTACCCTTTGCTACGGGTTTAGCGGTCCTCGCGTTGCGGCCCGGCTGCCTCGGCTGTCTTTACGCGGTTCTTGTCGATGTACATGTTCTTGTCGGCCTGGGAAAAGAGTTCGCGCATGGTAGGCGGCTCGTCAAAATCGCTGGAAAGCGCATAGCCCACCGCGTAGCTGATGGGCATATCGGGGTGGACTTCGGAATACTCGTTCACGTTCGCGCGAATCCGAGCGAGACAAGATTCCACAGCGGCTCGGTCGGCATCCCGCAGCACCGCGATAAACTCATCGCCGCCGTCGCGACCCACAAAGCACGTCTCCGACGCCACACTTCCCAGTTGTTGGGCAAAAGAGCGAATGTATTCATCGCCCTTCTCATGGCCGAAGTTGTTATTGACCATATGCAGATTGTTAAGGTCGAAGACGCACACCGCAACGGGCTCCTCCGCGGAGACAGGCTGCTCCTGCCCCAAGATCTCCTCGCACTTGTTCTTGTTGGGCAGCCCCGTGGCTTCGTCGAGATAGACTTTGCTCTGCAGTTCGCGATTGAGCGCGGCGGTGCGCACCGCGCGAACGAGTTCGACCGCAAAGGTCGCCACCAAGCCCACGATGTCGATGATCACCAAGCCCTCGAGATAGTTGAGCGCCGACGCCTTCTCCTGAGAGTAGTCCTCCGCGAGTCGCGTAGCATCGTCGCAAATGCCAAAGAACTCCTCGCTCATGGAGATGATGTCGGTGTTCTCATAGCCGACTTCGCGCACGCGGGTAATCTCGGCGCGAAGCTCGTCAAAATAGCTCGCGAGTTCGGTCATCTTTGCCTGGTACTCATCGTCATCGAGACGGACGAGATTGAGGTCGTCACTTCCGTAACGCAAACCGTTGATGTATGAATCCACGGCTTTAAGCAGGTCATCTTGAGGCTGGCCCGCGTCCTCGAGCTTAACGATTCGCTGCGTGGTACCGCGAACCAGACCGGCGTAGTTGACTACGCGCGCCGTGCCCTGGATATCGGAGACGAGCAGCATAACATTGATGAAGAAGAAGATGAGAACTGCCGTGAGCACCATCATGAGCAGGCGCACCGCCTGGCCGGCCTTCTTGGCGACAGAAGTATTCACAAGTTCACTCCCCTAAATGACAAAAGAACAGGTAGCACGCAGTGTGCTGAAATTCATGGGTGGTTAACTCTACCATATGGGCCAGCAGCCTCAAACTGCAGCAGACGCTCGTCCAAATTGGCGTAACGCTTGTCTTGTTGTTCTTGACCTGGCCGCGCTATCGAACATGTTTCTGGTCTTGGATCACCATGGGAAAGCTCATCCCGTTTTGTGCGTCCAGAGTGGGATGCGGGGGACCTCGGACGTTTTTCCGGACCATGTCCCGGCGCTATGCCGCATGGCCCCT
>CABPXT010000055.1:0-11125 GCA_902461405.1 uncultured Collinsella sp.
CGCCGAGTGCGGTAACGACCCCAAGACGTTCATGATCACCCCGTCCGCGTCCTCCGAGGACGTCACCGACGGCAAGGATTGCGTCTTCCAGGTTTGCTTCACCGACCCCAACCAGGGTGTCAACGCTGCCAAGTTCCTGGCGCAGAAGTATGCGGACGAGAAGTTCGTGCTGTTCTATAACTCCGGCGACGCCTATTCTTCGGGCATCGCAGATTCCTTTAAGGCCCAGGCCGCTGAGTCCAAGCTCGAGATTGTTGACGAGGAGACCTTTAAGGACGACTCCGCCACGAGCTTTACCAACCAGCTGACCAAGGCCAAGCAGGCCGGCGCCACCATGATCTTTGCGCCGATCTACTACACGCCGGCGTCCGTCCTGCTCAAGAACGCCAAGGACATGGGCTACGACGTCAAGATGATGGGCTGCGACGGCATGGACGGCATCCTGGGCGTTGAGGGCTTCGATACCTCTCTTGCTGAGGGTCTGCTGCTCATGACCCCGTTCTCCGCCGACGACGAGAAGAACGCCGACTTCGTTAACGCTTACAAGGATAAGTACGGCGATACCCCCGACCAGTTTGCCGCCGACGCCTACGACGGCGTGCACGCGGTGGCCGAGGCCGTCAAGGAGGCCGGTCTTGGTGTCGACGCCGATCCGACCGAGGTCGCCGAGAAGCTGTCCAAGGCTATGCTCAAGATTACCGTTGACGGTCTGACCGGCAAGCTCACCTGGAACGATAAGGGCCAGGTCCAGAAGGAGCCCACGGCGTACGTCATCACCGACGGCAAGTACGTACAGGCCTAATTGGCCGCCTTACATAGAGCGGTTTTGATCCCAAGCAGGGGAGGTTTTGGCCTTCCCTGCTTGCTTGGTATCTAGGGACAGTGTAACGTCCCTGTTTCATACATTAACTGGAAACCTATTCGAAAGGGGGATGTGGAACATGACGGTCTTTATCCAATACCTGGTCAACGGCCTGTCCATGGGCAGCGTCTACGCCATCATCGCGTTGGGCTACACCATGGTCTACGGTATCGCCAAGATGCTCAACTTCGCTCACGGCGATGTCATCATGGTCGGTGCCTATGTCTCGTTCTGCGCCACGTCGTATCTCGGCCTCCCGGGCTGGGCATCTGTAGTTCTCTCTTGTGTGGTCTGCACGGTTCTCGGTGTTCTCATTGAGGGTCTGGCCTATAAGCCGCTGCGCCAAGCAGGCCCGCTGGCCGTTCTGATCACGGCCATCGGCGTGTCTTACTTCCTGCAGAACGCCGCGCAGCTTCTGTGGGGCGCTACGCCCAAGAACTTCACTTCGCTCGTCACCTTCCAGGTGCCGGAGTTCTTGGCCAAGTTTAACGTAAGCGCCGTCTCGCTCGTCACCATCGTCGCCTGCCTGGTTATCATGGCCGGCCTGATGTTCTTTACAGGTAAGACCAAGATGGGCAAGGCCATGCGCGCCGTGTCCGAGGACAAGGCCGCCGCTCAGCTCATGGGCATCAACGTCAACCGCACCATTTCGATGACGTTTGCCATCGGCTCCGCCCTTGCCGCCATCGCCGGTGTGCTCCTGTGCTCCTACTCGCCGGTCCTGCAGCCCACCACGGGCGCCATGCCTGGCATCAAGGCCTTCGACGCCGCCGTCTTCGGCGGTATCGGCTCCATCCCCGGTGCCTTTGTCGGTGGCATTCTCATCGGCATCATCGAGGCGATGGCACAGGCTTACATTTCCACGAGCCTTGCCAACTCCATCGTCTTTGGTGTTTTGATCATCGTCCTGCTCGTCAAGCCTGCCGGCCTCTTGGGCAAGTACGTCCCCGAGAAGGTGTAGGTGAGCGTTATGAAGTTTCTTAAAGACAAGCAGACGCGTCACGACTTTGTTACGTACGCCATGTGCCTTGTGGCGTTCGCCATCGTGTTCTTTATGCAGTCCAACCACATGATTCCGCGCATGATCGCCGGTCAGCTGGTTCCCATCACGGCCTATATCGTCATGGCCATCTCCCTTAACCTCGTCGTCGGCATCGCGGGCGACTTGTCGCTGGGCCACGCGGGCTTTATGAGTGTCGGTGCCTATACGGGAATCGTCACCGCCGTCGCGCTGGAGAGCGCCGTTCCCTCCGATCCGGTGCGCCTGATCATCAGCATCGTGGTCGGTGCCATCGCTGCCGCCATTCTGGGCTTCTTGATCGGCATCCCGGTCCTTCGCCTGAGCGGCGATTACCTGGCTATCGTGACGCTGGCCTTTGGCGAGATCATCAAAGAGATCGTCACCTGCCTTATCGTGGGCGTCGACTCCCGCGGCCTGCATGTGATCTTTAACATCACAGGTAACTCCACGATCGACGACCTGCACCTGCTCGAGGACGGCACCGCCATCATCAAGGGCGCGCAGGGCGCATCGGGCGTGTCGACGTACTCGACCTTCCTCGCCGGTGCCATCCTGGTCATGGTCGCACTCGTGATCGTGCTCAACCTGGTTCGCAGCCGTACCGGCCGTGCCATTATGGCCGTGCGCGACAACAAGATCGCTGCCGAGTCCGTGGGCATCTCCGTCACCGAGTACCGCATGATCGCCTTCGTGGTTTCCGCCGCTCTCGCCGGCGCTGCCGGAGCCCTCTTCGGCGGTAACTTCTCGCAGCTTTCCGCCACCAAGTTCGACTTCAACACGTCCATCCTCATCCTGGTATTCGTGGTCCTGGGCGGTCTGGGCAATATGCGCGGCTCCGTCATCGCGGCGGCGTTGCTCACGGTGCTTCCCGAGCTGCTCCGTCAGTTCTCGGACTACCGCATGCTCATCTACGCCATCGTGCTGATTCTGGTCATGATCTTTACCAACAACCCGCAGCTCAAGGCGTTCTTCGCACGCATTAAGGACCGCTTTGCTTCCAAGAAGGAGGTGGCAGCCGATGCCCAGTAAGTTTGAGTTCAACAAGGGCAAGATGGTCCCGTATCCTTCTGGCGCCATCGTTCCCGACCGCGACCTGGGCCAGCGCCCGGCGCTCGAGTGCATCCACTTGGGCATTGAATTTGGCGGCCTCAAGGCGGTCGACGACTTTAGCCTGACCATCGGTAAGACCGAGATCGCCGGTCTGATCGGTCCCAACGGTGCCGGTAAGACCACGGTCTTCAACCTGCTCACCAAGGTGTACCAGCCCACGCACGGTACTATCCTGCTCGATGGTGAGGACACCTCGGGCAAGTCGGTCTATCAGGTCAACCGCATGGGTATTGCCCGTACATTCCAGAACATTCGCCTGTTCAACACCATGACGGTGGAGGATAACGTCAAGGTCGGTCTGCACAATCAGGAGCGCTACTCCGGCTTTGAGGGCGTGCTGCGCCTGCCGACGTATTGGAAGCACGAGAAGGCCGCCCACGAGCGTGCCATGGAGCTGCTGTCCATTTTTGACATGGAGCACCTGGCAAATGAACAGGCCGGCTCGCTGCCTTACGGCGCTCAGCGTCGTCTGGAGATCGTCCGCGCGCTTGCCACCAACCCCAAGCTGCTGTTGCTCGACGAGCCTGCCGCCGGCATGAACCCGTCCGAGACCGCGGAGCTCATGGCGAACATCGTTAAGATCCGCGACACCTTCGGCATCGCCATCATGCTTATCGAGCATGATATGTCGCTCGTTATGAACATCTGCGAGGGCATCTGCGTGCTCAACTTTGGTAAGGTCATCGCCAAGGGCACGGCAGAGGAAATCCAGAACAACGACGCCGTTATCGAGGCGTATCTGGGTAAGCAGGATAAGGGGGAGAACTAAATGGCAGAGCCGATGCTTTCCGTCTACAACATCAACGTCTGGTACGGCGCCATCCACGCCATCAAGGACATCTCCTTTAACGTTAACGAGGGCGAGATCGTGGCTCTGATCGGCGCGAACGGTGCCGGTAAGTCCACGACGCTCAAGACCGTCTCGGGCCTGCTACGCTCTAAGACCGGCTCCATCAAGTTTATGGGCGAGGACATTACCCATACGCCCGCCGACAAGCTGGTTGGTAAGGGTCTGGCTCAGGTTCCCGAGGGTCGTCGCGCCTTTTTGCAGATGACGGTCGAGGAGAACCTGGAAATGGGCGCCTATACGCAGCCCAAGTCAACGGTGGCTCCGGGCCTTGAGCGCGTCTACGAGCAGTTCCCGCGCCTGAAGGAACGCCGTCGCCAGGTCGCCGGTACCCTTTCGGGCGGCGAGCAGCAGATGCTCGTTATGGGCCGCGCTCTTATGAGTAACCCTAAGCTGCTCATGCTCGATGAGCCCTCTATGGGCTTGGCACCGATTCTGATTGAGCAGATCTTCCAGATCGTCGAGGACCTGCATAAGGCCGGGACCACGGTGCTCCTGGTCGAGCAAAACGCACAGATGGCGCTTTCCATCGCCACACGCGGCTATGTGCTCGAGACCGGCAAGATCACCATGACCGGCAGCGGCCAAGAGCTACTCCACGACGATAACGTTCGCAAGGCATATCTGGGCGGCTAGGGACTTCCGCCGTTCTGCCGGACGGCGGACCGGCCGACGCTGTGCGGGCGCCCTGATCGACGTGCCGAAGCTCCTCACCCTTGGGGCTATGCCGCGGTACGAGGCCAGGTGGTCATGGTCCGGGAACCTCGCGATGTCGAATGACACCGCGAGGTTCGCCGCCGTCCTCGGCGGCCTCGGCCCCCGAGTGGGCGATCCCCACGCGCTAACGCCTGCAAACAAGGGGATCGCCAAGACGCCGCCGGGCACCTCCGTCATAGACGTGGAAGTGCGGCCGCGCTGAAGCTCTGCGCGGTGTCTGCTCGCTTATGTGCGCATCACGAAGGAAGACCAGATCGGTGAGCGGGATTGGCCCGAAGTCGAGAGATTCCCATCAGCCTCTCGTCGGTCGATGACCGGTTCACCACGCAGGAAGAGCGTGACGGAAGGTCTCGCAAAAAGGCTCCGAGCGCGGTGTGCTCATGCCCGTCGTGGTGCGCCCGAAGGGGGGACGGCTGCTACGAGCTCGATCATTTGCGAGGAGAAGACGAACCAGTCGTTGCAGATCCAATATGGATCTCGCCGACCTCGGCAAGCTGCTCGATGAGTGGAAGCCCTGTCGGGTCGTCTATTTCAACACCACCCAGAATGATGGTGTCATCGCGCAGGTCGATCTGCGTGTTGAACACAGCGAGGTTAAAGCCGGAGGCCACAAATCCGATAGCAGCCAGGACGAGCCCCGTGGCAACAAGCCCACCCGCTACGGCAAGGTAAATCCTTTTTACGCTGGACATGTTTGCACTCCTTCCTATGCCGTGAGCGGCGCCGCTTCAGCGCCCATGCGGCTCTTATTGCCTCGATCTTTCCAGAAGGGCGAAACGGCTTTCTTCGCCCAAAGGGCAGAGAGGCGCGCGATCTGCTTGGACGCCGTCCAGGCGCCGGCTCCCGTGAGGAGCGCCACACCGATGGAAGCGAATCCCATTCCCATCGAGGCCAAAACGTACGGAACATGCCCGATAATGATGCCGTCCACGGCGAACAGGAGCCCTACCAGGCCCGCGCCCCCGAATGCCGCGGCCACGATCCACACGCAGAGCGCAAGAACCCAAATACAGATGTAGACTGCAGCGGCAACGGCGACGAACGCGAGCAGCAGCGGAATCCATACCGGAGAGCCCACGATGGCGAGCGCCCATAGAAGTGCCGTGCTCTTGCGCTTGGTCCTCGCGATCGCGCGCGGCACGGCGGGCAGTTCGTCGAGCGTTGCCTCGGCGACCTCACCGGGCGTGCCCATGGCGGCCACAGCCTCGGCCTCCGTCATGCCGTCCTCCATACGGTCGGCGATGGCCTCCGCGTAGAACTCCTGCGTTTCCTTTACCTGATCTGCCGGCAGGCAGGCCAGAAGCTCGCCCAGCCGGTTCAAGAACTCATCGCGCGTCATGGTGCGCCCCCTCCACGTAACGGTAGATCTCCTGCACGGATGGCCATTCGTCGAGGAACTCGGCGATACGCTCGCGCCCGGCGTCCGTGATGCGGTAGTACCTCCGCAGCCGCCCGTTGTGCTCGGCGGAGCGCGCGGTGATGCAGCCCGCCTTCTCCAGGCGCTTGAGCAACGGATAGAGCGTGGATTCCGTGAGCCCCATACTCGCGGGCACGTCCTTCACGATCTGATAGCCGTAGGATTCCTCGCCCGAGACGGCCGCGAGCACGCAGGCCTCGAGGAAGCCGCGCTTCATCTGTGCCTCCATCCGCACACCTCCTTTCGTAGTATACTGTGTAATACCTACTATATGACACATAGTATATGATGTCAACAGTTGTCGTATAGGGAGTCCGGTCTGTCTGTCCCCTGCGGGTACTCATTGGGGACGTACTTAAATGAGTACCCATCGCTCAAGGTGGCACCTGGGGACGTTCCTTATGTGCCGGCACTTTGGGACACTCCTTGTCAAGGTTTTGTTCCATCGTGCGGGTTGCTATTTAACGTGCGACAATGCCGTGTGGAAATCGAAATGTCTCCCGGGGGCTATCTATGCTATATGAATTTTGCGCCGAGAACTTTGAGCGGGTACCGGTGGCCATCAAGGCCGGTGCGGGTCGCATTGAGCTGTGCGACAACTTGGCCGTTGGTGGCACTACGCCTTCGGCCGGCGTTATCAGCGCTACGACCAACTATGCTCACGAGCACGATGCACGGGTGATGTGCATGATTCGCCCGCGTGGCGGTGACTTTCACTACAACCAGGACGAGCTGCGTATGATGGAGATGGATCTGGGCCTTGCCGTGAGTGCGGGCGTTGACGGCTTGGTCTTTGGCTGCTGCAAGCTCTGTGCCAGCGGCTGGGCGCTCGACGAGCTCACCCTCGGCGCCCTCGTGATGGCTACGGGCTGCGCGACGGAGGAGTGCAAGCGCGAGTCCCTTGACATCACTTTCCACATGGCGTTTGACCAGCTCTCGCCCGAGGCTCAGCTGGACGCCATTGACACGCTCGCCGACTGCGGCGTCACGCGCATTCTGACGCACGGTGGTACTGCCGGTACGCCGATCGAGGACAACCTGGAGCACCTGTCGCGTCTTGTCGAGTATGCGGGCGACCGCCTGACCATTCTTCCCGGTGGCGGCATTTCCACGGCCAATCGCGATACCGTGGCGGCGGCACTGGGCGTCTCCGAACTCCATGGCACCAAGATCGTGCCGCTGGAGGTATAACCCGTGGCGCTGGTATTTGACGTTCAGCAGGCGAACGGTAAGCCCGACGACAACCGTCGTCCCGGCACCGCGTGCCCCTTTTGCGATACCGAGGAACTCGCCAATATCATCCGGCGCGACGGTGACTGCATCTGGCTCGAGAATAAGTTTAAGACCTTGCGGGCCACTCGCCAGACCGTATTGATTGAGTCGTCCGACCACGACGCCGACCTGGTGACCTATGCGCCGGATGAACTCCACCATGTGATGCGGTTTGCTCTGGGTTGCTGGCAGCAGATGATCGATTCACAGCAGTATCGCAGCGTTCTCATGTACAAGAACAAGGGTCCGCTCTCGGGCGGTAGTCTCGTTCATCCGCACATGCAGATTGTAGGTTTGGAGCAGGAAGACGGCTATGCTTCGCTGACTTCCGCCAATTTCGAAGGAATCAATGTCTGGCAACAGGGGAGAATCTTGGTCAATATCTCAACCGAACCGATCATGGGGTTCTTTGAGATCAACGTTTCAGCCCCGCAGGGAATCGCCGCCAGCGATGACGCACGAGACCAAGCCGAGGCGGATCTCTTTGCCGATGCGATCCAGGTAGCTCTGCGCTATATCCTAAACGGGCACCACGGTGGTCGCGCAGAGTCGTACAACTTGTTCTTCTATCACCTGGGCGGTCGGACCATTGCCAAGGCGCTGCCGCGTTGGGTGGTTTCGCCCTACTTTGTCGGCTATCGTTTGGCCCAAGTCAATGCCGAGACGACGCTCGATATCGATGCTGAGCGTCTGCGTGCGCATCTGGAAACGCTCGTATAGCAAGACTAACACCCACGTAATGCGGACAGCCTAGCGCGCCATGGCGTCGCGGCCAGCCTCGACCCGCTTGCGCTGGGCGGCGCGCTCCTCGCCGGTCAGGCGCTCAAAGAGGTGTCCGATAATTGAGGCCAACACCTGCTGAAACAGCGTGCCGCACATGACGGGGAACACGACCTCGCCCGGAAAGTACTGCGTGGCGATGACGGCGCCCGAAGAGATGTTGCGCATGCCGCAGGTAAAGCACATGGTAGTCGTCTCGCTATATGGCAGATGCAGCGCACGTGCGACCAGAAAACCGACGACAAAGCCGCTGATGGCGAAGACCAAAATAAAGAGGGCGACTTCCAGGCGCACCGCGTTCATGTGTAGCACGTACTCGCTCATAGCGGTGGAGTTGGACGCGATGACGCCCATCATCATGAACTTGCAGGCGGGCGAGAGCGCGGGAGAGAGTTTCTCGTGGCCCCAGCCGCGCGTGAGTTCATTGATGACAATACCGAGCACAGCGGGGATGGCGATCATAAAGGCCATGTTCTGCATCATGCTCGGCACGTCGATCGAGACGGTGGCGCCCAGCAGGAGCTTGAGCGTAAGCGGAATCGTCACAGGTGAGATGACCGAGGACGTCAGGATGATGGTGAGCGCGAGCGGGCCGTTGCCGCCGAACATGCTGATCCACATAAAAGCGGTGACGGCCACGGGCACGCTGTATTCGAGCACAATGCCGCAGACAAGGTTGGGGTTGGAGCCAAAGAAGAGTGACCCCATGGCATACGCCGCGATGGGAATAAGCACCGCCGAGACGAGCAGCGCCAAGACTAGGTGCAACGGACGGCGGAACACCTCGGTTACCTGGTGAAAGGTGTTGCTGAGCGCACCCTGAAACGTCATAAAGGCAAACAAGGTGGGAACGATGGGCTTGAGTACGCCAATCTGTTGGGGAAAGAGCACGCCGAGTGCCACGCAAATCGGAACGATGACCTGCATGTGCCCCGCGAGAAACTTGCCCAGTCCAACCCATTGCTTCATATGCGCTTGTGACTCCCTTTGCCCGTGAACCCGTTTTGAATGGATATGCTAGACGCTCGCATGCGTCCGTGCGTCCGAAACGCTCGAATATTTCGGGGCTATTACCGGCATCGTTTACCGAAACCGCGGCGTGCTGCGGCGATTTACGTCTGCTCTGCACGGTATAATAAATCCGTTCAACAGATCTGCCTGCCGAAGCGGGCATACACAGAGGACTCATCGCTATGAACCGTGAGAGGTATCGCGGCGACCTGCCCCTATCGGGGGTGGGCGCCTATGTCATCGCTTAAGACGACGCATCGCTGGGCGGTCGCTCAGCAAAACCCCGAGCTCGAAAAGGAGCTTTCGGCTGGCCTGGGCATTCCCGGGCTGGTGGCGCGTATTATGGTCGCGCACGGCATTACATCCATCGAAGAAGGTCAGCTGTTTTTGACGCCTTCGCTCGATCGCGACTGGGCCGACCCACTCATTATCCCGGGCATGTCGGTCGTTGCCGACCGCGTCGAGCGTGCTATTTGCAACCACGAGCACATTGCGGTCTTTGGCGATTTTGACGTTGACGGTATTACGTCGACCTGCCTGTTGACCGAGGCACTACGCACGTTTGGCGCCGATGTCACGCCGTTTATTCCGCATCGCTTTGACGAGGGCTACGGTCTTTCGCGCGCGGCGCTCGACCGCGTTAACGAGCTCGCTCGCCCCCAGCTGATCGTGACCGTCGATAACGGCATTGCCGCCAAGGAAGAGGTTTCCTATCTGGAGAGCCTGGGGATCGATTTGGTGGTCACGGACCATCACGAGCCCTCCGATCAGGTGCCGCAGGGTGTGCCCCTTACCGACCCCAAGCTCGAGGACGAGGGCCCCTCGCGCGAGCTTGCCGGTGCTGGTGTGGCGCTCAAGCTGGTGCAAGTCCTGGGTGAGCGCTTGGGCAAGCCGTCGTATTGGCGTTCGCTAATCGAGGTCGCGGCGCTGGGCACCGTGTCCGACATGATGCCGCTCACGCCCGAGAACCGCGCACTGGTTGCCGAGGGCATCCAGCAGATGCGCGTAACCGCTCGTCCCGGCTATATCGCGCTTGCTGCGCTCGCCAAGACGGACCTTTCGAGCATTACGGCGGATGGCCTATCGTTCTCGCTCATTCCCCGCTTAAACGCTGCCGGTCGCATGGCCGATCCCAAGCTGGCGCTCGACCTGCTGCTTGCCCGCGATCCCATCGAAGCAAGCGCACTGGCGGCTGAGCTCGAGGAAATCAATCGCCAACGCCGTGAGATCGAGGCCGAGCTTACGCGCGATGCCATGGCGAAGGTCGAGGAGACTTATGACGGCGGGCGCGCAATCGTCGTGGGCGGCGAGGGCTGGCACGAGGGCGTCAAGGGCATCGTGGCAAGCCGTCTGACCAATCGCTATCACGTGCCGGCGCTGCTCTTCTCGATCGAGGACGGCGTTGCACGCGGATCGGGCCGCTCGGTGGGCAAGGTCAACCTGTTCGACGCCGTCGAGCGTTGCTCCGACCTGCTGATTCGCCGCGGCGGGCATGCCGGTGCGGTGGGTGTGACCATCGAGGCATCCAAGCTCGATGAGTTCCGCCGTCGCCTTTCGGCCGTGCTATCGGAGCTTTCCGCCGAGGACTTTGAAGACACTGACGAGGTTGCCGCCACCGTTGACCTCTCCGAGCTAAATATCGAGACTATCGAGCAGATTTCTCGTCTTGAGCCGTTTGGCCAGGGCAATAAGGTGCCGCTTCTGGCTGCCGAGGGCGTGACGATGTGCGATCGCGCCGTGGTGGGCAAAACCGGCGAGCACATGCGCTTTGTGGCGACCGATGGCGCCGCGAGTGTGCCGGCCATCATGTTCCGCGTGCCGCAGATCGATAGGCTCATCAATTGCGACAGCGCCGTCGACTTGGTGTTCGAGGCCGTGGCCGAGCATTGGCAGGGACGCGTGAAGCCCAAGCTCATGATCAAAGATGTCTTGGTGCGCGATACCGCGGCGTCCAATATCGACGATCCGGCATGCGAGCTTCGTCGTGGCGTGCAGCCGGCGGATTCCGGCCTGCGCCTGGAGTCGCGTAAGCGTGAGACGCTCGCCCAGCTTTCCTATACCGAGCTCACGCGCTCCCCCAGCACGCCA
>CABPXT010000056.1:0-11027 GCA_902461405.1 uncultured Collinsella sp.
GCGTCCGCAGCCGGGGCCGATCCGGCCCGGCCCTCGGAGCCGCTGCCTAACACCGAGCTTACCGACAGCGCGGCCAAGATGGAGCATAATCACGAGCATCTGGAGGGCGAGCAGGCCAAGGATCCCTTCTGCATCACGCATCCCGACACCGACTGGCGCGCGTGCATCGCGCATGCCGAGAAGATCGGCCTGGGCACGAGCAAGTACGAGCTCATCGAGGTCAAATAGCACCTAGTTATTGGACATATCAAGCGCATTCGTGGCTTAATTCAAGCAAAATCCGCCCGCGAGCACAGCGCTCGCGGGCGGATTTTCGGAAGTGCTAGGGGTCAGATAGGCCAGTAAACCGTACTATTTGCCTAAAAATACTCGTCGAGGAAGTCGTCGACCGTGTTCCAGTAGAGCTCGGGGTTAACTTGCGCACTCTTGGCGTGGGTGGCGCCATGGATGGTGAGCTTTTGCTTGACCTTGCTGGCGCACGCGTCGTAGTTTTGGTCGAGCATGTCGTACGGCACAAAGGTGTCCTGGTCGCCGTGGATAAACAGCATGGGAACCGTCGCGTGTTTGAGTTGCTCCACACTGCTCGCCTTATGAAAGTCGTAGCCCGCGCGCACGTTGCACACCAAGTTTGCTACATCGAGCAAGGGAAAGCTGGGCAGCCCGAACACGTCCTTGAGCTGCAGAGAAAACTCGTCCCAAACACTCGTATAACCACAGTCCTCGATAATGCATTTCACGTTTGCGGGCAGAGATTCCCCCGCGACGTCCATGGCGGTTGCCGCACCCATCGACTCGCCAAAGACCAGGATGCGCGCCTCGGGGTCAGCCTGAACGATCCGCCCAATCCATGCAACGACATCGAGCCGCTCGGGCCAACCCATGCCGATATAGTCGCCGCCGGAGCGCTCGTGGGCGCGGGCGGCGGGTGCGAGTACGTTCATGCCGCGGTCGTGGAATCGTTTGACGTATCGGGCCATGCCGATGGGCTCATCGGTGTATCCGTGTAGGCAGATAGCGTAATTGTGCGTGCTCTCTGGGGCGGCAAAATACCAAGCGGCAAGTTCGGTTCCGTCATCTGCGGTGAGGCTGCTGCTCTCGCGGTTCTCTTTAAACCATGCCCGCGCCTCGGTTCCCTCGGCATCCGGCTGCTCACTTTCTTTGTCGTCCTTGCCGTCCTGCATCATCTTCATGGTGTATGGCGCGCGGGGATTCAGCGCGAAGTCAAACAGAAAGTTGCCGGCAAATCCGAGCAGCGCAATGACAACCACCAGTGCAACGATGCCGGCTATCTTGAGCTTTCGATGGGAATGTGCGTTTTGAGCCATGCGGTATTCTCCTATAAGATGTTAATGCATCAACATTTAATGCAAGCGCATTATGGACGTTCGCCGTTGATGCGTCAACAGGCAAAGAATGGGTAAACAAAGGGTCACGTATGGTGCAAATTTCGCACGCACCCAGACGCTTTGATATAGTGTTGAGAACTCTTTACGTTGGAGGATGTAACCGGCATGTCCGATTCGAGCGACAGTTCCAAGCCGCGACCCAAGGCCGCGGCCGTTCCGCACTACACGGTGGGCGAGGAGATCATGAACTCCGTCACCCATGGTGTCGGCTGTCTGCTGGGTATCGCGGGCCTGGTGCTCCTGATCGTATTCGCTGCCCTGCGCGGCGGTGGCCCGGCCCACATGGCCGCGGCAATTGTCTATGGCGTCAGCATCATCCTCGAGTACCTAGCCTCCACGCTCTACCATGCGATTCAACCCGCGCGCGCCAAGCGCGTGTTCCGCATCATCGACCACAGCTGCATCTACCTGCTCATAGCCGGCAGCTATACGCCGTTTTGCCTCATCACGCTCGCAAACGACGGCGGCGCTGCGCTGTTCTTCGCCGTATGGGCCATCGCCATTATCGGCATTGCCCTCGAGTGCTTTATGCGCGAGCGCCAGCCGCACTGGGTAAGCGGCCTGGTCTATCTGCTGATGGGCTGGCTCGTTGTCTTTAAACTGCCCGCACTCGTGGCGCTGCTGAACCCCGTGGCGCTTGCCCTGCTCGCCGTCGGCGGCGTGTGCTACACCGTGGGCGTGCCGTTCTATATCGCCAAAAACGTGCGCTATCTGCACAGTGTTTTCCACTTGTGGGTGCTCGCCGGCAGCATCTTCCAGTTCATGGCGGTGATTCTCTTCGTAATCTAGCGACCGCGCCTGCGCGCCCGCGTCCTCGTTTGGGCGCCGGTGCAATTGCCGTATCCGTCATCAACGTTTTGACCTGACGTCCCGAATCTTGGAGGTTCGAGAAACTCCCGATGGACATAACCATCTCCCTTATCACTACCCTCGTTTTGACCCTCATCAACGGCTACTTCTCTATGTCCGAGATGGCGCTCACCACGGCCAAGCGCGCCGTGCTGGAGCATGAGGCCGAGGAAGGCGACAAGCGCGCCGAGCGTGCCATTAAGCTGGCTGCCGACTCCGACCAGCTGCTCGCCACCATCCAGGTCGCCATCACGCTCGTGGGCTTCGCCTCGTCCGCCGTTGCCTCGACGAGCCTGTCCGACCCGCTCGCCACGTGGCTCATGAGCTTTGGCATCGCGCCGCTCTCCGCCATCGCGCGCGGCCTGGCGCCGGTCATCATCACCGTCGCGGTCGCCTTCGTGTCCATCGTGATCGGCGAGCTCGTCCCCAAGCGCATCGGCCTGGCCAATGCCGAGGGTGTGTCCAAGCAGGTCGTGGGACCGTTGTCGTTTTTCCAAAAGATCGCCCGTCCGCTCGTGTGGCTGACTGGCGCCTGCTCCGATGGCCTGGCCCGCATCCTGCGCATCAAGAGTGCCGACGACCGTCAGAACGTCTCTGAAGAAGAGATCAAGTACATGGTCTCGGAGCAGGACGACCTGCTCGACGAGGAAAAGCGTATGATCCACGAGATCTTTGACCTGGGCGACACCGTTGCCCGCGAGGTCATGGTGCCGCGCGTGGACACCACCATGTGCGAGGACGACGAGACGGTCGCCGACGTGCTGTCTACCATGCGCCAGACCGGCTTCAGCCGCATCCCCGTCTATCACGAGGATCCCGACAACGTCGCCGGCATCGCGCACATCAAGGACCTGATCCAGCCCGCGCTCGACGGCAAGGGCGACCAGCCCATCGCCGGCTTTTTGCGCGACGCCACCTTTGTGCCCGACACCAAGGACATCCTGCCGCTGCTGTCCGAGATGCAGACCTCGCACGACCAGATCGTGGTCGTCGTGGATGAGTACGGCGGCACGGCCGGCATCATCACCATCGAGGACATCGTCGAGGAGATCGTGGGCGAGATCGAGGACGAGTTCGACCCCGACAACAAGTACCTCACGCGCCTTTCGCGCCGCGAGTGGCTCGTCGATGGGCGTTTTTCGTGCGATGACGCGATTGAGCTTGGTTGGCCGCTCGAGGAAAGCGATGATTATGAGACCATCGCCGGCTGGATTTTGGAGCTTTGCGACTCGGTGCCCGACATCGGAGAGGTGTTTGAGGTCGCGGGGTACAAGTTTAAAGTGCAGTCGATGCGTGGCCAGCGCATCTCGCTCATTCGCGTGATCGCTCCGGCCGAAACCGATAAGAAGGATTCCGAGTCTTCGGTAGACGAGCCGACGACGTCGGGTGCGGGTTCCGCGAATCCGCACGACGGCGACGAGTAGGACAAGGAAGAGTAGGGGAGAGTTATGGCAGGCCTGTTCAACATCCTTAAGGTCACCGTCAGTGAGGACAAGATCTGCGCGCATGTGCTGGTGAACCCCGGCATGCCGCTCATGACCTCGGAGGACATCGAGGCCACGGCGCGCGTGTACTACCTGGTACCGGCGATTGCCAAGCACCTGTGCCTGGGCGATTCCGGCCGCGAGTTCCAGGACTGCATGGGTCAGACCGAGCTCTGCCACCTGCTGGAGCACGTGACGGTCGAGCTCATGAACGAGACCGGTCTTGCCGGTAGCATCTCGTGCGGCCGCACGCGCGTAAGCGAGCATGACGAGCGTGTCTTTGAGGTCGAGCTTTCGTGTCCCGACGACGCGCTGGCCATCGGTGCGCTGTCGTCGGCCACCTTTATGATGGACTGGGCGTACCTGCACGCCGACCAGCCTGCCCCCGACGTGGAAGGCACGGTCGCGGGCCTGCGCAACCTGGTGCTGGGCATGCGCGCCGAGGCCGAGGGCAAGAATCCTCACGAGGCCGTCGCTGCTGCGAACGGCGAAGATGCTGCCGAGGACGAGGGCGCTGACGAGGGCGATGTGCCGGTCGACGCCGAGCTCGTTGCCGATGCGACCGCCGAGCCCGTTCCCACCGAGCCCCAGGGCGTCCCCAACTTTGACGACGAGCCCCAGGTGGCGATTGATACCGAGGGCGCGGTTGCCGAGAACCACGAGGCCTCCGCTGCCGTCTTTGGCGGCGCGGCGACGGTTCCGGCGGGACCTGCGCATGAGGGCGGCCTGCCGCTCGTGGACGGCGCCGGCGAGGACCCGGGTGCCACGGTGGCCATGCCGGCTATGCCCCAGGAGTAGGCCTACGCGTTTATCACCATCACGTACCTGCGCCTTTGCCGTACGCAGATGAGCGGAGCGGCAAGTGATGCGCTGCGGGTATAATGGACAGCATTCAAACGGTGGGCACCGACGTGCCCGCAGGAGAGGAATGATCATGGGTAAGACTTTCAGCTTTGTCTCCGGCGCACTTTTTGGTGCCGCTGCCGGCGCTATTATCGGTGTTGCTCTGGCCCCGCGCTCGGGCGCCGAGACCCGCGCCATGGCTGCCGATATCGCCAACGACGCCTGGGACAATATGCGCGACACCTACGAGCACAGCGCCGAGGAGGCCCGTGCTGCGGTGAATGACTTTGGCCCGATGGTCGACGCCAAGACCGACGACCTGCGCGCCAAGGTCGACCTGGCCCGCGAGCGCATGGACCAGCTGCGCGAGCAGCTCAACGACGCCATTTCGGGTGGCAACGTGACGCCTGCCGCCGACGTCATGGTCGAGAACGCCGTCGAGGCTGATGCCGAGGCTGCGGAGCCCTCGACCGAGGCATAATGCGCGCCGGGGATTTTGTCGGCGCCAAGATCTATCGCAAGCCTACCGAGGACAAGCGCACCAAAAAGGACGGCACGCCGCGCAGCCCTAAAAAGCTCGGAAAGATTCACTTTCCGGTCTTTACCCCGGGCGGTACGCGCGTGGTCGGCTTTATGGTCCGCCAGTCCGATATCGCGGGCATGATCGAGCGTCCCGATCGATTCGTAGCGCTCGACGCCATTGGTGTCTACGAGGGCGCCATTGCGGTCGATGACGTTAAGGACACGTACGATGCCGCCGCCGCCAAGCGCCTCGACATCAACCTGGACGATTGCATCATCTGGGTCGGTATGGACGTGCGCACGGAATCGGGCGACGTCGTGGGCTATTGCTCGGACGTCGAGTTCAAGCCGCGCTCGGGCATCGTGCAGGCATTCTATGTGACCGCCGGTGCTGCTTCGAGTGTTTTGGTTGGTGACACGCAGGTGCCGCCGACGATGCTGCGCGGCTACGAGAACGGCGCGATGATTGTCTCGGACGAGGTCAAGGCGCTCGGGTATTCGGGCGGCGCGGCCGCCAAGGTTGCCGAGGCCAGTGTCGTGGTGGGCGACAAGGTCAAAAAGGGCGCCAAGGTGCTCGACGACAAGGGATCGGTCGCCGTGGACAAGGGCAGTCGCGCACTGGGCAAGCAGCTCGGCAAGACGCGCGGCATGTTCAAGGCCTTTAAGGACGAATACCAAAAGGCGAGCGGCGGCTCGTCAAAAGCTACAAAATAGCGACGTACCAAATGATGGGAGGCAAGCCGGAGACCTGTTGCTCCGGCTTGCTGTGTTTATGGGGGAGGGCACATGCGCCAAAACGGATCCAACTTAAACGGGCGTTCGGGTACGCGTCCGACGGCGCGCCGCGATCTGGGGCAGCTGCCCAGCGGTCAGCGCAAGCGTCACCGTAAGCCCGGCGCGATGTACCTCAACCATAGCCGCGGCTTTAGCGATCGCAGCGCGCGCATTGGCAACAGCCGCACACCCCGTCGTTCGTCTCGCCTGCCCTATGCGCTCATCGCCGTGGGTTGCGCGCTCGTGTTGTTTATCGCTGCCGTCGTGGGCTACGTCAATCGCAGCGTGGACGTGGAACTCAACGGCCAGAAGACCGCGGTGCGCGTGGGCTCTACGCTGCAGAATCTCATAGACGACCAGGAGTTGACTGACACCTACGACGCAGGCGACCTGCTGGCCGTCGATGACAGCGTGCTCAAGCGCCATGGGGGCGAAAAGCTGTCGGTGAAGGTCGACGGCAAGCGCGTGAAGCAGGGCAAATGGGATAGCCGCGAACTTGAGGGCGGCGAGAAGGTGACGGTCAAGGATGGCCGTAACACCTACGAGAAGCATGAGGTTCAGGCTACGGTTATCGAGCCCAAGCTCAAGGTCGAGGGCACGGGCGCTATCGAGTATGTGCAGACGTGGGGCGTTCGGGGCCGCTCCGAGGTGTGGGTCGGTGAGCAGTCGGGCAAGACGCAGGACCGCGGCGAGGTTGTGCCCGCCACCGATTGCGTCGTTGCGTGCGCCAGCGTGGCGCCCAAGGGCAACGAAAAGTACGTGGCGCTGACGTTTGACGAGGGTCCGAGCGGTGCGACCAAGCAGATCTTGCAGGTGCTCAAGGAAAAGGGCGTCACCGCGACGTTCTTCCTTTCGGGCGATGCGGCCGTGGCCTCGCCTGCCACGGCCAAGGCGATTGTCGATGCCGGGTGCGAAATCGGATCCAACAGCTACAGCGACGATTCGCTCAAGGGTCAGGACCGTGAGGCGGTACGCGAGCAGATCACGAAAGGCACCGATGCGATTAAGTCGGCGACCGGCGTGAAGACGATGCTGCTGCGTGCTCCCTACGCTGCCTTTGACGAGCAAAACTGGATTGATGCGATGGACCTGGTCTCCGCCGTGGTCTCGTGGAATATTGACTCGGGCGACTGGCTGCTCAACGGTGCCGACGAGCAGGTCTCAACGGTGCTCGATTCGGTGACGCCGGGCAATATCGTGCTGCTCACCGATAGAGACGAATGCGCCGAGCAGACGCTCGAGGCGCTGCCGCAGATTATCGACGGTCTTGTCGCCGACGGATACAAGATCGTGACGCTCAGCGACCTGGTCAAGACGGACACATCGCTCAGCAAAAAGCTCACCTCGCTGACGAAGGTCACCATGCCCAAGGACGCCGTGTTCCCCCAACTTGCCGAGGACGATGACACCACAGAGTAGTCATTGGGTAGTCGTTTAAGAACGTCCCCAAGGGCTATGTCACGGATACGTCAGCGTTTGGTATGCCTGCAATGTGCAGCGCATAAATTCGATGCCGCAGGGCGATGCTGATGCTATAGTTACTGCGGTTAATGAGGGTCAAGAGAAAGGTTACAGGTGAAATCCAAACCTCGACCATACAGTCGATGACCCCATGCAGGTGCTTTTTGCGCATGCACGGGGTGTAAGCGTCGAGCGGCGTGCCGCCCGCGCATGCGTATACATATCCAGAAGCCCCCGGACGCCGCACGCGCGGCCGCGTCCGGAGGAATAATGATGGGGAGCACCATTGAATTATCTGAGTGAGATGCTCAAATTGCCGGTCTTGGACGTCGACGGCGAAAAGCTCGGCGTGGTCAACGATTTTGGCATTGCTACCGGCGAAGTTTTTCCGCACGTGACGTCGCTCGCGTTCCGCGGCCCCGGCAAGACGCCGTTTATGATCAGCTGGCGCAAATGGGTCGACCGTATCGACGAGACGGGCGTGTATCTCAACACGTCTGCCACCAATATTCGCTTCTCGTACCTGCAGCCGACCGAGCTCCTGCTGGCGCGCGACGTGCTCAATAAGCAGATCGTCGACACGCAGGGCATGAAGGTCGTGCGCGTCAACGACATCAAGTTTTCCATGTCGGGCGAAAACCAGCTGCGCCTGTTGGGTGCCGAGGTCGGTGCCCGCGGTCTGCTGCGCGCGATCAGCCCCGCACTCGAGCACGTCGTCGAGGGCTTTATGAAGCACCTGGGCAAGCCGCTCAGCGAGGACATCATCGCTTGGTCCTACATGGACCTGCTCGACCGCTCGACTAAAAACATCCAACTCTCGGTGTCGCACAAGACGCTCGGCGAGCTGCACCCTGCCGACATCGCCGACATTATCGAGCAGCTCGACCCGCGCCTACGTGCGCAGGTGTTTGCGCAGCTCGATACCGCCCAGGCAGCCGAAGCTATCTCGGAGTTCGATGACGACGAGCTTATGACCGAGATGCTCGAGGGCCTGTCCGACACGGACGCATCGTCGATGCTGGCCATGATGGACCCGGACGATGCAGCCGACCTGATCGACGAGCTCGATTACGAGAAGGCCGAGAAGCTCCTGCGCCTGATGGGCGTCAAGGAGGAGAAGGCGATTCGTAACCTGCTGGGGTATGAGGACAACACCGCCGGCCGCATCATGACCTCGGAGTTTGTCTCCCTGCCCGCTACGGCAACGGTCGGTGATGCCATCGAGGCGATTCGCGAGCTCGACGAGGACTTCGAGAGCGTCTACTACGTCTATACCGAGGATCCGAGCGGCATGCTGACCGGCGTGCTTTCGCTGCGCACGCTGATTGTAGCCGACCGCGACGCCACGCTGGGTCAGCTGGCCTATCGCGACCTGGTCTATGTGTCGCCCGACGAGGACCAGGAAGACGTGACGGACGAGATGACCAAGTACGACCTGGTTGCCATCCCTGTCTGCGACGAGAACCGTCATATCCTTGGTATCGTGACCTTCGACGACGCCATGGACGTTATCGCCGAGGAGCATCAGGAGGACCTGCAGATCGCCGGTGTCGGCTCGGGCGATAGCGCGTCGGACGACTCGACGAACGTGCTCAGCTGGTTCGTGCATCGTCAGTACTGGGTTGTTGTATGGGGCATCGCATCGTGCATCATGGCGACCGTGCTGGGAACGGCGCTCGGCTCCGCGCATCTGGTGGTGTTCCCCATGTGCGCCATGCCGCTCGTGCTGCTGGCGGCCTCGCGCATGGTGTCGTTCGTCAAGAACTACTTCCTAGAGTATGACGGTCACGACGACGAGCCCAAGCCGTATCTGGGGTTCTTCTTCCAGAGCACGGGCATGGGCCTGATTCTGTCACTCGTGACCTACCTGTGCGCCCAGCTGGTGCGCACCGCTGCGTTCCTCGATGCGCCCATGTTTGAGGAGCAGCTCTTTACCGGGTGCTTTAATATCGCTGCCATTATTTGCCTGGTTGGCAACATGAGCGCCGTGATTTACCTGATGGTGCTGTTCTGGCGTGACGAGCATGACCTCAACACGTCGGGCACCGCCATGAACGTCATTGCCGTCATGATCTCGTGTGTGGCGTATTGCATCGCCGCGGTGCTGCTCGCCATGTCAGTCATGGGTTAGGTGGTCGCGTGCAAAACACGAAGCAAAAGCCGAGCACCAAGCAAAAGCTGACCATCGCCGCCATTTTTGGCGCTATGGGCCCCGGTCTGCTGGCGGCGCTTTCGGGTAACGACGCCGGCGGTATCGCCACGTATTCCAGCGCGGGCGCCAGCTATGGTTACAAGATGCTCTGGATGCTTCCCGTCATGACTGTGCTGCTCATCGTGACGCAGGAGACCGCGGCGCGCTGCGGCTGCGTCACGGGCAAGGGCCTGGCATCGCTCATTCGCGAGCGCTTTGGCGTGCGCAAGAGTGTACTTGCTATGGCGGCGCTGTTGATCGCCAACACGGCTGTGACCATTTCGGAGTTTGCGGGCATCGCCAGCGGCCTTGCTCTTTTTGGCGTGCCGGCGAGCATCTCGGTGCCGTTGGTGGCGCTGCTGGTGTGGATGCTTACCATGTCGGGTAGTTTCCAGCGCATCGAGAAGATTCTGCTGCTGGTGAGCTGCGTGTTCGTGACCTATATCGTCGCCGCGTTTATGGCTGGCCCCAACTGGGGTGAGGTCGCGGTCGACCTGGTCGTGCCTAACATTCAAAATGACCCCAGCTACGTGTCGCTCGTGGTCGCAACGATCGGTACCACCATCGCGCCATGGATGATTTTCTTGGCGCAGAACAACGTGGTCGATAAGAATGCGGGCGAGGACGACATCGTGCTGCAGCGTATTGATACCGTGAGCGGCTCGATCGCTGCCGATATCATTGCCGGCTTTATTATCATCACGACCGGCACGGTGTTGTTCCCGGCGGGTATTCAGATTAGCGATGCTGCCGATGCTGCCCGCGCGCTGGAGCCTATTGCGGGTCAGTGGTCTACGGTACTGTTTGCCTCGGGCCTGGTCGCGGCGAGCTTCTTGGCTGCCTGCGTGCTGCCGGGCGTTACGTCGAGCGCTATCTGCGAGGCATTTGGCTGGGAGCGCGGTGCCGACCGCAGCTGGGACGAGGCCCCGGTCTATCGCGGCATCATTACTGCCATCATTGGCATCTCTGCCGTGCTGGTGCTCATGCCCGGCGTCGATCTGTTCCAGATCATGATGACCTCGCAGGTCATCAATGGCGTGCTACTGCCCGTGGTTCTGGTGTTCCAGGTGGTTATCGCTGCCGATCGTCACATTATGGGCGCCAACCGCAATGGCCGCGTGTGGAATGTGCTCACTTGGGCGACTATCGCCGTGATTACGGTGTTGACGGTCGTCATGTTTGTGCTGCAAGCGATGGGCTACAGCGCTTAGCGCCCACTTTTGCTTCCGAACAGGCCGTAGCGATGGACTGCGGCCTGTTTTTTGCCCGCTATAGGGCGTTAGTTATATGGCAGTGGACAAAAAATGCCAAACATGAGTACTGTTGGGTAGCGCGCAGAGATGTGGGCTTGGAAACAACGTTCGGGGTGGCGAGGCGCCCAGAATTCGGTCGCAAGGAGGGCGTTCCTCGGCTGTGTCAGGAGTGTCCCTGGGTGCCGGCATATAAGGAACGTCCCTAACTGCCGGAGGGGGTGCCTGCCGTGGCAGGCACCCCCTC
>CABPXT010000057.1:0-10918 GCA_902461405.1 uncultured Collinsella sp.
AAAGGGCGGAGGCGGGGCATGCCCCGCCTCTTACACCACATCTCTGCGCGCTACCAAGTTTCAAGTCGAGTTTTGCCGATTTCGACCAAGAATCGCTGCTACTAAAAAGGTAACAGTACTCATATTTGCCCTTTTTTGGCCACAAGCCCTAAAACAAGCCTCGCCAAGGTCGGGAAGCGGGCCAAATCGCCGGCCTCGAGGCTTATTCCACCGTTCCGTAGACGGCGCCCCAGCCGTGGGCGGCCAAGGCGGAGTTGAGCTGGTCGCAAAGTGACTGGCGGTCGTAGTAGCCGGGCGGCAAAAGATTCACGATCTCCATGAGGTCGGGCGCCAGGTCCAAGATTTCGGCCTGTACGATCAGATCCAGGCGGTCGATGGCGTGGCGGTCGTAAAACAGTCCGTCGACCAGGCGCTGCAAGTCGCCGAATTCCTCGGCCTGAAACGATCCGTACTCCATAGTGCCTCCTTGGGCGCCCCACGCCGGCATGCGCGGCGATTCGTAATTGATTGCGATGAACTTAATCTATCACGGCTTCATAACGTTGCGACGATGGCGGTCTATACTTAGACGAACTGCAACATACCGCTTCGCGAAAGGTCGCACCCCATGCAGACGATCTACCAGAAGATGGAAACCACCGAACTCGATGCCGCCATCGAGGCGCTCAAAGCCGAGGTCGCCGAGGTCAAGGCCAAGGGCCTGGCGCTCGACATGGCCCGCGGCAAGCCGTCGCCCTCCCAGGTGGACATCTCTCGACCCATGCTCGATATCCTCAATGCCGATGCCGATCTGCATGACGGCAACGTCGACTGCTCCAACTACGGCTGCTTTGAGGGCATTCCCTCGGCACGCAAGCTGGCGGGGGAGTTCCTGGGTTGCCCTGCCGAGCAGACGCTCGTACTGGGCTCGTCGAGCCTGCTGATTGAGCATGACATCGCCGGCATGTTCTGGCGCTGTGGCTCGTGCGGCAGCGAGCCCTGGGACGCCTACGAGGCCGCGCACGACGGCAAGAAGGTCAAGTTCCTGTGCCCCGTTCCCGGCTACGATCGCCACTTTGGCATCACCGCCGACTTGGGCATCGAGAACGTCCCCGTCGCGATGACCGACAACGGCCCCGACATGGACGAGGTTGAGCGCCTGGTTGCCGCCGACGATTCCATCAAGGGCATCTGGTGCGTGCCCAAGTATTCCAACCCCACGGGCATCACCTTTAGCGAGGACACTGTGCGCCGCCTGGTCGAGATGCCCACGGCCGCGCCCGATTTCCGCATCTTTTGGGACAACGCTTACTGCGTGCACGACCTGTACGACGAGACCGACGAGCTCGCAAATATCTTTGACCTCGCTCGCGCGGCGGGCACCGAGGATCGCGTGGTGGCCTTTGCCTCGACGTCCAAGATCACCTTCCCGGGCGCCGGCATCGGCTTTATTGGTGCGAGCCCCGCGGTTATCGCCGAGTTCTCCAAGCGCCTGAAGGCCGGTCTTATTAGCGCCGATAAGCTCAACCAGCTGCGTCACGTGCGCTTCCTTCCCACCATCGAGGCGGTCAAGGAGCACATGAAAAAGCATGCCGAGTTCCTGCGCCCGCGCTTTGAGGCCGTTGAGCGTAAACTCACCGAGGGCTTGGGCAACACGGGTTGCGCCACTTGGACTCATCCCCATGGCGGCTACTTTGTGAGTTTTGATGGCCCCGAGGGCTCGGCCCAGAAGGTCGCCGCGCTTTGTGCCGACCTGGGCGTCAAGCTCACGCCGGCTGGTGCCACCTGGCCTTATGGCAAGGATCCGCGCGACACCAACATCCGCATCGCGCCGAGCTATCCCACGGTCGAGGACCTGGAGGCTGCGCTCGATGTGCTGGTGCTGGCTGTCAAGCTCGTCGCTGCCGAGCTTGCGCGTGCCGAGCGCGCCTAACGCGTAGGGCCCCGCAAGTCCGCGCCTAGTACTATCCGCACTTTCGATACGTAAAGGAGCGTATACATGGATTTGGGTATTTCAACCAACCCCACGCCAGAGCTCTACACCATTAAGGTAACCGGCGAGATCGATATCTCTAACGCCGATAGCCTGCGCAATGCCATCGACCTGGCGCTCGAGCAGCCCACCGAGGCCGTTGAGCTCGATTTTGCCCAGGTGAGCTACATCGATTCGACGGGCATTGGCGTGCTCGTGGGCGCCGCGCACCACGCGGTTGACCACGGCAAGCGCTTTAGCTGCACGAATGTGCAGCCCCCGGTGATGCGCGTGGTTCAGCTGTTGGGTGTCGACCAGGAGATTTCGATCACCGCTGCATAATCTTTGCCCCCAAAAGGGCGTGCCGTTTGGCATATGTTTGTGATGCGCTCGGACGTTTTGGCGTCCGGGCGCTATACTTGACCGAATGAATAGACGAGTTCCGGCCGAATGGCGCGGTGCGGGCTCGACTCACATCGAGCCTTGGAGGTATGTGTGTTTGGTATTGGAGAGGGTGAGCTCGCGATCATCGTGGTCTTCGGCTTTTTGCTGTTTGGCCCGGATAAGCTCCCGCAGATGGGCCGCACGATCGGCCGTGCCATCCGTCAGTTCCGCGAGACGCAGGAAAAGATGACGGCCGTTGTTCAGTCCGAGATTATCGATCCGGTGAGCGAGGCCGCGTCGGCCCCGGTCAAGCCCAAGAAGACTGCTGCGACCGACGCCGATTCCGATGCGGACGAGGATGCCGCCGAGACGGCAGCGCCCGCCAAGAAGGAGACCTTTGCCGAGCGTCGCGCCCGTCTTGCTGCCGAGAAGGCCGCAAGCGAGGGTGCTGCTGAGGGCGAAGGCGCTGTTGATGAGGCCGAGGGTACAGAGCCTGCTACTGCCGTCGAGCCCGAGCCTGCTGCAGAGCCCGAGCCCGAGCCGGCAGAGCCCACGACGGCTGACCTCTACGCCCGCCGTCCCCGCAAGCGCAAGGCTGTCGTCGACCAGCTCGCTCGCGAGCTCGAGGCCGAGGACGCTGCCGAGACTGCTGCCGCCGATGCCCCGAAGGGAGGCGATGAGTAATGCCGATCGGACCTGCGCGCATGCCGCTCTTCGATCACCTGGGAGAGCTCCGTCGCCGCCTGACCATCGTGGTCGTTTCGGTGTTTGCCGCCGCCATCGTGCTGTACTTTGCCACGCCCGTGGTGCTCGATATTCTTGAGGACCCCATCCGCTCCTTTGTGCCGGACGGTAAGTTTTACATCACCACCACGCTCGGCGGCTTTGGCCTGCGCTTCTCGCTTGCCATCAAGATGGCCGTGGTCATGTGCACGCCCATGATCATCTGGCAGATTCTGGCATTTTTCCTGCCGGCACTGCGCCCCAACGAGCGCAAGTGGGTTGTGCCCACGGTGCTCGCCTCGACGGTGCTGTTCTTCCTGGGTGCCATCTTCTGCTACTTCATCATCATTCCGGCGGGCTTTGAGTGGCTCATCGGCGAGACCTCGGCTGTCGCTACGGCGTTGCCCGATCTGGAGAACTACGTCAACATGGAGCTGCTCTTTATGATCGGCTTTGGTGTGGCGTTTGAGCTGCCGCTCATCATCTTCTACCTGTCCGTTTTCCACATCGTGTCCTATGCGGCCTTCCGCAGCGCCTGGCGCTACGTGTACGTAGGCCTGCTCGTGGGTTCGGCTGTGATTACGCCCGACGGCTCGCCCGTTACGCTGGGTCTCATGTATGGCGCCCTGCTCTCGCTCTACGAGATTTCGCTCGCCATCGCTCGCGTGGTCATCACCGCGCGCGAGGGCAAGGAGGGCCTGTTCGTGAGCCGTCTGGACCTGTTCTCGGACGACGAGGACGACGAGGAGTAAATCGGTATGCACGAGGTTGGCATTGTCAACGGCATACTCGATACAGTGATTCGCGCGGCGCGTGGGGCGGGGGCCTCGCGCGCCGTTTTGGTAACGCTTCGTATCGGGGATATGACCGAGGTCGTGCGCGAGGCACTCGACTTTGCGTGGGAGACGTTTCGCGATGAGGACCCGCTCACGCGCGGCTGCGAGCTTGCCGTGGAGGAGGTCCATCCACAAAGCGAGTGCCTGGACTGCGGCGAGGTCTTTGAGCACGACCGTTTCCATTGTCGCTGCCCCCAGTGTGGCGGCGCCAACGTGCGCCTGCTGCACGGCCGCGAGCTCGATATCGCAAGTATCGAAATCGAAACCCCCGACGATTAGCCCATCACAAGTATCGAAATCGAAACCCCCGACGATTAGCCCATCAGCTATCTGGGGACGGGGTATAAAGGGGCAGAAGTAAGGAGTGCTGAGTATGGCCGAGAAAACGATTGATGTCGCGTCGCCGATCCTGTCGCGCAACGAGCGCCTGGCAGATCAGCTGCGCAAGCGTTTTGAACAGACGAACACCTACGTGATTAACGTGCTGTCGAGCCCCGGCTCGGGTAAGACTACCACGATCCTGGGCACCAACGAGCGTCTGCGAGATAAGGCCGGCCTGCGCTGCGCCGTTATCGAGGGCGATATCGCCTCGGATGTCGACGCTATCACCATGAAGGAAGCCGGCATGCCCGCCATCCAGATCAACACGGGCGGCCTGTGCCACCTCGAGGGCAACATGATCATGGAGGCCGTCGACGCCTTCGACCAGGCCGTCGGTCTGGAGAACATCGACGTCATCTTTATCGAAAATGTGGGTAACCTGGTCTGCCCGGTCGACTTTGACCTGGGCGAGAACCTGTCCATCATGATCCTCTCGGTGCCCGAGGGCGACGACAAGCCCATCAAGTACCCGGGCATCTTCCAGCACGCCGGCGCGCAGCTGCTCAATAAGGTCGACGTGGCCCTGGCTTTCGATTTTGACATGGATAGGTATACTAAGACACTCGATGACCTCAATCCGCAGGCGCCGCGGTTTGCCGTGAGCGCGCGCAAGGGCGAGGGCATGGATGCCTGGTGCGATTGGCTCATCGGGCAGATTGAGCAAGCAAGGGCGTAAGTCGGCCGCCAAGAGGGC
Source organism: uncultured Collinsella sp. (assembly GCA_902461405.1). Lineage (GTDB taxonomy): Bacteria > Actinomycetota > Coriobacteriia > Coriobacteriales > Coriobacteriaceae > Collinsella. Next base: position 4,970 of record CABPXT010000057.1, read on the forward strand.
GGGCGCAGCCGCAGACACACGAGATAGGAGCCTCTTTTGAAGCTCATCATCGCTGAGAAAAACGACGCCGCGCGTCAGATCGCCGAGCGTCTGTCCACGGGCAAGCCCAAAAAGGACAAGGTGTACAACACCGCCATCTACCGTTTTGAGTGGAAGGGCGAGGAGTGCGTGACGATCGGCCTTGCCGGTCACATCCTGGCACCCGATTTTTGCGACAGTGTGCTGTTCGATAAAAAGTTGGGCTGGTATTCGGTCACGGAGGACGGCGAAATGCTGCCGGCCGATATGCCCGATGGCCTGGCCCGCCCGCCGTACGACACCAAGCGCAAGCCGTTCCTTGCCGATGGCATTTCCATCAAGGGCTGGAAGCTCGAGAGCCTGCCCTATCTCACCTGGGCGCCCGTCATTAAGCTTCCGGCCGAGAAAGAGCTCATCCGCTCGCTTAAGAACCTCGCCAAAAAGTCCGACAGCGTCATCATCGCCACGGACTTCGATCGCGAGGGCGAGCTGATCGGTTCGGACGCCCTCAACAAGGTGCGCGAGGTGGCGCCCGACTTGCCGGTCGCCCGCGCCCAGTATTCTTCGTTTACCAAGGCCGAGATCACGCAGGCCTTCGATAACCTTGTCTCGCTCGACCAGAACCTGGCCGACGCCGGCGAGAGCCGTCAGCACATCGACCTCATTTGGGGTGCGGTGCTCACGCGCTACCTGACGCTCGCCAAGTTTGGCGGCTTTGGCAACGTGCGTTCCGCCGGCCGCGTGCAGACGCCGACGCTTGCCCTGGTGGTCGAGCGCGAGCGCGAGCGCATGGCGTTTGTGCCCGAGGACTATTGGCAGATTCGCGGCATGGGCGCCGCGCAAGGCGCTGCCGAGGACGATCGCTTTAAGATCGCGCACAAGACGGCGCGCTTTACCGACAAGGATGCTGCTGAGACGGCGTACGGTCACGTTGACGGCGTCAAGACGGCGACCGTTGCCGCGGTGACCAAGCGCTCGCGTAAGCAGCAGCCGCCCACGCCGTTTGCGACGACCTCGCTGCAGGCTGCCGCCGCGGTCGAGGGCATCTCACCTGCGCGTACCATGCGCATCGCCGAGTCCCTCTACATGGCCGGTCTCATCAGCTACCCGCGTGTCGACAACACCGTGTATCCCGCGACGCTCGATCTGGGCGCCGTGGTGAGCGACCTGGCAAAGATCAACCCGGCGCTGGCGCCCGTGTGCAAAAAGGTGCTCGCCGGCCCCATGAAGCCCACGCGCGGCAAGGTCGAGACCACCGACCACCCGCCTATCTACCCCACGGGCGAGGGCGATCCGTCCACGCTCGACGGCGGCCAGCGCAAACTCTATGACCTCATCGCCCGTCGCTTCCTGGCGACGCTTATGGGTCCCGCGACCATCGAGAACACCAAGCTCGAGCTCGACGTGAACGGTGAGCCGTTCGTGGCTTCGGGCGATGTGCTCGTGACTCCGGGCTTCCGCGAGGCGTATCCGTATGGACTTAAGCGCGACGAGCAGATGCCGCCGCTGGAGCAGGGCGATACGGTCGACGTGTTCGACATTAAACTCGAGGCCAAGCAGACCGAGCCGCCCGCGCGCTACAGCCAGGGCAAGCTCGTGCAGGAGATGGAAAAGCGCGGCCTGGGTACCAAGTCCACGCGTGCGAGCATCATCGAGCGCCTGTATGCCGTGCGCTATCTCAAAAATGATCCCGTTGAGCCGAGCCAGCTGGGCATCGCCATCATCGACGCGCTGACGCAATTTGCCCCGCGCATCACGAGCCCCGATATGACCAGCGAGCTCGACGGCGACATGACTCGCGTCGAGCGCGGCGAGGACACCGAAGAGCATGTCGTGACGCACTCGCGCGCGCTGCTGGCCGGTGTGCTCGACGAGCTGCTCAAGCATACGCAGGAGCTGGGCGACGCCATCAGCGACGCCGTCACGGCCGATGCGCGCGTGGGCGCCTGCCCCAAGTGCGGCAAGGACCTGGTTATGAAGACGAGCGCCAAGACCCGCGGCAGCTTTATCGGCTGCATGGGTTGGCCCGACTGCGACGTGACCTATCCGGTGCCGAGTGGCGTCAAGGTGAGCCCGCTCGAGGGCGAGGCCGCCGTGTGCCCCGAGTGCGGCGCGCCGCGCATCAAGTGCCAGCCATTCCGCCAGAAGGCCTTCGAGATCTGCGTGAACCCCACGTGCCCCACCAACTACGAGCCCGATCTTAAGGTGGGCGAGTGCAAGGTGTGTGCCGAGGCCGGACGTCACGGCGACCTGATCGCGCACAAGAGCGAGAAGAGCGGCAAGCGCTTTATCCGCTGCACCAACTACGATGACTGCGGCGTGAGCTATCCGCTGCCGGCGCGCGGCAAGCTCGAGGCGACGGGCGAGACCTGCCCCGAGTGCGGCGCCCCCATCGTGGTGGTCAACACGGCGCGCGGTCCGTGGCGTATCTGCGTCAACATGGACTGCCCGACCAAGGAGAAGAAGCCCGCCCGCGGTCGCAAGACCACAACCAAGGCGAGCACGGCAAAGAAGACGACGGCTAAGAAAGCCACTGCCGCCAAGAAGACGACCGCGAAGAAGTCGACTGCCAAGAAAACAGCCGCCGACAAGTAACAGCGCAGTCGAAACATTGCCCAAAAAAAAACGAGCGAGGACCCCGCGATCCTCGCTCGTTTTTTTGACCGGCAGTTAGGGACGTTCCTTTTCTGCCGGCAGTTTAGGAACGTCCCTAACTGCCGGCTCGGGAACGACAAAGCGCTAGTTCACTTCGACGGGTTTGGCGCCGGGATAGCGCTCCTCAAAGTCTAGGCGGTACTTATTGTCATTGGTGCCCGCCACGTTGTCGCGCGACAGCGGCGCCACGATCTCATTCTTGTGGTCCGCAGGCTTGGCGTATTTCAGGCTGATCTCCCAGGCATCACAGATTGCGTCAATGCGGTGATCCAGGTCGTCGTACAGGGCGATGATGTCCTTCCAGGAGCTGTAGTTCTTGGAGCCCGTCGGGACGTCCAGGTCCTCGACGATGTCGTAATACTGCTCGATGGTGTCCTCCGTGCGCTCGGCGACGTCGGCGAGATTTTGACGGGTGGTTCGATCCTCTTCCAGATAGTTGCCGTTGAAGTTCTGCGCGCAGCCACGGACCTGGCTGTCGAGATCTTCGAGCAGGTCGTAGTATTCGCTCAAGCGACGGTAGAGGTTCTGCTCGGAGAGCGTTGCTTCGCCGCCATCCTCGTCGTCATCGTCATCATCGTCGTACAGGCTGTTGGGATCGCCGAGAGGCTTTAGGTCATCGTCGTCGACGTCATGGTGCAGCTTGGCTACCTCGGCAGTCGTCTGCGTGGCGGCGTTGTCGAACGGTCTGATTGCAAAGAAGATGACCAGGGCGATGATGATCGCCACCAGCACAACGATAACGGCGATAAGCGGCCCGGTGCCGCTCTTTTTGGGAGCGGGGGTCTGTGGCGAAGCGGGCGCGTATGCGGGAGCCGGCCGCTGTTGGGGCGAGCCGCTCGCGACGGGTATGCGCTGCGTGGTCTCGACGGCCTCGGTCCTTGCGGCGGGGTCGGGGCTATAGGCGAGGGGGTCGTCCGCCTTGGCTTGCGGCGTATCAAGGGAGCCGGTCTGCTCAAAAGCGGGCTGGCTATCGCTCGCGGCTGTTTGCTCAACGGGTGCACCGCACGAGGTGCAGAACTTGGCATCATCTGCAAGAAGCTTGCCGCACGAGGCGCAATACCGAGACATTGCCACTCCTTTCGCCACATTTCAATGCAATACGACGATTATACCCAGCATCCAAAATTCCCCATCATACGTTGCGGTGAAATAGGGACTGTTTGGCGGTCTCAGAGCTTCAATCAGTCCCTATTTCACCGCATCTTTGGAAAGGCGCCTTTAGCCATTGGGGACGTGCCGAGCACTGGGGTATCATGGCTTGGTTGCTGTAACTCGCATTTACGCGCCTTGTAGGAAGGGGCTGCGCCCATGGCTTTTGAGCCTGCTCAACATAGCTTTATCACGCTCGAGGGCGTCGACGGTGCCGGCAAGTCCACGCAGGCGCGCCTGCTTGCCCGCGCGCTCGAGCTCGCTGGCCACCAGGTTGTGAGCCTGCGCGAACCGGGCGGCACCGCCATCAGCGAAAAGATCCGCGCCCTGCTGCTCGACCCCGCCAATATGGCGATGGGCGACACCTGCGAGTTGCTGCTCTACGAGGCTGCGCGTGCCCAGCTGGTGCACGAGGTCATAACCCCCGCCCTTGCGGCCGGCAAGGTGGTCCTGTGTGACCGCTTCTACGATTCCACGACCTGCTACCAGGCATTTGCCGATGGCCTCGACCGCCAGATGGTGCGCGACGCCAACAACCTGGCCGTCGCGGGAACGCACCCGGCGCTCACACTCGTCTACCACATCACGCCCGAGCAGGCGGCGCTACGCATGGCAGCCCGTGGCGCGGCAGATCGCATGGAGGCTAAGGGCATGGCATTCCAGGAGCGTGTCTACGAGGGGTTTTGCGCCATTGCCGCCGAGGAGCCAAACCGCGTAAAGCTCATCGATGCCACCGCGACCATCGAGGAAGTCTTCGCGCAGACGGTCGAGCAGGTTCGCGCGTACGGCCTCGATATCCCGCAGGATGCCGTCGTCGCCGCGCTTGCCCAGGAGGCCGAGTAACATGGCCCCCGCTCAGGCAAGCCTGCTGGCCAAGCTCGACACCCAAGAGCGCGTGCGCGACTTTTTGACCAATGCCGTCGCCAGCGGCCGTGCATCGCACGCCTACCTGTTTTTGGGCGCCTCCGGCGCGGGCAAGCTCGATGCCGCGTGGGCGCTCGCCCAAGCCTTCCTGTGCGAGCAGGACGGCTGCGGCGCATGCGACAGCTGCGTGCGCGTCTCTCGGCATACGCATCCTGACGTGCACTATTACACGCCCGAGAGCGCCACGGGTTACCTCATCGCCCAGACCCGCGAGCTGCTCGATGACGTGCCGCTGGCGCCCATCCGCGCCAAGGCCAAGGTCTACATCATCGACCGTGCCGAGCAACTGCGTGCCAACACCGCCAACGCACTGCTCAAAACGCTCGAGGAGCCGCCCGAGGGCGTTATGTTTATCTTGCTGGGCACCTCGGCCGACGTGATGCTGCCCACTATCGTGAGTCGTTGCCAGTGCGTGCCGTTTCGGCTGGTATCGCCCGCCGTCGCCGCGCAGTCCGTGAGCCGCGTCACCGGTCAGGAACTTGCGCGTTGCCGCATGGCGGTCGCCGTGGCGGGAAGCCCCACACGCGGCATCGAGTTTCTTAAGAGCGCCGAGCGCCAGGACGCCCGCCGTCAGATGGTCCGTGCCATCGACTCACTCATTGCCGCCGACGAGGCCGACGTGCTCAGTCGCGCCAAGTCGCTCATCGTCGCCGTCAAGGCGCCGCTCGCCGAGGTCAAGTCCACGCAGGAAAAGGTACTCGAGCAAAATGCCGACTACCTGTCGCGTGGAGCATTGAAGCAGCTTGAGGACCGCAACAAGCGCGAACTCAATGCGCGCGAGCGTTCGGGTATCATGGAAGCGCTGGCGAGCGCGCGGACGCTCATGCGCGACGTGCTGCTGACACTTCAGGATGAGGCAGCCGACGTGGTTAACGAGGATGTGCGCGACACGATCGGTCGGCTTGCCGCCGCGACCAATGTTGCGGGTGCCACCCAGGCGCTCGAGGCGGTCGCGACCGCCGAGCGCAACATCGCCAGAAACGTTACTCCCCAGCTGGCCATCGAGGTCATGCTGTTCGATATCAGGAAGGCACTGAAATGCCGTTAGTCGTACCCGTTAAGTTTACCTACGCCTCGCGCGACCTGTGGTTTGACCCGCAGGACCTGGATATCCTCGAGGCCGATTATGCCATTTGCTCCACCGAGCGCGGAACCGAGATCGGCTTGGTCACGGCCGATCCCTTCGAGGTGCCGTCGAGGACA
>CABPXT010000058.1:0-10881 GCA_902461405.1 uncultured Collinsella sp.
CTCGGCTAGAACCCCCACCCCCGCCAACGACGGCGGCATCCGCGCCGCCGTGATCGTCAACGATATCGGCGAGATCAACGTCGACGCTAGCCTTATCGCCGACGGCGGCCTTTCCGAGACCGACGACCTCATCCCGCTCACCAACGGCTGCATCTGCTGCACGCTTTCGGACGACCTGGCCAACCAGCTGCAGGGCATCGCCGATTCGGGCAAGTTCGACTACATCATCATCGAGGCCTCGGGTATTTGCGAGCCTATCCCCATCGCCTACACCATCTCGAGCTTCTGCGACGAGGCCAAGGTGGGCGGCGAGCCCAAGCTCGCGCTCGACAACATCGTGGCCGTGGTCGACTGCGCCCGCATGTACGACGAGTTCAACGGCGGTCGCGACCTGCTAGCCGAGGATATCGACGAGGACGACATCGAGAGCCTGCTCATCCAGCAGATCGAGTTTTGCTCCACGCTGATTCTTAATAAGACTGACACCGTCACCCCCGAGCAGATCGCAGAGCTCAAGGCCATTGTGCGCAGCCTGCAGAAGGACGCCGTGATTGTCGAAGCCCAAAACGGCGAGGTCCCCATGGAGGAGCTGCTCGACACCGGCCGCTTCGACTTTATGCGCGCCTACAACTCCGCCGCTTGGATCGAGGCCATGGAGCATCCCGAGGAGCACGACGACCCCGAGGTGCTCGAGTACGATATCGAGACCTTTGTGTACTCGCGCCGCAAGCCGTTTGACCTACAGAAGTTCACTGATTTTGTTGAGCAGGAGTGGCCCGACGAGGTCATTCGCGTCAAGGGCCCGCTGTGGCAGACCGGCAATCCGGACATGTGCTACATGTTTGAGCAGGCCGGCCACCAGATGCGCCTGATGGAGAACGGTCTGTTTGTCGACTCGGCACCCGAGGGCGAGAAGCAGAAGATCATCGACGAGAACCCCGAGATCATGCAGATTTGGGACGACGAGACGGGCGATCGCATGACGAGCCTGTGCATCATCGGCCGTCACATGGACAAGGACGCGCTCATCGCCGCGCTCGATGCCTGCCTGACCGACTGGCACCGCGCCTAGGTTATCGAAGCGGGCATTTTCCGCCCACGTAACCACCAAACCACCACGAAGGTGCCCTTCGTGGTGGTTTTTCGTTCTATGCCAAGGAGATTCATGTTCAATATCGTGCTGTATGCACCCGAGATTCCGGCCAATACGGGTAATATCGGCCGCACCTGCGTGGTCACCGGTGCCCATTTGCACCTGGTAGAGCCGCTGGGCTTTTCGCTCGACGACAAGACGGTGCGTCGCGCCGGTCTGGGCTACTGGCAAAACTTGGACGTGACGACATATGCCGGCTGGAAGGATTTCCTTACGCGCAACGGTCTCTCCCCCGCCGACGAGCGCCTGCATCTGCTGACCAAAAAGGCGCGCCGCACCTATGCGCAAAGCACCTACCGCGACGGTGACTATCTGGTCTTTGGCAGCGAGAGCTCGGGGATTCCCGAAGACCTGCTTGCTGCGGCGCCCGCATGCTGCGAGCGCATTCCCATGCTGCGCGACTGTGATTCGCTCGATAACGCCGAAGTCTGGGAGGCCCATGAGGAGGCGCTCGGGCATACCGAGGACAGCCACGAGGCCATCCTTCGGCAGGATATCTGCGGCAACTTCGTCGACCCGGACGACTACCGCATCAGCGCACTCAACCTCTCCAACAGCGCCGCCATCGTCCTCTACGAGGCCCTGCGCCAGACAGGCTTTCCTGGAATGTGACAAAGGGACTGTCCCTTTGTCACATTCTCACATCAGAATTCAACTTCGAATACAAATGACTGCCGGAGTTCTCGCTTAGCTTGGCTTGTCAGGCTCGAATTCGCCCTTATGTTCAGCTTGCTGCACGCCTCGTCGATAGCCATAGCAAGTGATACAGACATGGTCATGGTCGTTTCGCTTTTCAATTCGACCCGATAGCTCTTCGCCTTGTTTTTATCCTCTCCACCGCATCTCGTCTCGATTAACAAGAGAATATCTGAGTCATGGGCATACCAATGGAGCTCAGGGCGCTGTGGAACCATGTCACCCTCGAATTCCTGTGTAAACAGAATTTTCTTCTCATTCCTCGTTGAATCGTTCGAGGAACCGTCGATTCGAACCGAGCCCTTCTTTCCCGCCTTGACATCTCCCTTAATCTGGTGACCTCGCCGAATTTCCTCGTACTCCGTCACCTCCAGCTTGCAGCGCTTCGCGCCAAGCATGAACGCGATCCGCCTCAACTCGGCCATCTTGTCTTGTTGCATGGTTGCGAAATAAGAGTCAAGGTCAACAAAGCGAGACCGATCAAAAGCATCTATGTAATATGTGGAATAAAGAGATGGTTTAGGATAGAAAGACAGCTCACTATCCCCGATTGCCTCGCGGTACAGATTGAAAATCTGCGTACCCTTAACAGTATCCAGCCAACCAATAGCATCCCTACAGACGTCGATGCCCCGGCGCTCGTTTCCGTCAACAATTCGAATCATGTTCGGCAAATGGAATGAAGGGCTCTGATAGGTCTCTTTGGTTACCGGCCTGTATCTATTGAGCTGCTGCTGGTATGCCCAATCGTTGACCGCATCACCGATATCCGCAGCAGCACCAGCCGCACCATCGGCCGCATCAGCAATAGCTGCCAAGGCGTCATCGGCCATCGGAGTTGCAGCACGCATTGCACCATCGGCAACTTTCTGTACGATTGCAACCGCGCCCGCCATCGCGCTTCCGGCGCCATCAACCAACCCGGCAGCGGCCTTACGGATATCAAAGCCCTGCTTATGTCGCGGCAGCTCCTCCCTTTCGGCAACAACGGCCAGATCGTCTTTATCCTCCATGATGACCTCCTATTTCCGATAGTCGAAATCAACCGTATATTCATCGCCAAATGCCGAGTTGAAGGTAGTGTCGAGAAAGGTGGTGTAGTGCCCGATCAGAAGCGAGCCGGCCTCAGCGATCTGCTGCCGTTTATTTGACATGCTATTCACCCTACTTAAACACGACGCTAACATCGACATCGTCGCCGCATAGGGCTTTGACCTGTTTTTCGATAAGGGCGCAGGCTCTATCATCAGATTCTTGGAGCATATTGCTTTCCTTGACCTTCTTGGTCTGCTCTTTCTTTGCCTGTTTCAATAACGTGTTTAGATCATCCGTGCTTACTTGATTCCAGTTAAGAAAACCATTGTCCTCAACATATTTCTTAAGCGTATTGGGGTCTGTCGAGAACGAGGTGATCTCCGAGTGAGGCAGTATAACCTTTACACTCTTGACCTCTGAATTCTTATCGGCCATATTAGCCCGTACGATTGTAACCTTCATCTTATCGGCATTGATCCCGATGTCAGCCTTGCCGTCAATCGTTGCGACATATCGCTTAGACGTAAAGGGGTTTTCCCACCCAAGCGGATTGCCCGCCTCATCAATTGAAAGCAGCTGGGTGAAGTTGTACTCGTACGTCACGAGCTTAACGACTGGCGTGATCTCCTCGCGAATCGAATCATCGCTGATCGTTGTAGGATTACGCGTCAATGACATCCAGATACCCCAGGCAACCGCTAGAACCGTAACAACGACTAACCCGCCAAAGGCAACCTTTTGCGGTATCGTTGTAAGAAATTTTGTTTTTGCCATCCTGTTTCACCTTTCCTTTATTGCCCCGACGTTCCCATCATCTTCCAGCGCGAGCATGATGGCACGAATCATTCCGTCAACGGCTCAATGCAAAGCGCGACCGTTCAAAGAAAACGGCCGCGCTTTCTTTTCAATTCCCTCGAACTATTCCTTGACGCTGTAACCCGACACCGTCGGCGCAACCCTCGAAGCGTCGACCTCGCTCATCACCTCAAACTTCACCTTCTCGCCAGGCGCCCAGGCAGATGTATCTGCGTAGCATTCTTCCGCCCTCACACCATCGGCATCGTAAAGGGCAACGTTTAGATATATGTTTTCGAACGATATGTCAGAGGTGTTTTCGATGATTGCGGTGTATGTATAGAGACCGTAGCCATCATCACTTTTCTCAAAGTTCGCCGATGAGAGCAGACCGTTGATAACCTCATCGTTATGCGTCTTCTCCTCGACGGACCTACCGTTCTTAATCAGCTCGTCAAACTCATCTTGATACTCGTCATCGACCGTTAAGTCATACCGATCAACCAGTTTCTTAAGCTGTGCAGATCGTGCGTCGTAGGCCTTTTCCCATTCCTCATAGTACTTGGAATCAGATTCCGCATACTTCTTGGTAACATCAAGCTGATCGTCAAGCAGGTTGAGATAGGCGATGACATCTTCCTGCATCTTAGTGTCTTTAAAAGGCGCCTTTTTGAGTTCTTCGTCGTTATCGATCTCGGTTTTAATTATCTCTTTTCGCACTTTATTCGAGCCTAGATCAGCATCTTCTCCAAGCGATTCAATATAATCCGATCGCTTTTGATAACCTTGAGCGATTACAGCCATTGCACGGTCATCAGCATAATCAGGCTCATCGTTTTTCTTCTCAGCCTGCGAGCAGCCGCTCAGCAGGAGCGCCCCACAAAACACCATCGCAAATAGCGCGATCACTGCTACTGTCCCATAACGCCTTTTCATGTCGTCCTCCTTTAAATACAAAACTAACCACGATATCGAGCCCCCTCGCCAAAAAGCAGACGAATTGGCAACGTGGTGGCACTATTTGGTTCAAGGGCGTGAACTGGATAAACATCGAGGGAAGGAGCGGGCCCTGTGCAATAAACTCCCCTCGTCAAAATGTCTAGCTAAAGAGGACGGACAGACGGCGAACGGTCATTTCCGTTCGCGTCCGCCCGTCTCCAACGATCAAACGTCGATGCGCTAACGTTCAAAAGCATTGCGGCCTCTTGCCTCGTAACCTCACCTCCTTCGAATGATTTGATGACATCGCGGTAGCTATCCGGACGTTCGAGCGTCGGTCTCCCAAATCTCACACCCCGCAGACGCGCCGACGCGATACCCTCCGCCTGGCGCTGCTTTATGTTTTCGCGCTCCACCTGAGCCACGTAACTCAAAACCTGAAGCACTAGGTCGGCAATAAAAGTCCCCGTAATTCCATTGGGTTGTTCGCGTGTATCAAGCAATGGCATATCGAGCACCACGATGGCAACGCGTTTGTCCGTCGTTAGGCGACGCCATTCATCGAGAACTTCACGGTAGTCGCGACCCAATCGGTCGATACTCTTAATCACCAGAACGTCCCCTTCGCGCAGACGACGAAGAAGACGCTGGTACTGAGGACGCCTGAAGTCCTTTCCACTCGCTTTGTCAGCATAGATCAAATTCGTTTGGACCGGAAACCGCTCCAGCGCATCCAGTTGGCGATCCAGGTTCTGGTCTGCTGACGAAACTCGAGCATACCCATAGATTCTGCTTTTCATGATTGCCCCTATCAGCCGCACGATGGCAGCTTCAGCTCATCTGAGAGCCCACTCACAATAGGGCGTGCAAATTTCGCGAATGGGTTGAACCCATTTTCGGGCTCCAACGTAAGCTATTCAAGCACCGCTTCGATAACGCACGACGCCAACCTTATACTTTGAAATGAAATTAATCGTTTTTAATTAAGATTAACTAGAATAAAATGAAATTAACCTGAGACGCTAAAGGAGGGCATTGTGAAATACCTCGAAAACCCGTTTACCCCTAGCTTTGGCGAGGTTCCTGCCCATCTCGCTGGCAGACAACAGATTATTCGGGATTTGGACCGTGCCTTCTTGAGCCAGCGCAGGCGCCCAGAATTGACCTCGATCTTCTCAGGCGCGCGTGGAACCGGCAAAACCGCTCTCATGTCGTCGCTCGCGACAAGGGCGGAATCCCACGGCTGGATAGCCGTAAAGACGACCGCGCTCCCTGGAATGCTTGAGGAAATCGAGTTCGGGACGAAACGCGCCGCAGCCCATCTCATCGACTCGTCCACTCACTTCGAAGTCACCGGTCTCGGAATTGCACCGCTCGGCAGCATCGAGGTCAATCGCGTTCACGATGTCTCAACCTGGCGTTATCGCATGAGCGACATCATCGACCAGCTCAACGAGGCGGGCACCGGTCTGCTCGTCACGGTTGACGAGGTGGACCCGACACTCGACGAGATGATTCAGCTCGCAGCGACGTATCAGCACTTTGTGACCGATGGGAAACGCGTCGCCCTGCTCATGGCGGGACTTCCCAACAACGTATCGACGCTACTGAACCACAAGACGGTCTCGTTCCTTCGCCGCGCTCAACAATATCATCTGGGTCGCATTGCCGACTATGACGTGCGCGAGGCCCTAATTCGCACAATCCAGGAAAACGATCGCCTGGCAGATGCTGAGGGAATCGATAGAGCCGTTCGCTCGATCTCTGGTTTTCCCTTCCTATTGCAACTCGTAGGCTACCGTGCCTGGGATCTCACAAGCGATTCGAAGGAAATCTCGTCACGCGACTTTGACCTAGGAATCAAAATCGCACGCGACGAGATGGATGACCGAATCCTCGCGGCAACCTATCGGGAACTCACTGCAGAGGACAAGCGATTCCTCATCGCCATGCTCGATGACGAGGAAGAGTCCACCACCGCTGACCTTGTCGAACGCCTTAAGCGTTCGCCGCAGCAGGTCTCCCGCTACCGACGCCGCATGATAGATGCTGGCATCATTGGAGAACGCGGGCGCGGAATCGTCGCTTTTGAATTGCCATTCTTCCGCGACTATCTCGCCGCTCAATGCGTGAAATAGAAGTCAATGTGACAAAGGGGCTGTCCCTTTGTCACATTCGGTTATAGGTAGCGGCCGGGGATGCTTGCGGGGGAGGCTGCAATGTCGCCAGGCGTGCCGGCGCAGACGATTTGCCCGCCGGCGTCGCCACCGCCCGGGCCCATGTCGATCACATAATCGGCGTTACGGATAAGGTCGAGATCGTGCTCGATCACGACAACCGTGGCGCCCTTGGCAACGAGGCCGTCGAACACACTCAGCAGCACCTGAACATCGAGCGGGTGCAGGCCAATTGTGGGTTCGTCGAACACGAATACGGCATCATCCTGCACGCGGCCCATCTCGCTCGCGAGCTTAAGGCGCTGCGCCTCGCCGCCCGAAAGCGCCGGCGTGGGCTCGCCGAGCGTGAGATAACCCAAGCCCAGGTCGTGCAGGGTCTGTAAGCGCGCCTGAACTTTCTTGAGCCCCACCGTAGCGTCGAGGGCCTCGTCCACACTCATGTCCATGAGCTGCGGCAACGTAAGCAGGCTCCCGTCCTTGCCTTCGCGATGGATATGCGAGGCCGCGTCTGCATAGCGTGAGCCGCGACATGACGGGCAGACGATCTCGACATCGGGCAAAAACTGCACGTCGAGCGATATCGAGCCCGTGCCATCGCACGTAGGGCAGCGCAGAGTGCCAGTGTTGTAGCTAAAGGCGCCCGCCTTGTAGCCGGCTGCCTTGGCCTCGGGCGTACGGGCAAAGGCTCGACGCAGCTCGTCATGGATGTCGGCATAGGTCGCTACCGTCGAGCGCACGTTGGCGCCGATGGGCGTAGCGTCAATCAGATTTGCGCGGGCAATGCCCTCGGCATCGACCCAACGCACGTGCCCCGGCAGGCGCTCGCCGGCTGCCTGCGCCTTAAGCGCCGGAATGAGCGTCTCGAGCACCAGCGTCGTCTTGCCCGAACCCGAAACGCCCGTCACCGCGACAAGACGGCCGCGCGGAATATCGACTTCGAGCGGTTTGACGGTATGGATGGCATCGGTCGCCATGCGGATATGGCCCTGGTCGAACATTTCGTCGTCAGCCACCTGCGGACGCAAACGCTTGGAGTTCGATCTCAAAAACGGCGCGATGCGGCTGCCCTGCGATTGTTCGACCTCGTCTACCGTGCCAGCGGCGATCACATTACCGCCGCCTGCTCCGGCAACGGGGCCCATCTCGACCAGATAGTCAGCTTCCGCCAGCACGCGTGTATCGTGGTCAACGACAACCACGGTGTTGCCGTCATCCACCAGATCGCGCATTACGCCCACCAAGCCGTCGACATTGGCAGGATGCAAGCCAATCGAGGGCTCGTCCAGCACATACAGCACGCCCGTCGATCGGTTGCGCACCACGCGGGCGAGCTGCACACGCTGGCGCTCACCCGTGGAGAGCGTAGCACCGGCGCGGTCGAGCGAAAGGTAATCGAGGCCCAGATCGACCAGACGACGGGCCACGCTCAAAAAAGAATCGCAGATATCCGTCGCCATAGGCCGCATCTCGGCGGGCAGCGCCGCGGGCACGCCGCGCACCCACTCAATCGCCTCGCCCAGCGTCATGGCCGCCGCCTGTGCCAGATTGATACCACGCACCTGGGGCTGGCGCGCAGCCTCGGAGAGACGCGTGCCGCCGCAATCGCGGCACGGGCCCTCGCGCAAAAAGCGCGCAACGCGCTTAAGCCCCTTATCGTCCTTAACCTTGGCGAGCGCATTCTCGACCGTATAGACGGCGTTGTAATAGGTAAAGTCGAGCGGCGTGGCGCCCTCGCCGTTTTTGGGAACGTAGAGAATGTGCTTCTTAACCGCCGGGCCGTGAAATACAATGTCGCGTTCTTGAGGTGTGAGCAGGTTAAACGGCACATCGGTACGCACACCCATCTCGCCGGCCACCTGCTTCATCAGGTCCCACATGAGCGTGCCCCAAGGAAGCACTGCGCCCTCGTTGATGGTCTTTGACTCGTCGGGCACCAGGCTCGCCTCGTCCACCTCGCGCATGACACCGGTGCCGCCGCAGGTGGGACACGCGCCGCCGCTGTTAAAGGCAAGGTCCTCGGCACTCGGCGCGTAGAACTCGCGGCCGCATGTCGGACACGTGAGCGACAGGCCTGCGGCCACGTTAAGGCTCGGCTCCACACGCGCCCCGCAATGTGGGCACACGTGATGGGCACAGCGGCTAAAGAGCAAACGCAGACTGTTGTTGAGCTCGGTCATGGTGCCAAAGGTCGAGCGTACGCCTGGCACAATAGGGCGCTGATGCAACGCGAGCGCCGCCGGCACGTGCAGCACTTCATCCACCTGAGCGTGCTCGGCCTGGGTGAGCCGTCGGCGGGTATAGGTGCTGAGCGCCTCCAGGTAACGGCGCGAGCCCTCGGCATAAAGAACTCCCAGCGCCAGCGAGCTCTTGCCCGACCCCGACACGCCGGCAATACCCACGAGCCTTCCCAGCGGAATATCGATATCGATGTTCTTGAGGTTGTGGACGCGCGCGCCACGCACCTCGATAGCACTTGGTTGTTGCGACACCGTCATCGCTCCCCTTTCAGTTGATCGAATATGACAAGAGGACTGTCCCTTTGTCGCATCAGTCGTGCCATAAAATGCGGTCGCGGATGTACTCGCCCAGCATGGGCACGGTAAACCGGACCAGGCCGTATCCGGCAGCCTCGATGACGCGCTCGCGAATTAGGCTTGCGCGATATTTACTCGCCCAGCTCTGGGTGCGGTCACAGCGCTCAATGATATCCGCCATGCGCGTCTGCTCACCCTCGTCAGCAGCCATGGCCTCGATAAAGAGGCGTTGCGGACTGCGCAATCCATAATACAGGGGCGCGTCGACCGCTTCGTAGAACTCGGAGACGGCATCCGCATGGCCATCCTCGACATCACAGCTTTCGATGATCTGCGAGCCACGCCGGACAGCAGAGCGCCACATGTAATATCCCACCAGCTGGACCATGTAGGGATGCCCCATACTCTTGCGCGCCGCAAGGTCCGCCGTCTCCGCATCAACGTAAAGACCGGCGTCCTTGACCGTCTGGACATATGAATCGCGCACCTTGGGCAAAGATATCGCCCCCAGCGCACGCTGCTGAGCGCGGCGCAAAAACGTCACGCTCGGCTCTTCGAGCAGGTCGTCAACCATACTGGGCAAGCCGGCAAATACCAGCGCAAGACCGCGCTGGTCGCTATCGGGCAGGCCCGTAGCATCCTGATCTCCGAGCACCTGCTGATAGAGAACGGCAAGAGCCGCCAGTTCCTCGATTGACGCAGATTGCGCCTCGTCAATCGCAAACACGATGCCCTTGCCTGGACTGAGCTTCTTGAGGCGCTCGTTGACCAGCCCCCGTAGCGTCTCGCCCTTTGCCCGAGCCGCCTCGACCGACATCCGACCAAACGACGGCCCAAACTCCATTGACGTCACAACGGGTTTATTCGAGCGAAGCGCGTCGGCCAGGCGATCGCACAAGCCAAGCGAAGCAGAATCGGAGACAACCGCCCATCCTCGCTCATTGGCTAGACGTTGCAACTCCCGCAGGAGAACCGTCTTGCCGCAGCCGCGGTTTCCCGTAATGAGCATGAGCCTGCCCGGCGCTCCGGCGCCGTTATCGAGCCCTTCCTCGAAATCTTCGACGACCGACTCGCGACCGATGAGCATCGGGGGCCGCTTGCCTGCCGTCGGCTTAAAGGGATTTGGATTCATGCCGGCCTCCTCGAATTGGCAAACCCTGGTAACAGTTATACCAACTTATACCGAGTTATACCAACAGGATGCGACAAAGAGACTGACCCTCTATCACCTATGGCCGAAAAACTCGGCGTCTGCCGCTCGCCAGGGACGGAAGGTGGCGGGATCGACCTTTACGTGCGCCGCGGCGGGCACGTCGTACCATTTGACCGTGTAGCCGGCGCCGTGGGCGCAAAAGACCGAGTCGGGCGTGTTGGGCAGATCGGCCTCGGGCTCATAGGCGGCCGCCTCGATGACGCGCTCGGCATCATGGCAGGGCGCATAACCGGCGAACTCCAGGTACAGATGTCCGCGACCACTCGTGTAGGCAGCCACCTCCAGCGCGTAATCCTGCACCTCAGACGCCGGTACGCGACACACAAGCTTCGCCCGGTC
>CABPXT010000059.1:0-10867 GCA_902461405.1 uncultured Collinsella sp.
TCGGCATGACTGGGTTTGTGGGGCGCCCGTCGCGACGCGGCCAGCCAATAACGCCTGCAGCGCCACCTCGGCGGACGTGAACGCTTCTGCCGATAATTCGTACGTTGATGAAGCCATGACCGCGGACGAGGAGGCCGTTGCCGCCCGCCGTGCCGCCGAAAGCTCGCTTTGGGGCGCTCCTGCCCAGCAGCAGGCGGCTGAGGCTGCGCCGTACAACGCAAACCTCGCCAGCATGCCTATCATTTTCGGTGCCGCGGACATCGATCTCGATGACCTCGATGAGCCTGCAGCCATCACCGCATCGATTGATGCCCAAGATCGCATCGACACCGGCGACCTTCCGGATGCCTCGCTCGAGGTTGATGTCCCCATGGCCGATTACTCGGGCCACGAGGACATGTGGGCCGCTGCCACCGCGATTCTGGACGAGATCGACGAGCCTGCTCCTGTTGCAGCTCCCGCTCCCGTCGCTGCCCCTCAGCCTGCTGCACCCGCCTATGTCGGCCGTCACAGCGCTGTGTTCCCCGAGGATACCGCCCGTATCTCGCGCGAGGGCATCGAGCGAGCCGAGGCTATTGCCGCCGGCATTATGGAAAATCGTCGTCACGAGCGCGTCAATCAGATCCTCGAGGAAGAGATCGAGCGCCTGCAGTCCTCTACCGCCAAGCGTACGGGCCGTGCCTATCTGAGCGTTATCGAGGGCGGTACCGCCAGCTTCGCGCCGCTCCGCGCGGAGGCATAACTTCTGCATGGTTAAGATCAATCGAAAATGGGCGGTCGTGACCTGCCTGATGGCGCTCTTGATCTGGGGCAATTCGCTGGTTCCCGGCTCGGGGTCGGGTTCGCTGAGCCTAACGGTCATGGAAGCTATCCGCGGTTTCCTGCGCGGCGTGGGACTTCCATATGAATGGGTGACCAACTTTGTTGTTCGCAAATGCGCGCATTTTACCGAGTATATGGTGCTCGGCATCTTGGCAACGCACGCCTTTGATTTTGAGGGCCGGCGCACCTTTGACGTGCTGCTGCCCACGGCGGTGTTCCTGCTGCTGATTCCTTCGATCGACGAGACGATTCAGCTCTTTGTGCCGGGACGCGCCGGCATGATCACCGATGTGATGATCGACTGCTGCGGAGCGGCAACGGGCGTTGTGCTCCGATATCTCTTACGGCCGCTGATGCGCGCCAAAAAAGCCGCCTAGGACGTATTGTTTGGTCCTAGGCGGCCTTTTTTATTTGAGGGCTTATATGAGGCGTGGTGGCGTCGTTCCGTAGGTCGGATTTGCCGGGCGCGCCACGCCCTGTGGGTGCGTCTGCTACTGAAGCGCCTGAGCGCCCAGGGCCAAGCAGCCCTTAATGCCCTGTTTGCCCTCGAGGCTGTTGTTGACGATATAGCTATCGATGTCGGCCATCTCGGGCGTGACGATGTAGCCGTTGAGCATCTCGGCGCACTTCTTGCGCGCGAGCGGCACGATGGGGGTGTGGTCGGCCACGCCGCCACCGATGACGATCTTCTGCGGTGCGTAGCACAGGATGTAGGTCATGAGCGCCTGCGCCAGATAGCCGGCGAGCAGGTCCATGGCCTCCGGGTCATCGGCCATCTCTCCGGCGCTCTTGCCACCCCAGCGCTTTTTGACGCCGGGACCGGCGATGAGGCCCTCGAGGCAGTTGTCGTGGAAGGGGCAGCCGCTGTGCTCGCCAATGGTGTCGCGCGGGTCGCGAGTGACCAGGATGTGGCCGGCCTCGGGATGCATTTAGTGCCGGGCCGTACTTACCCGCGCGGGTTGATTTTATCACGTAGCGACTTGAGGTTCTCAAGCGCAGCGTTGAGCGTCTCGTCTCGCTTGGCAAAGTGGAAACGAATCAGATGGTTGACGGGCTCGCGGAAGAAGCTCGAGCCCGGAACGGCGCCCACGCCCACCTTGGAGGCCAAATCCTCACAGAAGTCGAGGTCGCTGTCATAGCCAAACTCCGAGATATCCATCATCACGTAGTAGGCGCCCTGCGGCACGTTGTGCTCAAGACCGATGCTATCGAGCCCCTGACAGAATAGGTCGCGCTTGGCGGTGTAGAGGTCGAGGACCTCCTGGTAATAGCTGTCGTCGAATTTGAGGGCGGTGACGACAGCTTCCTGCAGGGGAGCGGCAGCACCCACGGTGAGGAAGTCGTGGACCTTTTTAATGCGCTCGGTGATCTGGGCCGGGGCGATGGTGTAGCCCAGACGCCAGCCGGTGATGGAGTACGTCTTAGACAGCGAACTGCAGCTGATGGTTCGATCGAACATGCCGGGCAGCGTGGCCATATAGACGTGCTCGTGGGGCGCGTAGACGATGTGCTCGTATACCTCGTCGGTAATGCAGTAGGCGTCGTACTTTTTGCAGAGGTCGGCGATTAAGGTGAGCTCCTCGCGCGTAAAGACCTTGCCGCAGGGGTTGGACGGGTTGCACAGGACGATGGCCTTGGGATCGTTGTCGCGGAAGGCCGCCTCGAGTGTCTCGCGGTCAAAGTCGAACGCAGGTGGGTTAAGCGGCACGTAGATGGGCTCGGCACCCGAGAGGATCGTGTCGGCGCCGTAGTTCTCGTAGAATGGCGAGAAGATGACGACCTTGTCGCCGGGGTTTGTGACCGTCATCATGGCGGCCATCATGGCCTCGGTGGAGCCGCAGGTGACCACGATGTTCTCGTTGGGGTTGATCGGCATGCCCATAAAGTGCTCCTGCTTGGCGGCAAGCGCCTCACGCATGGCCTGGGAGCCCCAG
The DNA here is from genome assembly GCA_902461405.1 of uncultured Collinsella sp. Lineage (GTDB taxonomy): Bacteria > Actinomycetota > Coriobacteriia > Coriobacteriales > Coriobacteriaceae > Collinsella. Next base: position 2,757 of record CABPXT010000059.1, read on the forward strand.
GTGATGGAGTACTGGTGATAGAGCGGCTTTGGGGCGGTGGCGGGGGGGCCCCGGGTGTCAAGCCCCAACGCCGGGGGATCGAAGTCGGGGAAGCCCTGCGACAGGTTGACGGCGCCATACTTATTGGAGATGCGCGTCATGCGGCGGATGACCGAATCGGTAAACGTTGCCGTACGGTTGGAGAGTTCTTTCATGCTTGTCCTTTCGAGCATTTGCAGTGGGGCAAGTTTACTCCTATGAAACCGGTGGGAATTGCTCGAAATGGTCTCGAAAAACTCTTTTCAAAATTCTTGAAAATTGGGGCTTGCATCGCGTGGCGTTCCTTGCAATAATAGTCGAGCGCGAAGCGCACAGGACACGGTGGGTGTAGCTCAGTTGGCTAGAGCGACGGGTTGTGGTCCCGTAGGTCGAGGGTTCGAGTCCCTTTACCCACCCCAGTTCTTGCTTCGTGTTGATATCGGGTCGTTAGCTCAGTTGGTAGAGCAGGGGACTCTTAATCCCAAGGTCCAGGGTTCGACCCCCTGACGGCCCACCAAAGATTGTTAAGACGGTCAGCGAAAGTTGGCCGTCTTTTTTGTTGACCTTTCATGAGGTCGAACCCGAAAGGGCGCGGAGCTGAGGAAATGCGCGAGCATTTGCCAGCGCAGCGCGCAAGGCGCGAAGCGCCGCAGCGGCCGCCTGCACAGCAGGCTGACCCCCTGACGGCCCACCAAAGCATGTTAAAGCGGCTGGCTTAGGCTGGTCGCTTTTTGTTAACCTCGCATGTGGTCGAACCCGAAAGGGCGCGGCCGCTTTCACAGATCGAGTCTACCCTGGGGATCGGTAAAACCGTCAGTACCTTCCTTGAGTTTCTTCTCGTCTGCCTTCACGCGACGCTCGAGCTTTTTTGTATCCTCGGCAGGCGGCAGGTTCTCGGGTACAATTCCGCGGTCGATGAGGCTGCCACGCACGCTTGTGTTGTTCTCGACGTGCTCTTGCTTGATCTGGTCCAGACCGTACAGGTCGTGTTCCTCGGCGTTGAAGGCCGTCATCGAGTTCGTAAGGTCCTTTGCTTTGATGAGAACATCGGCTAGCCTGTCCGCCAATGCCGAGCTCTTGGATACGCCGAGCTGTTGCTTCATTTCCGCCGTGCTTCTGCCGCCGAATAACGCTTCATCGCCCTTCGACTTGATGATCGCGAATCCTTTGGAGTCCACGCCGCGTTTGAACGCAATACCCGAGAGCTGTTTCTCTGAATCAGATAGCGAGTGGCGCGCCTGCAAGCGCTGAATCTCTGCGAAGCGCTGCTCTATGAGCTCTTGGCGGCGCGTCTGCACGGCGAAGTACGCCTGTGCGAGCGCGATTTCTTGCTTGTTTGAATCTCCGTTCTGGGCGATTAAATAGCATGCATAGCGCGTAAGTTTGTATTCTTTAACCGCACGAGCGGCGACACCGGCAGTTACCATTTTCGTGGTGTCACGAAAATGGGAATCAACTGGAGTTTTGTTTGTTTCGCACGAGACTTTTGCCCTCTTAACAACTTCGGCAAAGTTCTCCCATCGAGTGTACCCCATGGGTTCCATTAAATCGCGTGCGAGCCAATACTCAACGCCGTCTTCCACATTGGCGTAGCTATCAAGTTTGACACGCCACTTCTCGATATCTCTACTGTCCATATCTCCTCCTCGCTGGCCTATTGTCTATGCGGGCTTTGCCCGCTCTGTATTCAGAATTAGGATACGCTGCCGTGCGGACACGAATGGGCCCCGTGCCACTTCGAGTTCACGGGGCCCATAGATATCGATTAGTTGTGTTTTGCTTTAGATAGGTGTCCAGTTTAATTCGCTCGATAGTGCGATCCGAGACTTTCGGTTCGCTTGCGCATGGCTTTGACCATTTCCTGTGCTAGTTGAATCTGCGATTGCAGGCGGGCGAGGGCTGCGATTTCGCTGTCATTGGCGTGTGGCTTGCTCAGCGCCGTTGCGTCGTCTTGCAGGCTTTCAAGCTGTTGCAGGGCCTTGGATAGACCCGCTTCGGTCCTGTTGATCATGCAGTAGGTACTCATTGTGCGTTTGAGGCAGCGGGTCAGGCGCTCGGCGTCTGCTGTAGCTATGCCATGCTGGGGGAGGGCGATATCCATCGGTGCGGCCGCCTCAGGAGCGTCCAGCGCTGCTTGGGCTGCCGATGCGCCCGCAATGCGCCCGAACACGATGCCATTGGCACTCGACAAGCCGCCGATGCGGTCGGCGCCGTGCATGCCGCCTGTTGCCTCACCGCAGGCGTAGAGGCCCTCAACGCCTGCGTACGCGGTCTTGTCGATTTTGATACCGCCGTTGGCGGCGTGGGCATACATCGCCACGCGCATCTCGTCGGTCGGCGCGATGCCGTGCTCGTCTTGCAGCCAGGTGGCAAAGGTCTGCACAAACTCGGGGATGTCCTCGCGGGGGAAGTCGTAGTGGAGCGCCAGGCCCTCTGCACCTGCCTGATCTATGACGAGGTCGATGGCGCGGGAGGCCAAGCGCGAGGTGAAAGGACCATATCCAGAGCGCTGCTCAAGCAGATCGTTTAGCTTGCCGTCGGCAATATCGACCGGCTGGTCTACATGTACGTAGCGCCAGGTTTTCTCGTTGAAGACCAGGTTGCGCTTGGGCTCGATGAAGCCGGGCATCATCTGCATGAATTCTATATTAGTAAGCGATGCGCCGTGCGCCAGTGCGATGGCCTGCGAGGAGCTGAGCACATCAGCCGACGTAAGGCTGCGCTCGAACAGGCCGCCTGTGCCACCGGCTGCGATGATCGTGGCCTTGGCAGCAAAGGGCACGATTCGATTTTCGGTAAGGTCGTAGAGCACGGTTCCGGTGATTCTGCCGTTCGTGTTCTCAACAAGGTCGATAAGCTCATGGCGGGGGAGCAGGCGAATGCCGAGTGACTCGATTCGGGTCGTCAGAGCGTCCTCAAGGGGCTTGCGGGTGAGGCCGCGCCACATGCGCGTCTTGTGGTCAAAGCAGGGGATAAACTGCTTTTGCTGAGCGCTCTCAGCGCTTTGCGGACGCTGGAGCTCAACGCCCAGGTCTTGCTCGAGCCATTCAATTGCCTGGGGAATGCCGTGGACAAACGTCTGGACAAGCTCGGGGTCGGCGACGCCGCCACCAACGGTCTGGATGGTGTCGATGAGGTCTTGTTCGTCGTCTTCGTTAACGGGTCCGATAAGCCCCAAGCCCCAGGTTCCGGGGAAGAAACTCGATCCACTCATAGTCTTGCCGGCGCTTGCCACAGCGACGGTTGCACCTGTGCGCGCCGCTTCGATGGCGGCGCAAAGGCCCGCAATGCCAGATCCAATTACCAGTACATCAGTCGATTCCATCGGATTCCTTTCTCGTCCGGCGCATTGTCGCACGGGTGATCGGTAATGGGGCCGCAAAGACTCGGCAAATCGGTAAAGGGCACATATGACAGGTGGGCGTCATGGACGCTCTGACGTTTCATCTCGTCACATCTCGTATTTCGCCCCAACTGATATATCGGCATTCGCTACCCTGCGATAGCGCAAACAAAAAGAGCCGCTACCTCGAAAGGTAGCGGCTCTAAAGCTCAACTATATGAGCATCGCGCGGGCGCGATTAGGCCTTGAGGGCCTCCTCGACGGCGACAGCGCAGGCGACGGTGGCACCGACCATGGGGTTGTTGCCCATGCCGATGAGACCCATCATGTCGACGTGCGCAGGCACGGAGGAAGAACCGGCGAACTGGGCGTCGGAGTGCATACGGCCCATGGTGTCGGTCATGCCGTAAGAGGCAGGGCCGGCGCCCATGTTGTCCGGGTGCAGGGTACGGCCAGTGCCGCCACCAGAAGCGACGGAGAAGTACTTCTTGCCAGCCTCGAGGCGCTCCTTCTTGTAGGTGCCAGCGACGGGGTGCTGGAAGCGCGTGGGGTTGGTGGAGTTGCCGGTGATCGAGATGTCGACGTTCTCGTGCCACATGATGGCAACGCCCTCGCGGACGTCGTCGGAGCCGTAGCAGTTAACGGCAGCGCGGGGACCATCGGAGTAGGGGATGGTCTCGACGACCTTGAGCTCGCCCGTGTAGTAGTCGAACTGAGTCTTCACATAGGTGAAGCCGTTGATGCGGGCGATGATCTGGGCGGCGTCCTTGCCCAGACCGTTCAGGATAACGCGCAGCGGCTTCTTGCGAGCCTTGTTGGCGTTCAGAGCCAGGCCGATAGCACCCTCAGCGGCAGCGAAGGACTCGTGGCCGGCCAGGAAGGCGAAGCACTCGGTGTCGTCGGAGAGCAGCATAGCGCCCAGGTTGCCGTGGCCCAGACCGACCTTGCGGTCCTCGGCGACGGAGCCGGGAACGGTGAAGGCCTGGATGCCCTCGCCGATGATGGCGGCAGCCTCAGAAGCAGTCTTGGCGCCACGCTTGACAGCGAGAGCGCAGCCGAGGGTGTAGGCCCACTCGGCGTTCTGGAAGGCGATGGACTGGGTGTTGTTGACGATCTCACGCGGGTTGAAGCCCTTGTCGGTGCAGATCTGCAGAGCTTCCTCGAGGGAGGCGATGCCGTTGTCGGCGAGGCACTTGTTGATCTTGTCAGCGCGGCGCTCGTAACCTTCGAACGTAACAGTCATAGTTATTTCCCTCCCTTTCTACTCGTGAACCGGGAACACGCTGGCGACGGAGTGAGTCTCCTCGTCGGTGCGCGGGTCGATGTACTTGGCAGCGTTCTCCCACTGACCATAGTGGCCCATAGCGCCAGCGATGGCCTCCTCGGGGGTCTTGCCGGCCTTGACGGCGTCGGTGAACTTGCCGAGGTTCAGGAACTCGAATGCGATGATCTCGTTCTTGTCGTTGAGAGCCATGCGGGTGACGTAGCCCTGAGCGAGCTCGAGGTAACGAGCGCCCTTGGCCTTGGTGCCGAACATGGTGCCGACCTGAGAGCGAAGGCCCTTGCCGAGGTCGTCGAGGGAGGCGCCCACGGGCAAGCCGCCCTCGGAGAACGCGGTCTGGCTGCGGCCGTAAACGATCTGCAGGAAGATCTCGCGCATAGCAACGTTGATGGCGTCGCAGACGAGGTCGGTGTTGAGGGCCTCGAGGATGGTCTTACCGGGAAGGATCTCGGAAGCCATGGCGGCAGAGTGGGTCATGCCCGAGCAGCCGATGGTCTCAACGAGGGCCTCCTCGATGATGCCGTCCTTGACGTTCAGCGTGAGCTTGCAGGCGCCCTGCTGAGGTGCGCACCAACCCACACCGTGCGTAAGACCGGAGATGTCGGAAATCTCCTTAGCCTGGACCCACTTGCCCTCCTCGGGGATGGGTGCGGGGCCGTGGTATGCACCCTTGGCAACGGGGCACATGTTCTCCACTTCCTGTGAGTACTGCATGCCTCTCCTCTCTATCGTGTTGGCGTCCCGTCTGGGGGTCGTGGCTGGCGATTGCCGGGCGACCCTTCGAAAGGGACATGACATGCAGCCCCTATAATACCGCGAAATGCACGGAATATTCGGCGAACGGCTCAGTTTTCGTAGCGAGAAGTCCGGAAGTTTTAATTGAAACGGTTTAACTATATGTTCTGTGGTCGCGAACTTCCGTAGAGGGGGTTCGTCTTGGGCAAGCTTTTGGTCAGCTCTTGTATGCGTTGCGGGGTCTGACCTGTTGCAACGGTGCCGTTCGCCGCCCGTTTACTGCCTTTGGCCGCGCGAGTGTATTGTTTTGCGTGAATGTTTTGATGGCACGCTTCAATCGTGCTGTATTGGATGGCAATCAGATCCCGGCGAAGGGAGCGCCATGCAGCGCGTTTGGAGAACGGTTACCGGCTTTTACCATGTCTGTGCCCGCGGTACGGGCAAGCAGCTCATCTTTGAGGGCGATGAAGACCGGTGGGAGTTTTTGGAGCTGATGCGCGAGTGCTGCCGCGAGGCGGGCGTGACGGTTGTCGCCTGGTGCCTTATGGGCAATCACGTGCATTTGGTGCTTGCAGATTACGAGGACGCGATGAGCGCGGCGATGCACCGGCTGCTTTTGACGTACGCGCGGCGGTTCAATAAACGCACGGGGCGCACGGGCCATCTGTTCCAGAACCGTTTTGACCGGCGCTCGCTCGATACCGACCGTTATCTGATGGCTGCCATTCGCTATGTTCACGCTAATCCGCAGGAGGCGGGTATCGCCCTGATCGAGCGTTATCCCTGGAGCAGCTTTGCCGAGTATCTTCGAGCGTATGACAACGATATGACGAGGGGATTTTCGGACCCTTCTTGTGTTCTCGAGCTCTTTGAGTCTGCCAAGGGGTTTCTGGATTATTCTCTGTCGATGCCCGATGGTTCCGATCCGGTGATTCACGATATGGATGAGACGGAGTGGGAGCGGCGTGCGTTTGCCGACAAGATGGCGAAGCGCCTGGGTGTGCCGCTCAACGAACTCAAGACCGTAGCACCCTCGCGGCGAGACGGAATCGTTTTCGCCCTGCACGATGGCGGCTACACGGTGCGCGAGATCGAACGGTATACGGGAGTCAGCAAGAGTACCGTCTCTCGTATCGTGCGCGCTTATGCGCGGGTGAATGCTCAGGCTGAGGGCTCGGAATAGAAAATGGCCGAACCACTCTTGTCAAGCGATTCGGCCAACAAAATTCTTAAGATTTGGGACAAATACTACTGATTATTTTGTCCCGTGAGCATGCCGTCGAGGGTGCGCCAGGCGAGCTCGGCGCACTTGACGCGGGCGGGCATGTGCGAGATGTCCTGGAGCTGGGCGGCTTCGTCCAGGTCTTCCAGGTCCTCCTCGGAGAGCTTCTCGTCGCGGATCATGGCGAGGAAGAGCTCTGCCAGGCGGCGAGCTTCCTCGACGGTCTCGCCGGTGATGAGGTCGGCCATGATGTCGGCACTGGCCTGACTGATGGCGCAGCCGTGGCCGGTAAAGGAGGCCTCCTCGATCACGTTGTTCTCGACACGTAGCTGCAAGGTGAGCTCGTCGCCGCAGCTGGGGTTGATGCCGTCGTGCTCGTGCGTGGGAGCATCCATCTCGTACTTATAGTCGGGGTGCGAGTTGTGCTCCATAAATGTGGTGGAGGTGTACAGATTACCCATTGAACGTGCTCCAAACGTGATGCAGGCCGGCGATGAACTTGTCGATGTCGGCCTTGTCGTTGTAGAAGGCTACGCTGGCGCGGCAGCAGGCAAGGTTCTCGACGCCCAGCCAGGTGAGTAGCGGCTGCGCGCAGTGGTGACCGGCGCGGATGCAGACGCCGTCCATGTCCATGATGCTCGCGACGTCGTGCGGGTGGATGCCCTTGACGTTAAAGCTCACGACGCCGTGGTGGTTGTCCCAGTAGATCGAGCCGATGATTTGGACAAAGTCGAGCTGCATGAGCTCGCCCATCAGGTAGTGGACGAGTGCCTGCTCGCGTGCCTGGATGTTCTCGTAACCCACCGTGTTGACCAGGTAGTCGAGTGCCGCACCCGTGGCGAAGATGCCGGCGGCGTCCTGCGTGCCGGCCTCGAACTTCTCGGGGACGGGCGCCCAGACGGCGTCCTGCTCGGTGACAGAGTCGATCATCTCGCCGCCGGTGAGCATGGGCGGCATGGCGTTGAGCAGGTCCATCTTGCCCCACAGCACGCCGATGCCCATGGGGCCCATGGCCTTGTGCGCGCTAAAGGCAAAGAAATCGGCGCCCAGATCGGCCACATCGACCGGCATGTGCGGCAGCGATTGCGCACCGTCGACGACCAGGTAGCCGCCGTACTTGTGCACGAGCTTGCCGAGATTCTTGACCGGGTTCTCGACGCCCAGCACGTTAGAGACCTGTCCCACGGCCAGGATCTTGGTCTTGGGACCCACCTTGGCAAGAACCTCCTCGGTCGTGAGCTGGCCGGTCTTGGTGGGATACAGGTAGACGAGCTTGGCGCCGGTCTCGCGGCAGACCTGCTGCCACGGAATCAGGTTGGAGTGGTGCTCCATGATGGTGATGACGACCTCGTCGCCGGGTTCGAGCACCGTGGGCGCAAAGCTCTTGGCGACCAGGTTGAGCGACTCGCTCGTGTTGCGGGTGAAGACGATCTCGTTGGCGTTGGGGGCGCCGATGACGTCGGCGATTTGCTGGCGGGCCCTCGCGGTGGCCTCGGTGGCCACACGTTAAA
>CABPXT010000060.1:0-10726 GCA_902461405.1 uncultured Collinsella sp.
CCCGCCACGAGCGGAGCCTCGGGGCCAATTACCACGAGTCCGCATCCGTGGCTCTGCGCAAACGCCGCCACGGCCGCAGGATCGCAGTCGTCGAGAACAACGTTCTCGCCGCAGCTCGCGGTGCCGCCGTTGCCCGGCGCGATGTAGAGCTTGCCGGCGCGCGGTGATGCTGCGAGCTTAGCTGCCAAAGCATGCTCACGGCCGCCGCTGCCCAACAACAGGATGTCGATGGTTTGAGTGTCCGCCTTCAAGGGTGCCTCCTCTATGGATGAATGGCCCGCTCCGCGCGAGCCCTTTGCAAGCAAATATACCCCTCGGCCGCCCGCTTGGGCTGCAAAGGGGTATATCGCAATAACCAAATAGTCCCGATTACTTCCAGAATCGGTTGATGATCTGCTCGCGACCGGCGCCGACGCCAATGAACGTCACGCGGGTGTGTGCCAGATCCTCGATAAACGCCACGTAGTCCTGAGCCTCCTGCGGCAGCTCATCAAAGCTGCGGCAACCGGTGATGTCGCACTTCCAGCCGGGGAGCTCCTCGTAGATGGGCTTGGCATGCTCAAAGCGCACCTGATGCTCGGGCACGCTGGTGTAGCGCTCGCCATCGACGTCGTAGGCCACGCACACCTTGATGGTGTCGAAGGCCGAAAGCACGTCGAGCTTAGTCAGGGCGATATCGGTGAGGCCGTTGACGCGTGAGGCGTAGTTGGCGATGGGGCCGTCGAACCAGCCGCAGCGACGACGGCGACCGGTGGTCACACCGTACTCATAGCCCTCCTCGGTCAGCGTGTGGCCGGCCTCGGACTCATAGGAAAGCTCGGTGGGCATGGGGCCCGAACCGACGCGGGTGATATAGGCCTTCATGACGCCCAGCACGCGGTCGACGTTCTTCATGCCCACGCCGGAGCCGGTGATGGCGCCGCCGGCGGTGCAGTTGGAAGACGTCACGTACGGATAGGTGCCGTGGTCGATGTCGAGCAACGTCGCCTGGGCGCCCTCAAACAGCAGGTCCTTGCCCTCATCGATCATGTTGTTGAGCAGCAGGCTCGTCTCGGTGATGTAGGGGCGCAGGCGCTCGGCCATGGGCAGGTACTCGTCGCAAATCTGGTCCACGGTGTAGGTGGGCAGGTTGTAGATGAGCTCGAGCTCAGGGTTCACGCGGGCGAGAGCGGTCTCCAGCTTGTCGCGGAACAGTGCCTCGTCCAGCATGTCCTGCATGCGCAGACCAATGCGGGCCATCTTGTCCTGGTAGCACGGACCGATGCCGCGCTTGGTGGTACCGATGTTCTTCTTGCCGAGCTTCTGCTCAAAGGCGCCATCCAGATCGATGTGGTACGGCATGATGACATGCGCGTTGCCGCTGATCTTGAGGTTCTTGGTGGTGATGCCGTCGGCCTCGAACATGTCGATCTCCTCAAGGACAACCTTGGGGTTGACGACACAGCCGTTACCGATCACCGACACGTGGTCGGAATACATGATGCCGGAGGGCACCTGGTGCAGGCCGTACTTCTTGCCGTTGACGACGATGGTGTGGCCGGCGTTGTTGCCGCCCGAGTAGCGCACGACGGCATCGAAGTCGCCGGCGACCAGGTCGCAAATCTTACCCTTGCCCTCATCGCCCCACTGGGCACCGACCAAAACGGTTGACGGCATGTTTACTCCTTACATTCATGGACTGTCTACGCGCCACGCCGGCACGCAGAAGCACAAAACATTCCCAGTATACCCGTGCAACGGGCGCCTGTCCTACTCCTCGGCATGTGCCCCATCAAGCTCATAGAACTTGGTGGATGCCGGCAGGAACATCAGGTCGACGTCGCCGATCGGGCCCGAACGGTTCTTGGCCACGACGATACGCGTAACGCCCTCGTCGGGTCGATCGTCGCGCGAGGCTTCGGCCTCGTCGGCGGAGCGGTCCAAGAACATAACGATATCGGCGTCCTGCTCGATGGAGCCCGATTCACGAAGGTCGGAAAGCTGCGGGCGCTTGCCGGTACGGGATTCGACCTGACGCGAGAGCTGCGACAGCGCGATGAGCGGGATCTTGAGCTCCTTGGCCATGATCTTCAGACCACGCGACATCTCGGAGACCTCGACGGTACGGCTCTCGGAGCGGCGTCCCGGCGGAGGACTCACCAGCTGTAGGTAGTCCAGGATGATGATGGCCTTCTCCTTGTTGTGGAGCATGCGGCGGCTCTTGGCGCGAATCTCGGTCACTGTGGTGCCGGGCGTATCGTCAATCAGAATATCGAGCTTGGACAAGGTCTGCGTGGCCTCGTTGATATTGGCCCACTGCTCGGGGCTAATGCGGCCCATGCGGAAGTCACTGATCGAGATCATGGCGTAGGCACAAATCAGACGCTGGGCAATTTCCTTGCCCGACATCTCCAGCGAGAAGAAGCCGACGGTATAACCGGCAGCGGCAGCGTTGAGCGCCAGATTCAGGGCGAACGACGTCTTGCCCACGGCAGGACGAGCGCCGATGATGATGAGCTGGCCCTCGCGAAAACCCATGAGCATGCGGTCGAGCGACGGGAAGCCCGTGGGCACGCCCGCAGCCTGACCACCGGCCTGGCACACTTCCTCGGCCTCGTTATAGGCCTCGACCATAAACTCGGTCAGCGTCTTGTAGCTCGACTTGACCTCGCGTGCCGTGACCTTGAGCAGCTTGCTCTCGGCGAGCTCCACGACCTCTTTGGTGTCGGTGGGGGCGTTATAGGCCAGCGCGTTGATCTCGTTAGTGGCGCCGATCAGCTCACGCAGCATCGAATCGCGGCGAACGATGGCGGCATGGTGCTGCCAGTTGACGAGCGACAGGGTCTGACCCATCAACTCCAAAATGTAGGCCTCGCCGCCCACGGCATCAAGCTTGTTGATGCTTCGCAGGTAATCGATCAGCGAGATGGAGTCGATGGGAATGCGGCTGTTGTACATATCGACCATCGCGGTATAGATGGTCTTATGAATGGGCCGGTAGAAGTCATCGGGCTGCAGCTCGACCTGGGCCTCTTCGACCACCTCGGGCGATAGCAGCATAGCGGCCAGTACATTGGCCTCTGCATCTTGGTTTTGGGGAAGACCCAACTTGGAGCCGCGGTCCTCAACCGTCAGCCCGGTCTCCCTATCGTCATATGCCATGAGCATCCTCATTCATATCGCTTGCGAGCATCCATAGTATCAGCCACGGTTCCAAAACGCGCCGCGCGCCGCCAATCATCACCGAACCAAACGGATGAACGGTCCTGTATATAGGACTTCGACGCAACGCTCACCATGACACTCACTCAGCGCAAATAACAAAAGGGCGCCCTGGTTTCCCAGAGCGCCCTTCTTAGAACAAGATTGTTGCGTTGCAGCAAATGCTACTCGGCAGCAGCCTCAGTCTCGACCTCGGCGGTCTCGGCCTCGGCGACCTCAGCGGCCTCCTCGACCTCAGCCTCGGCAGCGAGCTCCTCGGCGGTAACGCCGACGAGAACGACAACCTCGGCCTTGATCTCGCGGTACAGCGAGATGGCAACGGTGTGGGCACCGGCAACCTTGATGGGCTTACCGAGCTCGACGCGCTTGCGGTCGATGTCCATACCGAGCTGAGCCTTGATGGCATCAGCAATCATAGCGGCGGTAACGGAGCCAAAGAGGATGCCCTCGTCGCCGACCTTGACGTCAACGGTGACCGTCTTGCCCTCGAAGGCAGCCTTGGTCTCGTTGGCGGTAGCCAGACGGACGGCCTCGCGCTTGGCGATGTTGTTGCGACGCTCGTCAAGCTGCTTGAGGTTGCCCTTGGTGGCGGCAACAGCGAGCTTCTTGGGGAACAGGAAGTTCTCAGCGTAACCCTGAGCGACCTCTACGACGTCACCCTCGCCGCCCTTGCCCTTGATCTCATCGAGAAGAATAACCTTCATGATGCGTCTCCCTTCTTAGCCGCGGTCGCGGTTGCCACGAGAGGAAACCACGGGGACGGTGTACGGCAGGAGAGCCATCTCGCGGGCGCGCTTGATGGCGTTGGCGATGTCATGCTGATGCTGCGTGCAAGCGCCAGTGACACGACGGGGCTTGATCTTGCCACGGTCGGTCATGTACTTACGGAGAAGCTGAGTGTCCTTATAGTCGATGAACTCAGTGTTCTCCTTGCAGAACTGGCAGTACTTACGACGCGGCTGACGTGCAGAAAAATCATTAGCCATGTCAAAATACCTTTCGTTTGGCAACTTCGGCGAACCGAAGCCGCCTCTCACTCAAAAATAGGTGAACAACCCTTAGAACGGGATGTCCTCATCGTAGACGTCGACCGCGGGCGGCGTAGCCACCGGTGCGGCAGGACGTGCTGCGGGCGCGGGAGCTGCGGGGGCGTAACCGCCCTGATCGTAGCCACCCTGGCCACCACGGGAGCTCATAAACTCGATCTCATCGACGATGACCTCAAGCTTGCTCCGGCGCTGGCCGTCGCGCTCCCAAGAGCTGTAGCGCAGCTTGCCCTCGATCGCGACCTTGTTTCCCTTTGCCAGGAAACGGCTCACGGCCTCGGCGCGGGTGCCGAACATGGTGCAGTCGACAAAGTTGGGATAGTCCTCCCACTCGCCAGTCTGCGCGTTGCGGCGACGATCGTTCACGGCGACGCCAAAGGACAGAACCTGGGTTCCGCCGGCGGTGGCGCGCAGCTCGGGATCGCGGGTGAGGTTACCGGTGATGTTCACTCGATTGATGCTCATAACTCACTACTTCCTCTTGGGGCACAAGCCCAGTCCAAAACGACAGTCTTACTCCTGGTCGTCGCGACGGACGATCATGTGGCGGACCACAGCGTCGGTGATGCGCAGGACGCGATCAAGCTCGGCGATCTGGGTAGGATCTGCGTGGAAGTTGATGAGGGTGTAGTCACCATCGGTGAGGTCGTTGATCTCGTAGGCGAGCTTGCGCTTGCCCCACTCGTCAACGGAGTCGACCTTGCCAGCGCCCTCAGCGATCGTGGTATCGATACGCTTCATAACAGCGAGACGAGTCTCGGGGTCGAGCGACGGGTCAACAAAGAACAGCAGTTCATAAGCCTTCATATTGTCACCTCCTCTGGGCAAATGTGGCTTCAGGTCGTGAAGGTGCGCCTGAAGCAGGAAAAGACTTGGTAATAATATCTTTCAACCTCCCAGGCCGCAAGAATATGCAGCTACAACCTCATGACCTCCACATATGCCCATACTCGCACGACGCTTCATGCGCATTCCAACCAAATGCTGACCAAAAGCTTGACGGATCTGTGGACAAGATACGGTGCCGTGGGGACAAGCTGAGCCAAGCCGCAGGTTAACGGGCACAAGGCTGTGGTCGCAAAATGCATACCGGTGGTTCATAACATCGCTCAAAGATTTTTAAATTCATTGCCAAGTCGCTTATGAATACCCCTTTTGAACAATTGAGTTGATCAACCACGCTGGTCGGATGCCGTTTTTTGGCACCTCAAACCCCACTGCAGCGCCAAGCGCGGCCAAGCGTTTTAAAAAATGCCAACTTTTCTGTTTGCACTTTGCAATTCCTCGTGTATACTGTCTTTCGCATTTAACGGAGAGTTGTCCGAGTGGCCGAAGGAGCACGATTGGAAATCGTGTAGGCGTCAAAAGCGTCTCCAGGGTTCAAATCCCTGACTCTCCGCCAGTTAATTCCAAAGCAGGCCTTCGAGCCTGCTTTGTTTTTACCCCACGCGGAGGGGTGGCAGAGTGGTTGAATGCGGCGGTCTCGAAAACCGTTTGGCCTGTATAAGGTCACGAGGGTTCGAATCCCTCCTCCTCCGCCATTTTGGTTGAGAAAGCTCCCAACAACGGGAGCTTTTTTGTTATCGAGTCATGTTCAAGCAAATACGGCGGAGGAGGAGGGATTCGAACCCGCCAGGGCGCGGAGCGTAAAGAAAACGCGCCACGGGCGCGTTTTTAGCGCAGCGCGGTCGGCGTAAACCGACCGAATAAATTTTGAGCTCCGCTCAAAATTTGGACATCCCTCCTATTCAGCCACGCCCCCATCGCGTTCAGCATCAACCCAGATCCCCAAACATGGTACCTACACCCCCAACCAGTCCCGACCGTTTACCGAGCAATAGGGCCACCACGCCCGCCAACCATGTACTATGTACGGGCATTGTCTAAACCCGCAACCAAAAGGACCCCATCTTGCCCGTCGTCGCCGCTATGACCGTTACCTCACACGCCACGGATGCCATGGTCGCTATCCCATTTTGGCTCGAGATGTTCGCTGTTGTCGCGGCTTCAATCTCAGGCGTGCTGGTCGCGCGCGAGCACAAGCTCGACCTGGTAGGCGCCGTCGCGCTCGCTGTGGTCTGCGGACTGGGCGGCGGTCTTTTGCGCGATATGACGCTGCAGGTGGGCAACGTCTACATCCTCAACCAGCCGATGGCGCTCCCGCTTTCCATTGCCACGGCAGCCATCATCTACATTTTCCCGGCAATCGTCGACAAGCCCGAAAAACTCATTCCCCTGCTCGACATCATCTCAGTCGGCATCTACGCTGCCACCGGAGCAGACAAGGCACTGGTCTACGGCTTTGCGCCGGCGGTGTGCATCATGATGGGCTTTTTCACCGCGGTGGGCGGCGGCATGCTGCGCGACAGTTTTATGGGCGTGGTACCGGGCATTTTCCAGCGCACCAACTTCTATGCCATCGCAGCCATCGCCGGCTCGGCGAGCTATGTATGCCTTGTCATGAGCGGCGTCGTCAGCAACATCACCGCGTTGATCGTATGCGTTGCGGTAACCATGGGGCTGCGCTGGCTGTCGCTGCGTTTTGACATCAAAAGCCCCACCGAAGAGGACATCGCGCGCTTTTTGCACCACAAAAAGTAGATTGCGCGGGCTCATCCTTCGAAATGCAACCGAGAGGTTCTTTTAGAGCGCCCGCGCGTTGGGTACCCTGTTAGATGCATATCGAGCATCTAACGAAGGATTCACTATGCCCCGCAATCAATTCCCGTCGACCCAGCGCCGTAAAGCATGGGGCCGCATCACCATGCTATTTGCGCTCATCGCTCTGGCGATCACCGCGCTTCCCACGGCGTCGTTCGCCGGCACGGACACCGCAGGCAACGTACTTGCGACCGACAATGACGCCAATCCGTCCGGCGTCGAAGGTGACCTGTACTGGGCAGGTCAGAGCCTCAACCTGGACGACACCTCCATCGACCGCGATATCATCGCCGCAGGCGATACCCTCTCGATCCGCGACTGCACGGTGGGCGGCGCCGTTCGTCTTGCGGCGCGCACCATCGACATTGCCAAGACTACGGTTGATGGCAGCGTCACGGTCGTCGGTCAGCATGTCGTGCTCAATTCCGACAGCACCGCCAACTGCTTCTATGCGATAGGCGAGACGGTTGCCCTGCGCGGCTCTACCAAGTCGGCAGCGCTCGCGGGCGATACGGTGACCATCGATGGCACCGTCGAGGGCGATGTCGAGGTTTGGGCCGATAAGCTCATCCTGGGCAAGAACGCCCACATCACCGGCACCGTGAACGCGCACGTCTCCGAGGACCCCGAGCGCGCCGCGGGAGCCGAGGTCGGCGCGCTCAAGATCGACCGCACCGAGAACGAGGATTCTTCCACCGTTAACGATGTCATCGGCGGTATCGTCGCCGCGGCACTCTCGACCTGCTTTGTCGCTCTGCTGCTCGAGCTCGTCTTTCCGCGTGCGACCGCCAGTGCCGCCGGCATGCTCCACCAGCGCCCCATGCCTCTGTGGGTGAGCGGTCTTCTGGGCACGGTCGCTATCGCCCCCGCCGTCCTACTGCTGATTATCTCTATCGCTGGCCTGCCGCTTGCCGGAGCCCTCTTGTGCGGCGTTATCGGCATCGCGTTGGTGTCGAGCGCCTTTGCGGGATGCGCGATTGCCCGCATGGTCGGACACAACCAGAACCGCTACGCCATGGCAGCCGCCGGCGGCGTGATCGCAGGCGCGCTTACGGCAATCCCCCTCGTAGGTGATTTCATCAGCGGCGTAGCCTTCGTCTTTATGCTCGGCTACGTTATCCAGATCACTTGGCGCAACGCCCACCTCAAGTCGCAGCAGTCGGCTAATACGCCGGAACTCCCCACCGCTTAGCCACCAACCACCACAAAGGGGCCAGGCACCTTTGTGGTGGTGCAAAGGGGTCAGGTTACTTTGCACCACCAAACGAAGCGGGGCACTCGATCGCATTGACCGGGTGCCCCGCTTTTTTATGTCTCGTGTTGATAGTCGAGGCGAACAGCTACTCCTCAGAGCCGTCGTCGCGCTTACGACTACGGATGAGATGCGCCACACCAATGCACAGCACCGTGCCACCAGCAATCCAAGTAAACGTCACGCCGTTAAGACCGGTCAGCGGGAGGTTGGAGCCCTTCTTATTCTTGACGGTAAGGGTGACGGTACCGCCGTCGGCCGACGGGGTAACCATAGTGGAATCACCACACTCCGCGATTACCTTCAGCGTATTAGGATCTTTGTTTCCGTCGAGCGTCTCCCCCTCGAGCTTACCAAGACCCTCGGCGGTAATGGTAAAAGTAAAGTCTGCCAGCGTGTTGTAGCCAGGGTTACTGCCCTCGACCTCGTGCACCGTGTAGGTACCGGCGTCGAGGCCCGTTACGCTGATCTCGCCCTCACCATTAGTCGTAAACTCATAAGCGGTATCGCCAAGATTGCCTTTCTCTTGGACATACTTGCCATTGGAGGACGTGTCGTCAGGAGTCGTGGCCTGAATGGTAAACTTTACGCCCTCAATCTTCTTGGTCGTCTCCACAGAGTCAACCTTGACGAGCTTGAGTGCGTAAGTGTAGTCACGGACGGTGTCGGGCACGGACTCGCCCTTGCCATCGCTCATAGGATTGTTGGAATAGACGAGCTTGACGCTGTTCTCGTTGCCCGTTTTGCCGACAACGACTGCCTTACTTGGATCAAGTTGAGCGGTATACTCAACAAAAATTTTGGTACTAGACGCGAGGCCCGTGACGGCAGTTTTGAGATTATCGAACTTTACGGTCAGAGTTTGTCCACTGCCATTTTCACCATTCTTAACTTCGTGAGTAAATCCGGAGGTTATTTCGACAGCGCTGGTACGATCATTGCCTGCATACACCTTAATGGAAGCATCGTTAGCCGTCAGGCCAGCGGACAGCTCATCGTGGAACTCGTAGTAATAGGTGTCGAACGAGGCTACATTTTCGGCGACGGTGCCGGTCAGCTGATATTGAACATTCTGGCCAACCTGTGAGTCAGCCTTGTCGGCCCAATGGCTGCCGAGCTTGTCGTCCTTAATCTTCTTTGTAACCGTAGGAATACCAGTCTTCTCGGCAACCTTAACAGCACTGCCGCCCACAACAGCGAAGATCGGCGAGGTGCCAGTCTGCATCTGCCCAGAATAGTTGTCCTTACCACCGATAGAACCATTGTCCGTCAGGAAGAGATAATAGCCAGAGTTCTCAAAAGAAACTGGGCCATCCGCGGCAAAAGCAGCGCTAGTAGCCCCCTTTGGCTTGGTAGGTGTAGTACCCTTGAGCAAGTCAGCAATCTTATCGAGCAGATCGCCATCATTTACGACCCCAGAGGCGCTCTGGAGATTTGCGGCCATCCATTCGGCAACGTTCTGCGCGGTGGGTTTGGCGGGAAGCTGCGACTCGGATGGATCGTTCTCAATGCTTTTCTTGATGGCGTCAATAATCTGGTTCTGGATTTGCACATCTTCGATAGCCCATGTGACATCAGAAACAACTTTTCTGCCTGAGCCGTTCTCATCGTCCACCTTGGCATTAAAAATTTGATAGGCAACGAACTGAGTCTTTTTGTTCGGATTCGCGGCGTCCGTGTTTTTTGCATCTTGCTTGATTGTGATGCTGTTGGCCGGGACCGTCGACCCACCGTCAGCAAACGCCATGCTCACGGGGGCCATCACACCGCCGAAGCTCAGAACTGCCGTAAAGCCGGCGGTTACTGCCAGGCGGGCGATGTTCTTGGTTGTCTTCATGTTTAGTCCTCTTTCTTGGAGGGTTCTCTAGTAACTTTTTCAAAACCAATGATCATCAGGTCGGTAGGCCTGCGCGTCACTCGCTACGGAGGCAGTACGCCATTGAGCAAGGGGGGGGGGACAATTATTTTTCACGGCGACCTCCTCCCCGCTTGATGACGAGCGCGACAACAATAGCCGCCACTCCGATGGCAGCCAAAACCGCCACCAACACCAACGTTCTATCTCCCGTCGAGGGCATAAAGCCTCGACTTGTTTCTTTGCTTGGGGTGTTGAGCACCGACAGCTCAATCGAACCCGTCCCGGCATCGGCGGTATCAACCCGCAGAGGGCTTTCGGCCGACACGGTCACCTTGGGCTTCGAGGCCGCTACCTGTTTAACGTCCAGGCCCTCGGCCGTAACCGTCACCGTACGTTTGTCTTCAAAGGCGGTGTAGCCCTTGGGTGCCGCGATTTCCTCGACGGTATAGACGCCCGCGTCCACACCGGTCAATTCCACATGGCCGTCCGAGCCCGTGGTAACGCACGCGTCGGCATCCGTCGACCACGAGCCGTCAGTCGTTAGAATGCGCCCGCGGTCATCGATGATGCGCAGCTTGGCGCCCGCGAGCGGTTTATCGTCCGAGCTTGAGCGCTTGATCAGACTGAGACCCCAGGTGTAGGCGCACGCATCGTCGCTCGGCGTGCGGGTGAAGCCGGCGTCGCCGGACTGGTCGGCAAAGGGAGAGC
>CABPXT010000061.1:0-10720 GCA_902461405.1 uncultured Collinsella sp.
CTCGTCATCGAGGTTGCCGACGACGGACCGGGCTTTTCTCCCGCCGCCCTCGAACGCGGCTGCGAGCGCCTCTTCACAGACGACTCCTCCCGCTCCTCGCGTGACGGAGGTCGCCACTACGGGCTCGGCCTCCACGTCGCCTCCGAGGCCGCGAGCGCCCACGGGGGCTCCGTCTCGCTCGCCAACGGCCCCTCGGGCGGTGCGGTGGCCACCATCGCGGTCCCACTGTGCGGGATCTGACGAATTCCTCGATGTCTACCTCGACTGCGATATATCGCTCGCCGAGGCCGCGACGAGATGGTGTTGCGTCTGCCCCGTTTGGTGCTTCTGGCTCAAATTTGATCTGATGTAAGGCCCGTGCAATCCTGCATGGGCCTTTCTTTTGGCAATTGCTCGACCGATTCGTGGCTTGAAACACAAATAATCGAGTTAAGGAGAAATGGGGTCATACAGCGGCTCTCAGAGCGCTTGCCGCACTCCCCCGCCATTACCTCTGCGGCGTCCTCGTATAGAGCCCATACCGTTTGGCATATCGTTGCAATCGCCCACTTGTCCACCGGTCAAGTGAACTACTGGAATAAATACAGCGACACGCTTGTCCGTTACAGTCGCTAAATCTGTGTAAATCGTCGCGATAAATACAGCCTGTACTCGGCTGTATACCAACTACGCGTATGTAGATTCATATCGCGTTAATAAATCGGCTCAAGCGTGTGCAAAACGCGCAAGTAACCGTAAAAGGCGATTATCGCTCAGGTAGATTTTTGGCACCCTGTTGCTTAATCAAAATTAAGCAATTGCTTAAAACAAAAAAGGTCAGGCACTAGGTGCCTGACCTGCAAACTTCTGGTCGGGACGACTGGATTCGAACCAGCGACCCCTTGACCCCCAGTCAAGTGCGCTACCAAGCTGCGCCACGTCCCGAAGCTTTTGTTTGTTGCTCTGCTCTCGCTCGCAACAGGGAGTATATTAACCCGAAACTTTGTCCTTGTGCAAGAACTTTTTTACAAATTTTGAAGCAAGTCCAAAATTGCATCTGCGAGCTGGGGTTTTGTTAGTACGGGAAGTTCTTGCGTGCCCGCTGTGCTCACGATCCAAGCTTTGTTGGTATCGGTTCCAAAGCCCGAATCGGCGCGTGAGACATCGTTGGCGATAATGGCATCGCAACCCTTACGCGCGAGTTTGCGCTGCGCGTACTCCACGACGTTATCGGTCTCGGCCGCAAAGCCGATCACGCACCGCTCTCCCTTTTGGCGCGAGAGCTCGGCCAAGATATCGACCGTCTCGACCAGTTCGATGCGATCCAGGCGTTCGTTGGCCTTTTTGAGCTTATGGTTGGCAGGGGCCGCGGGGGTGTAGTCGGCGACAGCGGCCGCCGTCTGAAAGGCGCTCAGCGCCGCCTGCAACATCTCTGCGGCGGTTTGCGCGCGCACGCACTCCACGCCGCGGGGAACGTCGAGCGATGTCGGGCCCAGCACAAGCGTGATAGCGGCGCCGCGGCGAGCGGCCTCCCCCGCCAGGGCGATGCCCATCTTGCCCGAAGAACGGTTGCCAATGAAGCGCACGGGGTCGATCGGCTCATGCGTGGGGCCGGCGGTAATCACGATGCGCTTGCCCGCCAGGTCTTGCGGCACGGGATTGAGCACCCTGCAGACGGCCTCGACGATGTCCTCGGGCTCGCTCATACGGCCCGTGTCCACGTCGCCGCAGGCAAGGTAGCCGCTTCCCGGACCCACCACATGTACGCCGCGGTCACGCAGCATGGCCATGTTGGCCTGCGTCGCCGGCGCCTTCCACATGCCGTTGTTCATAGCAGGTGCGATCACGATCGGTCGCGGCGTGGCAAGCAGTGTGGTGGAAATAAGGTCATCGGCGATGCCATTGGCCATCTTGGCGATGATATTGGCCGTCGCGGGCGCCACGACCACCAGATCGGGCTCCTGCGCCAGCGAAATGTGGTGGATGGGGTCGGAGGGATCGTCGAATAGGCCCACGGCAACTGGCTCGTTGGTGAGCGCACGGAAGGTGAGCGGGCCCACAAACTCGGTGGCATGCTCGCTCATAACGGCCTTGACGCGCGCGCCGCGCTTTTGCAGCAGGCGCACGATATTGCACGACTTATAGGCGGGGGATCCGCCCGGGAGACGTGCTCACCCGCCGGTAATGCCCAGCAGGATCGTTTTTCCCTCAAGTTGTATTGAATTGTTGGATGTCGCCGTCATCGCTAGGCTTCCTTGCTCGGGAGCACCAGGAGGCGGTGGCAGTACGGGCAGTGCGTAATCTCACTGCCGTCGTGGTTGAGGTCGCTCATGGACGACGCCTGCAGCGCGGTGTGGCAGACCGTGGGGATGTTGCCCTTGATGGTCTCGACGGCCAGGCCGCGGAACTGCTTGAGCAGACGCTCGTAGTCGGTGAGCACGTCGGCCGGCAGCGTGGCGGCAAGAGCGGTGCGCTCCTTAGTGGCGGCTTCGATCTGAGCCTGCAGGTCGGTAGCCTTGGCGCGCGCGGCCTTGGTATCGGCCTTCACGCCCTCTTCGAACTTGGCGATGATTGCCTGCGCGCGGGTCTCGCGGTCGAGCGCCTCTTTGTGGGCGACAACGACGTCCTTGCGGGTGTGCTCAATCTTGTCCAGACGCTTGGCCAGGGTGGCGAGCTCGTTCTCCAGGTCCTGAACCTCGCGATAGTCAGAGCCGTCGACGTGGCGCTTCTTGGCGGCCTCGATGGCGTTGTTGGTCTGAATCTCGGTGGTGTTGAGATCGTCGAGCTCAATGTCCAGGTCCTTGCGTTGGGCGTAGAGCTTGGTCATCTCGGACTTGAGCTTTACATAGGTCTTACGTTTGGAAGCGAGCTCCTTGAGCTCCGGCATATTGGCAAGTTCGCTCTTGTTGCGGGCGAGCTCCAAATCGATCTGTTGCAGCTTGAGTAGCGTAGCGCCGGCGCTCATAAGTTCTCTCCTTTTGTCACAGTCCACCATTGGCAAGGGTTCAGTATTTTAATCGCATGACGGGGGTCGGCCCCGGCGTCAACTGCAGAGTTCATCAATATATCAACGAACGGCTCCTCGGAGCGGTCGTGGCCGAGCAAGATCACCGGCAGACCGCGCAAGGCTAGGTCTTGCGCCACGTGGTAGCCCGCCTCGCCCGTCACGATGACATCTGCGCCTGCGGCAATGGCGAGCTCGCCAAAGTCGCCGAGGGAGCCGCCCAGGATGGCGACGGTGCGGCACGGGCCCTCGGCATCGCCCCATACGCGTGGGTCGCTTCCGAAGGCCATGGCGGCACGGGTGGCAAGATCGCGCAGTGTGCACGGGTCGTTGAGTGTCGCAAGCGCGCCCAGACCGGTCGCCTCGGGGTCGTCCATGTGCTCCAGCGAGCTCACGGGCGCGGCGCCCAGCAGCTCGCTCAAATACGTGCGCGCCTCGTGTGAGCGATCCAGGTTGGTGTGAAGCGAGATGATGCTCACGCCGCAGCGGGCAGCCTCAAACAGTGCTGCGCTGCACTGGGGGCGCGACGCATCCGCCGGACAAAACGCCTCGGGCGCCTTGATGTAGATAGGATGATGCGTCAACAACACGTTGGCACCGGCCTCCTGGGCGCGGTGCACGTTGGCTTCGGTCGCGTCGAGTGCGCAGGCCACGACGGCAATCTCGGCGGCAGGGTCGCCCACGGATAAGCCTACGTGGTCCCAGGGCTCGGCGTCCGTCTTGGGAAAGCGTGACAGCAGAGCGCGCTCGAGTTCGGCGACGATCATGCGGCACCCACGATCGACAGCAGCGCCTGGGCAAAGTCGTCCAGATCGCCCGGGTTTACGCGGTCATCGAACGAGATGCGAAGGGCGCCGAGAGCCTGCTCGCGACCGATGCCCATCGCGCTCAAAACGTGGCTGGGGTCCATGCTGCCGCTCGAGCATGCCGAGCCTGCCGACACCTCAAAGCCGGCGGCGTCGAGCTTGATGATGAGCTCCTCGGAGTCCATGCCGTCAATGTAGATCGATACCATGCCGGGCAGATGGTCGGCATGTGCGTAGTCGCCCATCGTGGCGTGAATGCGCGGATGGGCCGTAAGCGTGGCGTAGAGCTTGTCGGAAAGGGCTTGCAGCTTCGCGCACTCCTGGGCCACGTGGGGCGCCAGCGTGCAGGCGGCAGCGGCAAAAGCCAGCTGCGTGCGCAGATCCTGCGTACCGGCGCGACGGCCGGCTTCCTGTCCACCGCCAAAGATGCGCGGACGCAGCGGCGTGCGGTTCTTAAGGTAGAGAGCGCCGGAAGCCACGGGGCCGCCGATCTTGTGCGCGGCAACGGTCATAGCGTCGACGCCCAGCTCGGTGACATCGAGCGGAATATGCAAGTAGCCCTGGATGGCATCGGTGTGGAACAGGGCGCCTGCGGTATGCGCGGCCGAGGCAAGCTCGCGGATAGGTTGTACCACGCCGGTCTCGTTGTTGGCGGCCATGATGCTTACGAGCGCCACGTCGTCGCCGAGCAACTCGATGAGCGCGGCAGGTTCAATGTAGCCCGCACGGCAGGGTTGCACCAGATCGACGGTAAAGCCGGCGGCACGAAGCAGCGGCAGGTTGTCCAGAATCGAATCGTGCTCGATGGCAGATACGATCACACGGTTACGCTTGCGATCGCGCTGACGAGCGCCCTCGGCAAGACCGAGCAGCGCCAGCTGGTTGGCCTCGGTGCCGCCGTTGGTAAGGATGATCTCGGACGGGCGAACGCGTGCGCCAAAGCTGCGGGCGATCTCGCGACGGGCGACTTCCAGGCGTGCGGCGGCCTTGCGGCCAAGTGAGTGCAGCGAGTTGGGGTTGACGCCGGCGAGCTCGCTATCATCGTACTCACGCTGCGCAAGGAGCGCCTCGGCGCGCATGGGCGTCGAGGCGGCATAGTCAAGATTCACGGGTATGCGGTTTTGCCCTGCGGTCATAAGGGTTTATGCCTCCTGTGCGGCCTCGTTGCCCAGCTTCTGCAGCAGCGCAACCTCGGCAGCGGGATCTTCGGACTTAAATACGGCAGAACCGGCCACGAGCACGTTGGCGCCGGCCTTGACGACCTCGGCGATGTTCTTGGAAGAGATGCCGCCGTCGACCTCGATCATGGGCGACACGCCGTAGCGCTCGCACATGGCCTTGAGCTCGTGCAGTTTGGCAATGGTACCGGGAATAAAGCTCTGGCCGCCAAAGCCGGGGTTCACGCTCATCAGCAGCACCATATCGACAACGTCGATGATGCTCTCGAGCACGCACACGGGGGTGGCGGGGTTGAGCACCACGCCGGCCTTGATGCCGCGCTGCTGCAGATGCGTGAGCGTGCGGTGCAGGTGCGTGGAAGCCTCGTAGTGCACGGTGATCATGTCGGCACCGGCGTCGGCGTACCAATCGACCGTCTCGTCGGGGTTCGTCACCATGAGGTGCGCGTCGACCGGTACATCGGTGGAGCGCTTGACGGCCTTAAGGATGTCAACGCCAAAGGTGAGGTTGCCGGTAAAGTGACCGTCCATAACGTCGAAGTGCACGTAGTCGGCACCGGCGATCTTGTCGAGTTCGCCCTTGAGGTTGGCCATGTCGGCCGAAAGGACGGACGGAGCGATTTTAATGGAACCCATGGTAGAAGCCTTTCTGCGCTAGTCGGTGAGTCCGTAGAACTCTTGAGAAGGGACGCGATCGGTAAGAATCTCGAGCGCCCTATCCAAAGTAACACCGTTGTAGAGCGTTTGCTCCACGGCAAAGGTGAGCGGAATGTCTACGCCCAGTGAACGGGCAAGCTCACTGACGCTGCGGGCCGCGACGGCGCCCTCGACCACCATATGCGTACGTGCCTGGTACTCGTCGAGCGAAACGCCGTGGGCAAACTCGTAGCCAAAGGTGCGGTTGCGCGAATGCTCGGAGGTGCAGGTGGCAATGAGGTCACCCATGCCGGCAAGACCCATGCAGGTCATGGCTTGACCGCCGCGGGCGTGCGCCAGACGGCTGATCTCGGCCAGGCCGCGCGTCATGATAAGGGCGAGCGTGTTGTCGCCCGCACCAGAACCGGCGGAGATGCCGCACACGATGGCGATGACGTTTTTCATAGCGCCGCAAACCTCGACACCGGTCATATCCTGCGACAGGTAGATGCGGAAGGCCGTGGAAAGCAGCAGCTCCTTAAAGGTCTCCCCTATCTGCGGGTCTTCGCTGGCGATGACGGCGGCAGAAAGCCCGCCGCGGCAGATTTCCTCGGCATGGTTGGGGCCCGAGAGCGCCGCAACACGTGCCTCGTTGCCGATCTCGCTGGCGATGACCTCGCTCATGAGCAGGCCAGACTCGGGCTCGATGCCCTTAGTGAGGCAGAGCACTGGGGCGTCGTCCGCGATGAACGACGCCGCCTGACGGCACACGTCGCGCAGGTGCGTGGAGGGAACGGCAAAGATGATCGCATCGGCACCGTCGAGCGCTCGGGCGAGCTCGGTCGTTGCTACCACGTTGTCCGGCAGCTCGTATCCCACCAGATACCGGGGGTTGCAGTGCTCGCCATTGATGCCGGCGGCCGTCTGCTCGCTATGGGCCCACATGGTCACGCGCTCGGCTCGCGTGGCGGCAAGGCCGGCGACGGCGGTTCCCCAGGAGCCGGAGCCAATCAGCGCAACATTCATGACTCTCTCCTACTTATCGTCGGGCTCGGTGACGCGCTTGGTAAACGAGAGCTTGGACTCCTTACCCGTCATGAGCTTTTTGATGTTCGCACGATGGGCCCACACCACGGTGATGCCGATCATCGCCATGCAGAACTTGAGGCCCAAGCTGCTGTATGGAAAGACCGCGCAAGCGGCGATGGGAAGTCCGATGGCAGCGGCAAGCGAGCCCACCGACACATACTTGGTGATGGCGACGGCCACGATAAACATGCCGAGCAGCGACAGGCCAATAGGCCAGTACCAGGCGAGGATGACGCCCAGGCCAACCGCGATACCCTTGCCGCCGTGGAAGTTAAGGTAGGGCGAGAAGATATGGCCCCACACCGCTGCCAGGCAAATGACGCCGAGCATCCAATCGCCGGGGGCTCCGGGCGCCATGATGCTTACGGGGAAGCCATAGCCCAAGTCGGCGATAAGCGGACGGGCGATAAGGACGCAGATGGCGCCCTTAAGGCAGTCGAGCAACAACGTGAGCGCGGCCACCTTAGGGCCGGCCACGCGCAGCGCATTGGTTGTGCCGATGTTGCCGGAACCCGCCTTGCGAATGTCGGTGTGGTTGAACACGCGGCCCAGGATCAGGCCAAACGGAATCGCTCCGATAAAGAACGAGACCACGGCGCAGATGGCGGTCAGCAGAATCGGATTATGCATCCTTTTGCTCCTTCTTCCTAAAGAAGAGTCGAATGGGCGTGCCGGCAAAATCGAAGGTCGAGCGCATGCGGTTCTCCACGTAGCGCTGGTAGGTGTCGTTGACCAGATCGCTGTGGTTGACGAAGAACGTGAACGTCGGCGGATTGACGCCCGTCTGAGTCACGTAGTGCATGCGCAGGCGGCGCTTGCCGTCCACCACGGTGTGGCCGAACTCACGTAGGTCGGTGAGGAACGTGTTGAGGCGCGAGGTGCTGATCTTTTGCGAACGCGTCTTCTCGGCTGCGTCGACCATCGCCCAGATCTTCTCGACGCTGCGGCCAGTGAGGGCAGAGATGCGCAGGTACTGGGCCCAGGGAGCCATGACGCCCAGACGGCGGTCGATGGTCTCCATGCAGGCCTCGCGCTTGCGGTCGTCGTCGAGCAGGTCCCACTTGTTGAGCAGCACCACGATGGCACAGCCGCGCTCGATGGCAAGACCCATGACCTTCTGGTCCTGTTCGGTAACGCCCACGGAGGCGTCGACGACGAGCAGCGCCACGTCGGCGCGGTCGATGGCGCGCAGGCCGCGGACCATCGAGTAGTACTCGATGTTCTCGTACACGGTGCTCTTCTTGCGGATGCCCGCGGTGTCGACCATGCGGTAGTGCTTGCCGTTGCGCTCCACGACGGTGTCGATGGCGTCGCGCGTCGTGCCGGCAATGTTGGACACGATAGAGCGGTCGGCGCCCAGGATGCGGTTGAACAGCGAGGACTTACCGGCGTTGGGGCGGCCGATGATGGCCACGTTCAGCGCATCGGGGAACTCATCGGCGACCTCGTCCTCCTCCTCGGGCAACAGGGCCACGATGTCGTCGAGCAGGTCGCCCGTGCCGTGGCCATGCAGGGCCGAGAGCGGCGTGGGCTCGCCGATGCCGAGCGAATAGAACTCCCAGATGCTGTCGTTTTCGCGATCGGGGTTGTCGAGCTTGTTCACCAGCAGAAAGACCGGCTTGTCGCAGCGCTTGAGCATGCGAGCGACCGACTCGTCCTCCTCGGTGACGCCGGTGCGGCCGTCGACCACAAACAGGATGACGGCGGCTTCCGCGGCGGCGGCAAGGGCCTGGTCACGGATGGACGTGGCGAAGACGTCGTCGCTCTTGAGCGGCTCGATACCGCCCCTGGCGACGATGGGGAACTCCCCGCCGAGGTTGAACTCGCGGCCGTTCCAATCGGCCGTGTGGTATGAGCGATCGCGCGTGACGCCGCGGGACTCATGGACGATGGCGTCCGAGGTCTGGGCCAGGCGGTTAACGAGCGTGGACTTGCCCACGTTGGGGCGTCCGACGACGGCGACGATAGGTTTCATCTGCTCTCCTTTAATGGGTAGGGTCAGCGGAATTAGTAGAGTCGGCAGGCACAATGCCAAGGATATGCTCCAGGGTATCGAGCAGCTCATGCGGCATGGTCGATACCACATGAACCTCGGCGCCGCGACTGGTAAGGCTTGCGAGTAAATCGTCACGATGATACTCGTCAAGCGTCATGCCGTCAGCGTTGAACATGAGCTTAGGCACAAAGAGCATAACCCCCGACAGGTCTTGGGGTAGCTGCTCCAAGATGTCGCAGGCGACGATGAGGCCGGTCACGTCCACGTTGCCGCCAAAGTAGCGGTTCTTGATGGCCGTGACAGTGCCGGCGAGACCCTGGGGTGACTCCACAAAGCGCGCCACGGTGTCGCGCGCGCTGGCGCCGGAGAGGCACAGCAGGTGCTGGCTGCGGGCGGCGATGGCCTCGCGGACGCGGGCCAGTCGCTCGGCATCGGTAGCCAGCACGTCGTCGGTCTCGTCCAGATAGGAGCGGATCATACCGATGCCGTCGTAGTACTGCGGGTAGCCGTCGTAAAAGTCCGCCTCGGGCGGCTCGATGCCGGCGTCCAGGTAGAACTCGTCGCTCATCTGGAAGGTATGGCGGCCAAAGCGCTCGAAGGCTCGATCCTGGAAAGGACGAATCATGGCGATAGTCTCGCGCGCGAGCTCAGGTTTGTCGCTGTATGACCAGGTAAATCGGTTCTGGTGCTTGGTAAAGCCCAGCGGCACGATGCCCAGGCTTGTGATTTGCTCGTGCTCCTCGCAAAAGCGCAGGGTCTTTTCCAGCTCCTCGCCGTCGTTCATGCCGGGGCACAACACGATCTGCGCGTGAATCTCGATGCCGGCGGCCATGATGGCCTCGAGTACGTCCATGCCGCGTTGGGCGTTGCGGCCCATCATGCGGCGGCGGACGTCGGGGCTCACGGCATGGACCGACACGTTCATGGGGCTCATGTTGCGTTGGATGACGTTTTGCACGTCCTCGTCGGAGAGGTTCGTGAGCGTGACAAAGTTGCCCTGCAAAAAGCTCAGGCGGTAGTCGTCATCGCGAATATAGAGCGTTGAGCGGCCGCCCTTGGGCAGCATGGTCATAAAGCAGAACACGCAGGCGTTTACACAGGTACGCATGCCGTCAAAGATGGGGCCATCGAACTCAAGGCCCCAGTCCTCGCCGGGAAAGCGATCGAGCTCAACGGGGGTGACGGTGCCGTCGCGCGGATCGAACACCTCCAGCTCGACGGTGTCGTCGTCGGCCTCCCAGAGCCACACGATCATATCGGTCAGCTGCTCGCCGTTGACCGTGAGCACGCGCATGCCCGGCTCGATACCCACATCCCACGCGGGTGATTCGGGACGCACGTTCTTTACGAGCGCGCCCTCACCCGGCTCGGGGTCGCGGCTGCGCCCGTAATCGGCCACCTCGGCGGCGTATGCGGGTACGGTCTGGTCCATGATTAGCGGCAAAGCTCCTTGATGCGCGCGACGGCGCGCTCGATGTGTTCTTGCGGGGTGGAGGCTCCGGCGGTGATGCCGATGTGGCGTGCGTCGGTAAACCACGCGGCCTCGAGCTCGGAAGCTTCCTCGATGTGATGCGTGCGCTCGCAGGCGTCAGCGCAGATCTGCGCCAGACGGCGGGTGTTGCCGGCGTTTTTGCCGCCCACGACGACCCTGACGTCGCAGCGGTTGGCAAGTGTGGCTGCTGCCTGTTGACGCTCGCTCGTGGCGGCGCAGATGGTGTTGATCACGCGCAGTTCCTGCACACGCGGGGTGATAGCTGCCACGACCTCGGCCAAGTTCTGTGCGGTCTGGGTGGTCTGCACAACCAGACCCACCTTGCCCTTGAGCGGCAGGGCATCGGCGTCGGCGGCACAGCTCACGACCTGCGCATCATTGCCGGCGTGACCCAGAATGCCCTCGACCTCGGGGTGACCCGGCTCGCCTACGACCACCACGCGGTAGCCCTCGCGCACCAGGCGCTCGGCGGCCACGTGGACCTTCTTGACGTAGGGGCAGGGGGCCTCGACTACGGGGGGGGCCCCGCTACCATCGAGA
>CABPXT010000062.1:0-10652 GCA_902461405.1 uncultured Collinsella sp.
GGTGGAGACGAGGGGGATCGAACCCCTGACCTCTTGACTGCCAGTCAAGCGCTCTCCCAGCTGAGCTACGCCCCCGTGACGAGGAGATACTATAGGGGAAGTTGGCGCGACGTGCAAGGACTTTTTTGAGTTGATTATCTTACTTACGGGTTTTCCTGGGACGGGGCTGAATTGACTAATTTTGACTTCGGCAAAA
This sequence comes from uncultured Collinsella sp., assembly GCA_902461405.1. Lineage (GTDB taxonomy): Bacteria > Actinomycetota > Coriobacteriia > Coriobacteriales > Coriobacteriaceae > Collinsella. The sequence continues at coordinate 197 of CABPXT010000062.1, forward strand.
TTAGTCAATTAACCCACCGTCCCGATAAAACCCTCACGCAGCAAAAACGCTATCGCGGTTCCTTGGTGAACTTCTATTTTAGCTGTTCCTTTTACGACGTTGCTAATGCCCGTGTCGGCCAACAAGCCCAGGGGGCTGTGATCTAGTTCCCACTCTAGGCCGTGCTCGCTTACAACCGTCCCAGGGGCTATGGCGATGATGGAGAACGTCTTGTCCTCGGCACCTTCGATGGTCCATGATTCGCCGGCGCGAAGGATGCGGGCCGTGGTCTCGTCTTCAGCAATCCAGACCGGGGCATCCTCATAGCCAGCGAGCAGCCCCAGTACGGAAAGCGCCATATCCGGACGGCCGCCGGTGGCGCAGGTTGCTACCACTTCGGCACCCGGCCAGCGACGTCGGACGGAATCGAGCGCCAACGCCAGATCGGTATAGTCCTTGTACGGGTCGTGGCGCTCTACCTCAAAGGCTTCGGCGGCATCGACCAACGCACGGCCCGCGTCGCTCACCGTGTCGGCATCCCCCACATACACGTCGCAGCCCAGGTCGGCGCCCAGCAGCGCGTCGAGTCCACGGTCCACAGCGATGACGTGGTCGCACTCCCCTGCTAGCCTACGCAACAGATCCGCGCTCGCCACCACGGGCGAGCCACAGACCACTAACACCTTGCAAGCCACAGCCCTCGCCTATCCCTCAAACGAAAGCACGCGGGCCAGATCAAGGTCCTCATAGCTGTCGATAAAGATATCGCAGTTGGCACGCACGTCGTCGCGCTTCATGCGGCCGTACGGGTCATAAATACCTACACGCTTAAAGCCGGCGGTGTCAGAGCTCTTTAGGCCAAAAACGGCATCCTCAAACACCCACGTGCGCTCAAACATATGCCCATGGCGCTCCTCCAGGCGGTGAAGCGCCAACTCGTACACATCGGGGAACTGTTTGGAGCGTCCCGCCTCGCCGGTGGTGGTCACAAACTCCATGTAGGCATCGAGCCCGGCTCCCGCAAGCGCAGACTTAACCAGCTCGGCCGGCGTGGACGTAGCCACGCACATGGCAACGCCCGCCATTTTCGCCTGCTCCAAAAATGCCAGGAGCCCCTCGCGCGGCGGCACCTTGGAGTAGCCATCGATCAGGATGTCGCCCAGCTCGCGATACAGCTCCTCACCATTCGCACCAATACCCCACGTATCGTGGTAGGCCTGGCACTCGTCCTCCAGCGAAAGATGCTCAAACTGGGCAAAATCGTCGACCGTCACGTCAACTCCGTGGCGGTGCAATAACTCGGGCTGGGCATAGGCCCAAACGGGGGTGCTATTAACCAGTGTGCCGTCGCAATCGAAAATAAAAGCAACGTTGGGGGCGGCGGTCTGGGACATAAACGAACCTTTCGATGTCAAATGGTAAACATCCTGCTAAAAACGTTTTACCAAACGTCAGACTAACAATCTTGAAACCCTAATTGGTAAAACTGTCAAGAGTTTTACCACGGCAATTCTGCCAGTGGTCTAAACATGGCGCTTACCGATTAAACGCCGCCCTAAAACCACTTTCCTTCATAAAAGTAACGTACAGGTGTTATCGTAGTTTCTGCCGAAAGTTCCACCGAGCACGCGAGGTGGAACGAATCATAGAACTATCGCCGTCCCTTCGATTCGTGCAGCCTTGGACCTTTCGCATCTAGTCACCAAGGCAACACGCTGCCGCGTCATGATGGGATCAAACGTGAGCGATACAAAGCTAAAGCCAACGGCTAAAAAGCCCGCAACCCGTAAAGCCGCCCCGCACGCACCGGAGCTCACCAAGGACGATGTCTACCTGTTTGGCATCGGCACGTGGGAGCGCAGCTGGGAAAAGATGGGCGCGCACCCCGACACGCAGAACCGTACGCGCGGCTGGCGTTTTTGCGTTTGGGCGCCCGATGTAAAGAGCGTGCATGTCATTGGCGAATTTAACGACTGGAATGAGGAAGCCAACCCGCTGGTGCCCGTGCATACGAGCGCTATCTGGGAAGGCTTTATTCCTGGCGCCGAGCAGGGCCAGCTCTATAAGTATCTCATCGAGACCAACGAGGGCGAAAAGCTCTACAAAGCCGATCCGTACGCCTTTAAGGCCGAGTGCCCTCCGGGTACAGCCAGCGTGCTGTGGACCCTCGACGGCTATAAGTGGAACGACGCCGCGTGGCTCAAGCGCCGCGCCGGTCACAACCACATGTCGCAGCCGCTCAACATCTACGAGGTGCATATTGGCTCGTGGAAGCGCCACGGCGATGCGCCGCAGGGCGAGCCGGACGAGTACGGCAACTACCCTGGCCCCATGGACCCCTTCCCCGCGCAGCGCGGCGAGTTTTACACCTACGACGATCTGTCGGTAGAGCTCGTGGACTACGTGCGCGACATGGGCTACACGCATATCGAGGTCATGCCGCTCATGGAGCATCCCTTCGATGGATCCTGGGGCTATCAGACGACCGGCTACTACGCCGCTACGTCGCGCTACGGCAACCCGCAGCAGCTCATGCACTTTATCGACGCATGCCACGAGGCGGGCATCGGCGTGATCATGGACTGGGTGCCCGGCGGTTTTTGCGCCGACTCCCACGGCCTTGCCACCTTTAACGGTCACATGCTGTTTGAGCACGAGATTCACCCCAACTGGGGCACGCATAAGTTCGACTTCGCCCGCGGCGAGGTCCGCTCCTTCCTGGTCTCCAACGTGCTGTACTGGCTCGAGAGCTTCCACGTTGACGGCATCCGCATGGACGGCGTGTCCAGCATGCTGTACCTCAACTTTGGCATCGACGATCCGGGCCAAAAGAAGTTCAATAAGTACGGAACCGAGGAGGACCTGGACGCCAGCGCATTTATCCGCCAGGTTAACTGCGCCGTGGAGGCCCACTTCCCTGACGTGATGGCCGAGGAGTCCACTGCGTGGCCGCTCGTGACCTACCCGCCGCAGGACGGCGGCCTGGGATTCCACTACAAGTGGGACATGGGCTGGATGAACGACACCCTGCACTACATGCAGACCGATTTTCCGTGGCGCCCCGGCAACCACGGGCTGCTCACGTTCTCCATCATGTACGCCTTTACCGAGAACTTTATCTGCCCGCTGAGCCACGACGAGGTCGTGCACGGCAAGTGCTCGCTGATCGGCCGCATGCCGGGCGACTGGTGGCGCCAGTTCGCCGGCCTGCGCACGCTGGCTTTCTACCAGATGACGCACCCCGGTGCCAAGCTCAACTTTATGGGCAACGAGATCGGCCAGTTTATTGAGTGGCGCTACTACGAGTCCATCCAGTGGTTCCTGACCGAGGAGTACGAGACCCATCGTCATCATCAGGCGTTTATCAAGGCGCTCAACCACCTGTACACCGCCGAGCCCGCCCTGTACGAGCGCGGCTACACCGACGACGGCTTTACCTGGATCGACGCAGACAACTCCAAGCAGTCCATCGTGAGCTTTGTGCGTCAGGGCGAGGACGTCGACGACGACCTGGTGATCCTGATCAACTTTGACCCGGCGAGCTACGAGAGCTTCCGCGTGGGCGTGCCGCGCGAGGGTGACTGGGAGGTCATCTTTGATTCCGACCGTCCCGAATTTGGCGGCAGCGGCTATGCCGGCGAGGAGCCCTACACCTGCTCGAGCGAGCCCTGGAACGGGCAGATGGACTCCATTGAGATTAAGGTGCCCGGCCTGGCAGGCGTGGTGCTTAAGCGCCGCGGCCCCAGCAGCTACAAGCCGCCCGTGGTTGAGGCTCCCAAGGCTGCGACCAAAAAGCGTACGTCCACGGTAAAGCCCAAGCCCGCGGCCACCAAGAAGGCTCCGGCTAAGACGAAGGCTACCAAGCCCGCTGCCAAGGCTTCGGCCAAGTCCACCACGGCCAAAAAGGCAGCCACCAAAAAGGCCGCTCCCAAGGCTAAGGCAGCTGCCGTTAAGGCTCCTGCTAAGAAAGCGTAACAAAGGCGTTACCACTGTAATTTCCCGCCCCGCGGGGGCGTAGGATACATGTCATAACCGTTCCGGGGAACAACTCCCGGGGGAAAGGAACGTATGAATAAGATCTTCGACAACAAGCAGGAGTTTACCGAGCTCTATCGCGATGCCGTCATGAGCATTAGCGGCAAGAGCGTCGAGGCCGCCAGCGACCTCGACCGCTTTAACGCCCTGGCCAAGCTCGTGGCCGAGAAGGCGCGCACCGTTGCCACCAAGAGTGACGCCCGTGTGACCGCCGAGAGCAAGAAGCGCGTGTACTACTTCTCGATCGAGTTTTTGATCGGCCGCCTGCTCGACAACTACCTGCTCAACTTTGGCGTGCGCGACATGGTCGCCGAGGCGCTCGACGACATGGGCTTTGATCTGTCCGTCATCGAGAACCAGGAGCCCGATCCGGCGCTGGGCAACGGTGGCCTGGGCCGTCTGGCAGCGTGCTTCCTGGATTCCATGGCAGCCGAGGGCATTGCCGGCTACGGCAACGGCATGCGCTATCGTTACGGCCTGTTTAAGCAGGAGATCGTCAACGGCAGCCAGGTCGAGGCCACCGACGAGTGGCTCACCCACGGCTACCCTTGGGAGGTCCGCCGCCAGGACAAGGCCGTGACCATCAAGTTTGGTGGCCATGTCGAGGGCTTTGAGGAGAACGGCCGCACGTTCTACCGCACGGTGGACACGCAGGACATCCTGGCCGTCCCTTACGACATCCCCGTGGTGGGCTATGCCGGCGAGACCGTCAACAAGCTGCGCGTTTGGGCCGCAGAGCCGGTCGAGGAGCACTTTGACCTGGAGGCCTTCAACCGCGGCGACTACGCCCTGGCCGACGCCGAGCGCGCCGAGGCCGAGGCCATCAGCGCCATCCTCTACCCCAACGACGCCGGCGAGCACGGCCGTCTGCTGCGCCTGAAGCAGGAGTACCTGTTTGTCTCGGCCGGCATCTACAGCCTGCTCGACACCTTTGAGAAGGAGCACGGCGAGAACTGGGAGCTGCTGCCGCAGTTTGTGGCCATCCACACCAACGATACCCATCCCGCTATGTGCGGACCCGAGCTCATGCGCATCCTCATCGACGAGAAGAAGCTCGAGTGGGATGACGCTTGGAACATCGTGACGCAGGTCGTGAGCTACACCAACCACACCATCCTGCCCGAGGCTCTGGAGAAGTGGCCCATCGGTACGTTCTCCAAGCTCCTCCCCCGCGTGTACCAGATCATTGACGAGATCAGCCGTCGTTGGCACGAGTCGTTCGATACCACGCAGGAGGGCTGGCAGGAGCGTCTGCGCCAGACCGCCATTCTGTGGGACGGCGAGATTCGCATGGCCAACCTGTCCGTGATCTGCAGCCACAGCGTCAACGGCGTGGCCAAGATCCACTCCGACATCATCAAGAACATCGTGCTCAAGGACTTCTATGCCCTGACGCCCGAGAAGTTCAACAACAAGACCAACGGCATCTCGCACCGTCGCTTCTTTGCCGAGGCCAACCCCACCTACGCCAAGCTCGTGACCGAGGCCATTGGCGATGGCTGGCTCAAGGACGCCTTTGAGCTGGAAAAGCTCAAGGAGTTCCAGAACGACACCGAGTTCCTGAAGGCCGTGGGTGCCTCCAAGCGTGCTAACAAGGAGCGCCTGGCCGCCTACGTTAAGGCCGAGACCGGTCTGGTCATTGACCCCAACACCGTCTTCGATGTTCAGGTGAAGCGCTTCCACGCCTACAAGCGCCAGCTCATGAACATCATGAAGGTGATGGACATCTACAACCGTCGCATCGCCGATCCCAACTTCCACGTGACGCCGACGACCTTCATCTTTAGCGGCAAAGCTGCCTCGAGCTACACCTTTGCCAAGGAGACCATCCGCCTCATTAACTCTGTGGCCGACGTCATCAACAACGATGCCCGCGTGAACGAGGTCATGAAGGTCTGCTTTATCCCCAACTTCCGTGTGAGCAACGCCCAGCTCATCTACCCCGCCGCCGAGATCTCGGAGCAGATCTCCACGGCCGGCAAGGAGGCCTCGGGCACGTCCAACATGAAGCTCATGATGAACGGCGCCATTACGCTGGGCACCCTCGACGGCGCCAACATCGAGATCGCCGACCTGGCCGGTCGCGAGAATGAGGCCATCTTTGGCCTAACCGCACCCGAGGTCGAGCAGCTCTGGGCATCCAACAACTACTTTGCGTGGGATACCCTCAACGGCGACCGCGAGCGTCTAGGCCGCGTGATGGACGAGCTCAAGGACAACACCTTTGCCGGCCTTTCGGGCAACTTCGAGAGTATCTACAACGAGCTCATGAACAACAACGACCCCGACCTGGTCATGGCCGACTTCCGCAGCTACGTGGATGCGTGGGAAAAGCTCACGGGCAGCTACGGCGACCAGGAGACCTGGAACCGCAAGGCCCTGCTCAACACCGCCTCCTCCGGCTGGTTCTCGAGCGACCGTACCATTCGCGAGTACCGCGACGAGATCTGGCACGCGTAAAGGCGCGCGAGCTCCCTTTGCCGCACGGCATTATTCGACGGGCGCGACCGAGCGCCGCGTCCGTCGCTAATGGGTTAGGAACATCGATGACAGAAGGAGAAATCGATGAGTAAGAAAGAATGCATCGCGATGCTCCTCGCAGGAGGACAGGGCAGCCGATTGGGGGCACTCACCCAAAAGATCGCCAAGCCGGCGGTTAGCTTTGGTGGCAAGTTCCGCATTATCGACTTTTCGCTGTCCAACTGCTCCAACTCGGGCATCGACACGGTGGGCGTTCTGACGCAGTACCGTCCCTACCTGCTGCATGCCTACGTGGGCTCCGGCGAGGCGTGGGATCTGGACAGCCGCGACGGCGGCGTGTCGATCCTGCCGCCGTACGAGACGCAGACCGGCGGCGCCTGGTATGCGGGCACGGCCGACGCCATTACGCAGAACCTCGACTACATCAAGGCCAACGACCCCAAGTACGTCCTGATTCTTTCGGGCGATCACCTGTATCGCATGGACTACCGCAAGATGCTCAAGACGCACATTGAGAACAACGCCGACCTCACGGTGAGCGTTATGCCCGTGCCGTGGGAGGAGGCCAGCCGCTTTGGCATCCTGACCACCGACCCCGAAGACGGCCGCATCACCAAGTTTACCGAGAAGCCCGAGAAGCCCGATTCGAACCTCGCGTCCATGGGCATCTACATCTTCTCGGCCGACGTGCTGATCGAGGCGCTCGAGGAGGACGCTCTGGACCAGCGCTCGAGCCACGACTTTGGCAAGGACATCATCCCCAAGCTGCTCGGTGAGAACAAGCGCCTGTACAGCTATGAGTTCCACGGCTTCTGGAAGGACGTCGGCACCATCGCCAGCTTCCATGAGACCTCGATGGACCTGCTGGGCAACAACCCCGAGTTCGATTTGTTCGACAAGAACTTCCCCATCATGTCCAACATCACCACGCGTCCGCCGCACTACATTGGCCCGGACGGCCGCCTAGACGACTGCCTGGTCTCCAATGGCTGCAAGATCTACGGCACCGCTCGCCACTCGATCCTTTCGACCGATGTCATCATCGAGGAGCGCGCCGTGGTCGAGGACTCCGTGCTGCTGCCGGGTGCGCACGTTAAGAGCGGCGCGCACATCTGCCGCGCTATTTTGGGCGAGAACTCCACGGTCGAAGAGGGCGTGAAGCTCGGCTCTGTCGATACCACCAAGGATACGGCCGTCGTTGGAAATGACGTCGTTATCGGGAAGGGGGAATGATCCGATGATCAATCGCAAGGCCATCGGTTATATCACCGCTAACTACTCTTCGACCTACGGCAGCGTGCTGCTCAAGGATCGCCCCATCGCGTCCGTTCCGTTTTTGGGCCGCTACCGCCTGATCGACTTCCCGCTGTCCAACATGATGAATGCCGGCATTAAGACTGTCGGCGTCGTCATGCCGGGTAACTACCGCTCGCTGATCGACCACGTGGGCTCGGGCAAGGACTGGGGCCTGGACCGCAAGAAGGGCGGCCTGTTCATGGTGCCCGGCAACGCGTATGGCACCACCAAGGGCGGCATGCGCTTCCTGCTGCGCGACATCATCTCCAACAAGACGCTGTTCCAGCGCTCGGACATGCCCTATGTTGTGATGATGGGCACCAACATCATCTTTAACATGGACCTCAACACCATCATCGAGGCGCACGAGAACTCCGGTGCCCAGATGACCGTGGTGTACTGCAAGGCCACGCGCAACGTCGATGACGAGACCAAGCTCGAGATTAACGAGAACGGTCGCCTGACGGGCGTGAGCGCCGGCGTCGTGTACGGCGATAACGCCTCTATGGACTGCTGCATCGTCAACCGCGAGACGCTGCTCGAGATTATCGACCACTACCAGGCCGCCGACTATCTGGACCTGCTCGAGGCACTCCAGGGCGACTTTGGCAACATCGACGTATGCAGCTATGAGTACAAGGGCGAGGTCGTGGGCGTGTTTAGCGAGAAGTCGCTGTATCGCCGCAGCATGGACCTGCTCGACCAGACCGTGGCCGATCAGCTCTTTGACCCCGAGCGCCCGATTCTGACCAAGGCCCACGACGTGCCGCCTTCGCGCTATGCGACCGGCAGCCACGCGTGCAACTCGATCATCTCGGCCGGCTGCATCATCAAGGGCACCGTGCGCAACTCGATCCTGTCGCGCGGCGTCGTGGTCGAGGAAGGCGCTTCGGTGACCAACTCGATCATCAACCAGAGTTGCATCATCAAGAGCGGCGCCCGCGTCGAGAATGCCATTCTGGACAAGAACAACGTGGTCCCCACCAACACCGAGCTTCGCGGCACGCCCGAGAACATCCTGGTGCTGGGCAAGGCTCCGTTAACTTCCGACACCACCATCGTACGTTAACGTTGGCACCGCAACATCGCTCGTAACATGTAGAATAGCCGCCCGGTTAGCGCCAGGCGGCTATTCTCGAATTGCAACATGGGAGACAATATGGCAGATTCCAGCAAAAAGATGCAGATCGTGTTTGCCTCGGCCGAGTGCGCACCGTTTGTTAAGACCGGTGGCCTGGGCGACGTGGCGGGCTCGCTGCCTGCGGCGCTTGTGCGCGCCGGCGCCGAGGTTATCGTAATGGTGCCCAAGTACGCCGCCATCAAGGATGAGTACAAGGCGCAGATGGAGCACTTTGCCGACTTTTACGTGAGCCTGGGCTGGCGCAACGAGTACTGCGGGCTCGAGAAGCTCGAGCACGACGGCGTCACCTATATGTTCATCGACAACGAGCGCTACTTTGCGCGCGACTATCCGTACGGCTTCTTTGATGACGGCGAGCGCTTCGCGTTTTTCTCCAAGGCCATCACCGAGAGTCTGCAGCACCTGCCGGCCGGTTTTGAGTGTGACATCCTGCACTGCAATGACTGGCAGACGGCACTGGCGCCCGTGTTCTTGCGCGAGTTTTACCAGGGCCTGCCGCTGTATGACCGCGTCAAGACCGTGTTCTCGATCCACAACGTGGCGTTCCAGGGCCAGTTTAGCGACACCGTGATGGAGGACATCCTGGGCGTGGCGCACATTCCCGCGGCCGCCTCGCAGCTGCGTTGCGACGCCTGCAGCATCAACTACATGCTGGGCGCCCTGCGCTATGCCGACGCCATCACTACGGTGAGCCCCACCTATGCCAACGAGATCCAGACACCCGAGTTTGGCGAGGGCCTGGACGGCGTGCTGCGCGAGCGCTCCTATGCGCTGCAGGGCATCCTCAACGGCATTGACGTGGCGGGCTTTGACCCGGCGACCGACAAGCGCATTGCCGCCAACTACACCGTGGAGGACCGTTCTGGTAAGGCCGTGTGCAAGGCCAAGCTGCAGGAAGAGCTGGGGCTCGAGGTTCGCGACGACCGTCCGCTTATGGTCATGGTCACGCGTCTGACGCGCCAGAAGGGCTTGGATCTGGTCATGTACGCGCTCGACCGCATCCTGGCCGGCGGCGTGCAGGTGGCGGTGCTGGGCACCGGCGACCGCGACTACGAGGACGGCCTGCGCTACTTCCAGGACAAGTACCCCGGCACCATGGCCGCGCGCATCGAGTTCGATCCGGCGCTGTCGCAGCGCATGTATGCCGCCGCCGATATGTTCCTGATGCCTTCGAAGTTTGAGCCCTGCGGCCTGTCGCAGATCATCGCCATGCGCTACGGCACCCTGCCCATCGTGCGCGAGACCGGTGGCCTGAAGGACACCGTGCAGCCGTACAACGAGTTTACCGGCGAGGGCACGGGCTTCTCGTTTACCAACTTTAACGGCGACGAGATGGGCGACGCGGTGTTCCGCGCGGCGCGCCTGTTCTGGGATAACCGCGACGCTTGGAACCGGCTGGTCACCCAGGCCATGAGCCAGGACTTTAGCTGGACGCGCTCGGCCGACAAGTATCTGGACCTGTACTTCTTTATGCACCCGGAGATCGAGCGCCCGGCGGCTGTTGTCGACGAGCCTGAGGCTGGT
>CABPXT010000063.1:0-10648 GCA_902461405.1 uncultured Collinsella sp.
CGCTCGCGGGAGCTCGGTGTTAGGCAGCGGCTCGGATGCCAGGACGGCATCGGCACAGGCCTGATCGATGGCGACCGGGTCGAAGCTCGCGAACATGCCGATATCGTTGACGATAGGCGTGTCGTTTTCGGGATGGCAGTCGCAGTTGGGGCTGATATCCATGGCAAGCGAGATGTGGAAGCTCGGGCGGCCGTCGACGACGGCTTTGGTGTACTCGGCGATCTTGTAGTTGAGTACGTCGGCCGCGGCATCATAGTCGGGCTTGATGCAGTCCTGGTTGCACGCCGCAATGCAGCGTCCGCAGCCCACGCAGCGATCGTGGTCGATGGCAGCCACGTGAACCGTGCGAGTGCTGCCGTTGGCAAGCTCGCGCTCACGCGTACCGTCAAACGTGATGGCGCTGTGCGCGCATATCTTCTCGCAGGCACGGCAGCCAACGCAGTTGGTGGTATCGACGCTCGGCTTGCCAGCGGCGTGCTGCTCCATCTTGCCGGCACGGCTACCGCCGCCCATACCCAGGTTCTTCATGGCACCGCCAAAGCCGGCCTGCTCATGGCCCTTAAAGTGGGTGAGGCTAATCACGATGTCGGCATCCATGAGTGCCTGGCCGATCTTTGCCTCGCGCACGTACTCGCCGCCCTCGACCGGGACGAGCGCCTCGTCGGTGCCCTTGAGGCCGTCGGCGATGATGATCTGGCAGCCCGTGGCGTACGGGGTAAAGCCGTTCTGGTAGGCGGTGTCGATGTGCTCGAGCGCATTTTTGCGGCTACCCACATAGAGCGTGTTGCAGTCGGTAAGGAAGGGCTTGCCGCCCAGCTCCTTCACGACGTCCGCGACGGCTCGGGCGTAGTTGGGGCGCAAAAAGCTCAGGTTGCCCAGCTCACCAAAGTGAATCTTGATGGCGACAAACTTGTTCTCAAAGTCGATCCGCTCGATACCAGCGCGGCGGATGAGGCGCTTGAGCTTGTCGAGCTGGCTCTCGCGAGCATGCGCGCGCAGGTTGGTGAAGTACACCTTTGCCGGTGCTGCGGGTGCGGTTGCGGTCATAGATCTATCCCCTCGGTCTATATGGCGTTACAGACATAGAGGATGGTACCCGTTGAAGTGGGGTTGAAGTCAAGCACGGCCACTCATTGGGGACAGACTTAAATGACTGAAACCACTCATTGGGGACAGACTTAAATGAGTGCCGTCAGGGACAGTCCCTGCCAGCCCGGCCGACGAGCCGGCAATCCGGCAAAGACTGTCCCCAACGACTAGTCGTTTAAGAACGTCCCCAATGACTACTCCTGCACCTTGAGGGCTTCGGCCAGGCTGACGCGCTTGATAGAGCGCGTGTGCAGCAGCGCCACGACCAGGTAGGTCGCAAAGCCGATGCCGACGCATGCAGCCATGGACCAAGCGGGCACGTAGATCTCGATATTGCCGTTGTAGGCGAGCAGCATCGAGCGGAAGATGGCCGTGAGCGAGCCAATAATGACCGGCAGGCTCAGCACGAGCGACGCCGCCACGCACAGCGTGATCGAGCGGATGTACAGATGCGAGATCTCGCTATCGCGATAGCCAAAGACTTTCATGTAGCTGATCGAACGGGCGCTGTGGTCGATCACCGCCTTGGTCAGCAGGTACATAAACAGCAGGAAGATAAACACCGCGAGCCCGACCATCATGCCGATCATTTTGCTCATCATGCCGATGAACTGGTCGCCCACGGCGCGCATGTCGTCGGGCGTGGTGTCGCCGGCAAAGTAACGAGCATCGAGGTCGAGCTTCTCGTCGCTCACATAGCCGTTAAAGTAGGCGGCGTCGTTGCCGAACAGCTCGTTAAAGTCATCGATACTCATATAGATGTTCATGTCCGACTTGGAGCCCCAAGCACAGTCCTTGCCCGCGTACTCAAAGGAATAATGCTCACCCTCGTACTTGTCGCTGAGTGTGACCTTCTGGCCCTCGCTCCAGCCAAACTTGTCGAGCAGGCCGCCGCCAAAGACAACGCGGCCGTCGCCGACGTTGAGGTCTTTCCAATAGCGCGAATGAGATGAAATGCCGTAGACGGAAATCGCCTCCTCGCCATTACCGTCGCCACGGTCGTACTGCAGCTGGTAAACGGCATATTTCTCGGCCTGCGCGATTGCGCCCGCGCCGTTGTCGGTCGTATTGACCGGGTGGATATCGTCGTTGTCAGTGTCGATCTTAGAGGCCTTGTCGATCAGATCGATGGCCTCATCGCGGTTGCAGCCGAGGGCATCGGCAAGATCGTCAAGGCGCGCGTAGAGCGCATCCTTCTTGTCCTGGACCTTGGCAAGCGCATCCTGCGCTGCGGTCAGGCTCTCGGCAGACGGAGATGCGGTCGCGGCATCGGCTGCCGTCTGCGCCGCATCGGCCGCGCCGTCAAGCTCGTCATCGGCATCCTGGGCGGCGGAGAGCAGCGCGCCGTCAACCGACTGCAAGCGCTCGAGTGTCGACCACTGCTCGCGCTCCTCGGTAGTGCCCTCGAGCTCCAGCGGCGCCTTAAGTGTGTACTGATGCTCGGCGACCAGGCTCGTCTCCAGGTTGTCCGCATAGTGCGTCATCGTGGGCAGGATCGCCAGGCCAAAGAGCAAAAGCAGCGACGCAAACGCGATGCCCACGAAGAGCGTGGCGAAGTTGCCCAGGTTGCGCAGGAAAACGCGCAGACGGAAGCGGGAGACAAAGCCCATGCGTTCCGGCAGCTGCAGACCGCGCTTGGTACCCGACTTACCGCTCGCCTCGTGACGAAGGAACTGCAACGGCGTCTTGCCCATTTTGCGGAGCAGGCCCACCAGCGTAATGAGGATGAGCGCAGCGGCGGGAACCACAGCGCACTTCACGAAGATCTCCCAGCTCCAGTACACCTGGAAGGGAGGCAGGCTGTACGAGCCGTAGTAGAGACCGCGCATGGGCTCGGTAAAGAACGCAACGCCGAGCGCGGTGCCCAAAAGCGCCGCGGCCACGCCTACGATGGCGGGAAGTGCCAGGTAGTGCAGCACGATCTCGCGACGGCGATAGCCGCTGGCGAGAAGCGTGCCGATAATGGCGCTCTCCTCCTCGATGGTGGCGTCGGTAAGAACCACAAAGACAAACGCCATGATCACGATGATGATGTCGAGCAACGTCATCCACATCATGGAGTCGCCGTCCACGTCGTCGCGCGCATAGCCAATGCCCTGATTGGAATCGGCATCGATCAGATCGTCCACGCGCGCATCGGCATCGGTCAGCGCCTCGACCATATCCTGCTCCGCATCGATGCGATCCGCGGTGGGGAGATCGCGGTCGTTAAAGGTAAAGGAATACGTATAGGCGGGTGCGCCGCCGGCATCCTCGAGCGCAACAAAACCGGCGTCGGTGACCTCGGCTACGCCATACGTGATGGTGTTCACCGTAAAGTCCGAATTGTCGAGGAACAACGCCTGGCTATCGGGCTGCGTCATGATCCCGCAGATGGTATAGGTGCGCCCCTCGAGCTCGACCTTATCGCCGATGGCGAGGTCGTTATTGGTGGCAAAGACGCGGTCGATGGCCACCTCGTCGTCCGCCTTGGGTTCCTTGCCCTCACAGTAGGACGCAATGTCCACCTTAGCGCGGTGCGCATAGGTGCGCAGGGTCCGCTTGGTGCCGTCGTCGCCAGCCGCCTTTTTGATGATGGCGTCGATAGAGAAGTTCTTGTAGAGCGTAACGCCGCCGACGCCCTCCGCCGCGTCCTCGGCAGCCTTGAGCTGGTCTTTGGTGGCCTCGAAGGAGGTGGTCACGCGGCCGTCCTCGATCGTGTACGCATCGCGCATGTCATCAATGAGGCAGCCGATGGAATGCGCCGCGAGCAAAAAGCCCGAGGTAAGGGCGATGCTTCCGCACATAAGCAAAAAGATGCCCAGGTACTTGCCGATATTGCGGCGCAGCTCGCGCGGGAGACGTTTTGCGAGAGGTGTCATGGCATCGCCTACCAATCGAGATCGGCGGCCGCAACGGGCGACTCGTTGAGCTCGTCCTCGACGATGCGGCCGTCGCGCAGGCGCAGCACGCGATTTGCCATGCGCGCGATGGCGGCATTGTGGGTGACAATGATGATGGTGCAGCCGTAGGTGCGGTTGACATCCTCCATGAGCCGCAAGATTTCCTTGGATGTCTTGTAGTCGAGCGCGCCCGTGGGCTCATCGCACAGCAGCAGGCCCGGATTTTTGACGAGCGCACGGCCGATGGCGCAGCGCTGCTGCTGGCCACCTGAGACCTGGCGCGGAAACTTGTTGCGGTGCTCGTAGAGGCCCAGCGAGCGCAGCAGATCGTCGACATTGAGCGGGTTTTTGGACAGGTGCGCCGTGACCTCGATGTTTTCCTTGATGGTAAGGTCGGGCACCAGGTTGTAGAACTGGAAGACAAAGCCCAGCTCGCGGCGTCGGTACTCGCCCAGATCGGCGCGCTTGAGCGCCGTGAGATCGCAGCCGTCCACCATGATGGAGCCGCCGTCGGCATCCTCCAGGCCGCCGATCAGGTTGAGAAAGGTCGACTTGCCCGAGCCCGAGGGCCCCAGCATGACGCAGATCTCGCCGCGGTTGATGGACGTGTCGATGCCGTCGAGCACCGTCAGGCGTGCATCACCGTCGCCATAGTGTTTCTTGAGTCCGTTGACCTGGATGTAGGCACGCTTTGTCGCCATGCTATCCCCCGTTGTTAGCCTTCTGCTACTTTTCTAAGGTAATAGTAAACCCAGGTGAACTATTTTTAAGCGACGTGCGCGAACTATTTTCCAACCTACTCATTGGGACAGTCCCTGCCAGCCCTGCCGGCGAATCGGCAAAGACTGTCCCCAATGACTAGGTGGCTAGGCGTGGGATTTGTTGTGGGCGAGGGCTAGGCCTACGGCGGCGATGGCGGCGGCGAAGAGCACCGTGACGCCCAGATCGCAGGCGATGTCGCCCAGCACGGTGGACGTCAGGTCCGCGGCGAGCGCCTTGCCGATCGCGTCGTTCACCCAATACGTCGGCACAAAGTGCGCCACCGTCTGCACGGCCGAGCCCATGAGCGACAGCGGCATCCAGGCGCCGCCCAAAAACGTCATGAGCATGCCGAGCAGGCTGCCCACACCGTTGAGCAGCTCCTCGCGCGCGCCCAGGCTCGACAGCGTAAAGCCAACGGCCAGCGGCGTGCACGCCAGGGCAAACGTTGCCGCCAGCGCCAGGCACACGCGACCCACGCCGACCTCGGCAACCGCGCTGGCAAAGCCCACGACGCCCATCATGCTCGACACGAGCCAGATGCAGACGGTGAGCACGGCGGCGGCCGCGAACACAGCGAGCGAACGCTGGCGCTCAGAGACCGGGCTGGCATCCATGCGGCGCACGCGCTCGGGCTCGTTCATGCCCGAAAACACCAGTCCCACCGACACGATGACCGACGAGATGATCGCGTACGCGCCAAAGTTGAAGTACGACTCGAGCGTGGTAGCAGCAGTCGAGTCGACCTTGACCTGCTCGATCTGGACCTCCGCGCGCTTTGCGGCCGCGTGCTCGGCGGCCCTTGCGACGTCACCGTTGGAGGCAGCGGGTTCAAGCGCCGCCGCAGCGCCCGCGAGCGAGATCCAGCGCGAGGCCTCGGCGGACGAAAGCGCCGCCGCCATGGTGCCGGAACCATAGGTCACGTCGAGCTTGGGCAGGGCCTCCCCCGCACGGGCGGCTGCAACAAGATCGTCCTCAAACCCCTCCGGGATAAAGAACACGCAATCGGCACTGCCCTTGGCGCTGTTGCTCTTGGAGAGCGCGTCGGCAAGGTCGTATGTGTCGTCGCCGACGCCCGTGACCAGGTCAAAGCGTGAGCCCAGGTGCTTGGTAAGCGCCCGCGAAAGGTCGCTATTGTCGCGGTCGACCACGATCACGTTGGTGTCGTAGGGCTTGTACTCGGTAAGCTGCGACGAGTTCCAGCTCACCGAAGCCGCGATGAATACGCCCATGAGCGAGATGAACACCGTATAGATGAGCAGGTAGAACGGGTGCGCCAGCGCCATGCGAAGCGCGGTCTTAAAGGTGCTCATAGCGGCTCCTTCCAAAGATCAGCGTAGCGGCGGCGACAAACACCAGGGCCATCAGGACGAGCGCGCCGGCGCGAACAGCGAAGGGCCCCAGGTCCTCAAAGAAATACAGGCGATTGAACATGTCGCAGATGAGCTTGACGGGGTTGAGCCAGCACTCGACCGGACAAGCGCGGGCGACGTCGTCGGCAAGCGCCATCGCCGGCTCGCCGTAGAGGCCGGCGAACAGGGCGCACGTGGTGGCAAAGCCCGTGAGGATGCCCGACTTGGATGCCTTGCCGCCCTTAACGGGAAGCGTGCCCACAAAAAGCCCCAGGCCCGTGGCGGCAAGCGCGGATGCAGCCCCGCCCAGCAGGCACAACCCCTCGCGCCCGCCAAAGTCGACGCCCACGACCAGGCGCACGTAGCCGATCGCAACCGCCATCGATGCAAAGGAAACCAGCCACGAGCCGACAAAAATGCCGGCCAGCGACGCCGTCTTGGAAAGACCGCCCACGCAGCGGCGCGCGCCAAGGCCCGACAGATTAGGCTGCAAATCGACGACGCTCAAGGCGGCAAACTCGGCAGACATCATCGCGACCAGGCCAAAAAGCGCGTAATAGTAGATGACCGTGCCATCGGGCGTGGCACGAGTCAGGCTCACGCGGCGGGTTCCGCCCTCGAGCGACAGAGCGCGCGCAACCGCCTCCGGGTCGGCGAGCGCCGCCGGGTCATCTTGAGCAATCTGAGCCATGAGCTCGGCATTTTGCGTATACGAGCTTGCCACCGTTTCAAGGATGCTGCGGTCGGTGAGCACCGACGAGGCGCGCGAGCTGTCGTAACTCGACAGCAGCGTGAGCCTGGGCGTGCCCGCGGCATCAACCGTATAGATGCCCGCGACCTCGCCGGCCTTGAGCGCTTTGCGCGCGACAGCCAAGTCTTCGTACTCGCTCACATCGAGCAGCTGATCGTCGCCTGCCTTGGCAAGCGAAGCTGCCACATCCTTAAAGGTCGAGGCATCCCAGGCCTCGTCCGCCACGACGGCAACCGGCACCGGGTCGACCGTGCCGTCGGAGCTGAGGTTCGCAAACATAAACATGAACATCGTGGAAAGCGCGATAGGAAAGAGAGCGCCCCAGACCCATGTGCTCGGCCGACGTAGCAGCGTCTTGACCGTGGTTATGATGGTGTTGAACATAGCTGCCCCCTAGTCGCGCAGCTCGCGGCCGGTGATCTCGAGGAACACGTCGTTGAGGGTCGGCGGTTCGGAATAGATGCGGCCGAGTGGCACGTCATGCGAGCGCAGCGCATCGAGAATGTCCGTCAGGTTGTGCGGGCTCGCTTCGCACGAAAACGTGAGCTGTCCCGCCGTTGCCGAAAGGTCCAGAACGTGCGGCAGGCTTGCGACGGCACCGAGCGCCGCACTCGGAACCTCGCCGACCTCGATTACAATCTTCTCGCCCATCTGAATCATGCGCTTGAGCTCGTCGTTAGTGCCCTGCGCCAGCACGCGCCCACCGTCCATGATCATGATGCGGCTGCAGATCTGCTCGACTTCCTCCATGTAATGGCTGGTATACACCACCGTGGCGCCCTCGTCGCGCAGGCGGCAGATGCCCTCCAGGATGGCGTTGCGGCTTTGCGGGTCGACCGCCACCGTGGGTTCGTCAAAAAAGATGAGCTCGGGCTTGTGCGCGATGCCGCAGGCAATGTTGAGACGACGCGCCAGGCCGCCCGAGAGCTTGCCGGGGCGGAACTTGGTAAAGTCGCCCAGGCCGACAAAGTCGATCGCCTCGTCCACCAGCGCGCGGCGGCGCTTGCGGTCGTTGACGTAGAGACTGCAGAAATAGTCGATGTTCTCGCGCACGGTGAGCTCGTCGAACACCGCCACCTGCTGCGGCACCACACCGATGCGGCGCTTGAGGTCGTAGCGGGCGGGCGTCATGCGCTCGCCGAACAGCTCGATGGTGCCCTTGTCGTAGGCGAGCAGCTGCAGGATGCAGTTGATGGACGTGGTCTTGCCCGAGCCGTTGGGGCCCAGCAGGCCAAAGATCTCGCCAGGGGCAATACTCAGGTTAAAGTGGTCGAGCGCAATAAGATCGTCATAGCGCTTGACGAGGTTTTCGACGTGGACGATGTCTGTCATGAGGCGGCCCTTCCGTTGATTGCGGCCCGGTACGATTGCATCATCGCAGGAGCTGACGGCGCGCACCAGTGAGCTTTGTCACGAGTGCGGGGCTTGGTCGCGTGGCCTGCTGACGCGACCGCCCCGCCGCGTGGGAGGAATGTCACGGTTGCTCTGAGTGGCGCCTCCCCCGTGCGCGGCATCGCGTACAATACCCGTATGAACAGGCTTTTCGACAAATCGATCGTGCTGGCGTGCTGTATTGCGGCCGTCATGGGTCTTGTTGTGGACGCTCGCCTGGTCGCGGCGTTTTGTCTTGGCGTTGTCATCGCCGCGCTGGCCGAGGTCGCGCAGGGAGAACGCGCCCGTCGCGCCAGCGAGGCCGGCAGCTACGCCTACGTCATCGCGGCTGTCTTCGTGCCGCCGTTTGTGCCGTTCGCACCTCTCGCCCTCTATGACATCGCGCGGCGCGTGCGCCGTGAGCACGCCTGGATCGCGCTGGGTGTCGGCGCTGTCTTTGCCTGTGCGCTCGTCGCGGACCTTCGCGGCGGCGCGCTCACCACCCGAACGCTGTTGCTAACCGCCATCCTTTCGGTCGCCGCCACGTTGCTGTCGCTGCGCACCGCGCAGCTGGAGCGCGAACAGGAACGCATGCGTCGCACCCGCGACAAGCTGCAAGAACGCGCCCTCGCGCTCGAAGCGCGCAACCGTGACCTTGCCGACCGCCAGGACTACGAAGTCGAGCTCGCGACGCTCGCCGAACGCGCCCGCATCGCGCGCGAGATCCACGATAACGTCGGGCACCAGCTCACGCGCGCCTCACTGCAGGCCGAAGCCCTACGCGTGGTCCACGCCGACGAGCCTGGCGTCGCCGCCGATTTCTCCGACGTTAAACGCACGGTTGACGAGGCGCTCCAGCTCGTGCGCGCCAGCGTCCACGCGCTCAACGACAATGCGACCAACCTCTCCGTGCAGCTCGAACGCATCGTTGAAGGCGCGCGCTCGGACAGCGGTCCGCAGATTGAGCTTGAGGTTTTGGCCGAGCATGCGCCCGCCAACGTCGCCAACTGCTTTGCGGCGGTGCTGCGCGAGGCGCTTTCCAACGCCATGCGCCACGCCCATGCCAAAACCATTACCGTGCGGTGCATGGAGCATCCGTCGTTTTACCAGCTCATCGTTACCGATGATGGCGCAGACGCGACCCCGGCGAGCAGCAGCAACGTCGCAGAAGGCATGGGGCTCGTCTCCATGCGCGAGCGCGTCGAGGCGCTTGGCGGAACCTTCACCGCCGGCCTGCGCGCCGGCGCCCCCGGCTGGCGCGTGTTTGCCACCGTCCCCAAACAGCAAGGAGATGACGCCCGATGAGGCTCATAGTTGTCGACGACGACCGCTTGGTAGTCGATTCGCTCAAGATTATCCTGGGCGCCCAGCCGCAGATCGAAGTGGTGGGCACCGGAGCCAACGGCAACGACGCGGTGGCACTCTACGCCGAACTCGCACCCGATATCGCGCTGCTCGACATTCAGATGCCAGGGCGCGACGGCCTTTCGGCGGCGCGCGAAATCCTTGAGCACGACCCCGCGGCACGCGTGGTGTTTCTGACGACATTCTCGGATGACGAGTACATTGTATCGGCGCTCAAGCTGGGCGCCCGCGGTTACCTGATCAAGACCGATGTCGCCGCCATTCCGCCAGCGTTGGCGCAGGTCATGGATGGCAAACGCGTGCTCGAGGGCAAGGCGATCGAAGATGTCGACTTTGACGGGATGGGCGACAAGACGGGCACGCCCCGCCGGCCCGCAGCCTTTGCCAGCCTGACCGACCGCGAGTTCGAAGTCGCCGAGCTCATCGCCCGCGGCCTCGATAACAAGGAGATTGCCGCCACGGCTTATATGGGAGAAGGCACGGTGCGCAACCACATCAGCTCGATCCTGGCCAAAATGGGCCTGCGCAACCGCACCCAAATCGCCATCGCCTACCTGCGAGGGTAATTACCCAACGGCCGACCGCTCCGGCATAGCAAAATGGCTGCCATCGATTTAATGCCATTTCAAAACCATGCCGGTTTACTACGATGAATCGCTCACCTTCGACCACGGCAAATTGCGCGCTTTCAAAACCGCAGGTAGAACGCTTGCGATATTCAGAAAAATGCAATCATGGTCGGGAATGTCGAATTCATCGTAGTAAACCGACATAGTTTTGTTCGGATAGTCCCGCACGGATACCATCCCAGGCCTCGCGGGACCAAAATGATCCGTTTTCTTCCGCCCACGGAGATCGGCTGACAGCGCCCGCCACGGAATCGGCCCATCTACTACGTTTGACTCGATACCCCTGACCATGCCTTCGTTTTGAACAAAACCGCAGGCGTTCTACCTGCGGTTTTGTTTTCGCGTTTTTTGGCATGGTTGGGGGTAAGGGGATAAACGTAGTAGATGGGCCGATTTCGTGGCGGCCCTTCCTCCCCTGCGCACAAAAGTGCCGCCACGGAGAAGGGAGAC
>CABPXT010000064.1:0-10636 GCA_902461405.1 uncultured Collinsella sp.
CAATCCTGCGGCTAGCCGATGTTCTTCGCAAATAAATGAGGCTTCCCTATTCAAAAACCGAAAACCCCGCCAAACGTGATTCCCCTAGGGAAAGCACGTTTGGCGGGGTCCCAGCGTGATTTCCCTAGGGGAATCACGCCAGCACACGAACAGTTCAACCGAACAGTTCGCTACTCCTCCCAGTAAGCATCTGCAAGCAGCTTAAAGCAGATCTTCTTGACCGGCTGCGCGCCATCGCCCGGGAACTCGAGCGTGGGCATATGAGGTTCGCCGGCAACAAACAGCGCAAACTTATCATCGGCAAGATCGCCGGCGATCGAAGCGTCGGAATCGACCAGATCGTAGTCGTCCTTCTCGTCAAACTCCTGGACCAGCGTCAGGCTACCTGTGGCAACCTTAAAGGCCTCACGACCCTCAACGTCGATCTGCAGATCGTGATAGCGCTGATGCGTCTCATAGTGAGCCTCGGCCTCGGGTCGCGTCGTGGGAGCCATAACGTTCGCAAAGACCTTGTCGCCCAGAATCGGATGGCTGCCGACCTCGAGCTGCGCCGGGTCGTTCTCCTCGAGCCAGTCGATCAGCACATCGAGGCCCTTGAGCATTCCGCGGTATTCCTCGATATCGCCCAGTGCACCGTAAATCATCTAAATCCCCTCTCGGATCGTTTCTTTGGCGGCTACTCGGCAAACGCGTTACCGACGCTGTTGCCACCCACATACGTCTCGACCAGGCTAAGGTCGGGATTGAACACGACAAAGTCGGCGTCGCGCCCCAGCATAATGCTACCGCACTTGGCATCAGCTCTAACCACAAACAAGCAAGCGATGCCGGGGGCGACGCCCAAGCTCTTACAGCTCGGTCACGACAACGCCGTTATAGACCTCGTCCCAACGGTCCATGACCAGATGGCCGGTCATGGGATCCATGGCATTGAGCTTGCCGCAGGTGTTGGCGGTACGCAGTACCGTCTCGTCATCCGCGCCAGCAGCAATCGCATGTGCGAAGCCGGCAATGGTCGAATCGCCAGAGCCCGTAGCGTTAACGGCGGGGATATCGGGGGTCTTGACGCGGAACGCACGGCCGTTATGGAAGCCCACGGAACCGGCGGCACCCATGGAAACGACGACCCAGGGGATATCGGAGAAGCGGGCATCAGAGGCGAGCGCGGCGCGGAGCTCGTCCACATCGTCGGTGGTAAAGCTCGTGCCCAGAAGGCCGTTGATCTCGGTCAGGTTAGGCTTAACCAGCTCGGGCTTAACTTCGGACTTAAGGGCGGCCTCAAGCGAAGCACCCGAGGTATCGAGCAGCACCTTGGCACCGGCGTTCTCGGCAATGCCCGTGATCTTGGCGTAGTAGTCCGCCTCGACGCCGCGGGGCAGCGAACCCGAGATGGTGACGACGTCGGCCTTGCCCGCAAGTTCGGTAAACTTGGCGGTAAAGGCATCGAGCTCCTCGGGGGCAATCGTCGGGCCGCTCTCGAGCAGCTCGGTCTGGTTGCCGGCGTGAAGGATGTTGAGGCAAATACGAGTCTCGCCCTTGATGGGTACAAAATCGTTCTTAATACCGTTGGCATCCATGAGCTCTGCCATATAGGCACCCATATGACCACCAAGCAGGCCGGTTGCCACAACGTCGTCGCCCAGCTGGCCCAGAACGCGGGCCACGTTAAGGCCCTTGCCGCCGGCGGTCTTTTCGGGCGTCACGCGGTTGACGTCGTCGATGACGAGCTCATCGAGCTGATAGCGCGTATCGACGGAGGGGTTCATCGTAACGGTGAGGATCATTTCTAGCTCCTTATCTCGCAGGCTCCTTGTGCCTCGCGATACGAGTCGATAAAACGGAATTACAGAATCTCAATCGTGAACGAGCGCACGATGGTTTCTTTGGGCTTAGCGATAAGGCAGCCGCGCTTGTGCTCAAGCACGTCGTCCTCATCGGAACAGGTCGAAAGGCCGCCCCAGGGCTCAACTGCCACAAAATCGCCCTCGGGCTTACTCCACACAATGAGATACGGGAAGCCCTCAAAGCTCAGGCGAACGCCCTTGTCCTCGCCCTTCTTTGAGAGCGTGACCTGACGGCTCTCGAGCACGTCAAAGATAGTCTCCGCAAAATCGAAGAGCTCATGCGACAGGGGCAGCGTCTTTCCCACCATGGGATTCTTGGAACGGTTGTCAACGTCAATCAATCCTGTCGAGGGAACGGCGGTGCAGAGCTCCGCTGCCTCGTCCTTCTCAAAGCGCAGCTCGTAGTCCGTATAGGCCTCGCCCTCGTCGAGCGGGCACCTAAAGCCGGGGTGCCCACCGATAAAGAACGGCATGTCCTCGGTGCCCTCGTTGGTAACCTCATAGGAGACACGCACGGCGGCGTCCTCGAGCGCATAGCGGGCGACAAGCTTAAACGGATACGGATAATCGCTCAGCAATGCAGCGTTATCCTCGGACGCCAAACACATAGCCAGCTCGTTTGCGCTTTGGCTCAGCAGCTTCCACTCCTGCTTGCGCGCAAAGCCGTGGCGAGCAAGCTTTACATGATGCCCGGCAAACGTCATGGCGCTGTTGTCGCGCAAGCCTCCGCAAATCGGGAAGCAAATCGGTGCCTGGCCGGACCACACGGCGGGATCGCCCTGCCACAGATACTCGCGACCTCCAGCCTCGATCGAGGCAAATGAACCGCCAGCCGTGGACACCTTAATAGAAATCGAATCGTTGGAGAGAGCGTATTCCATTGCCCATCCTTTCGAACAACTGCTTTTTTGCTCGCAAGTACCCGTCTCGACCCTGGCCAAAGGACAAACCCGCACGTTCATCGATGCGTCCGGTATCCCAGCCATGCAACGGGGTACCATACAGACATTGATGCAATTACAGCTGAAAGGCCTTCTTATGCGAACCATCATCCTCTACGCCTCGCGCCACCACGGCAATACAAAAAAGCTCGTGGACGCCATCGTCGAGGCGCACCCCGAGATCGATACCCTCGACGTGAAGTCGCTCGGTAAAAACGAGTACCCCAACCTGCACGAATATCATCTAATCGGTGTCGCCACGGGCATCTATTACTCCGAAATCGACAAGGACATGGCACGCGTGCTCACGAACGTGCTGCAGCCACAGGACAAGGTGTTTGGCCTTATGACCTACGGTGGCAAAAACAAGTGGTACGGCAAGGATATCGATGGCATCTGCCGCATGAGGCAGGCCATCTTTATGGGTGTCTACGGCTGCCCCGGTTTTGATACGTGGGGGCCGTTCAAGCTCGCCGGCGGTGTCCAAAAGGGACACCCGACCGCTGAGGAAATTAAGGGCGCCGTCGACTTCTTCGACAAGATCGAAGACGAGTATGGCGACATCATCGTCGAAGAGTACGC
Source organism: uncultured Collinsella sp. (assembly GCA_902461405.1). Taxonomy (GTDB): domain Bacteria; phylum Actinomycetota; class Coriobacteriia; order Coriobacteriales; family Coriobacteriaceae; genus Collinsella. The sequence continues at coordinate 3,368 of CABPXT010000064.1, forward strand.
CAAGCGCGAGAAGCGTCTAGCCTACGAAAAGGAGCATCCTGCGGGAGGCCTGGTGGCCGGCGTGAAGCGCACGGCAAAGAAGATCGCTAACAAGCTGTAACTGTGAAGGTACTTTTGAGCGTTTAACCCATACGGCGGGCCCGAGCAGATTCGGGCCCGCCGTCTTTTTCTATCGTTACTCGGTAAAGGCGTTGCCGACGCTCTGGCCGCCAACATACGTCTCGACGAGGGTGAGCTCATGGTCGAACACGACGAAGTCGGCGTCGCGACCCGGCATGATGCTGCCGCACTTATCCTCGATGTGCGCGGAGCGTGCCGGCACCTCGGTTGCCATGCGAATGGCGATATCGGCGCTGGCGATGCCCCAGTCGACGATGTTCTTGACTCCCTGGGCAAGCGTGAGCACCGAGCCGGCAATGCTCTTGCCGTCGGCGAGCCAGCACAGGTTGTCCTTCATGATGACGTCCATGCCACCACTGGTGTAGCTGCCCTCGGGCATGCCGCCGCAGCCCAGGCAGTCGGTGATGAGCACCGTATGCTGCCAGCCCTTTGCCTGCAGCAGCGCCTTGATGGCGGCAGGGTTCACGTGCTTGCCGTCACAGATGATCTCGGCGTAGGTCTCGGGCGTGGACATGGCAGCACCCACGACACCGGGCTCACGGTGATGCAGTCCGCGCTGGCCGTTATAGGTATGCGTAAAGCAGCTGGCACCGGCGTTGATGGCGGCGATGCACTCATCGTAGGTGGCGTCGGAGTGACCGATACTGGTCACCACGCCCTTGGCGTTCAGAGCAGCCGCATAAGCAGCGGCGCCATCGCTCTCGGCAGCCATGGCGCTCTTAACGATGCGACCGCCGGCAGCCTCCTGCCACTGGTCAAAGACCTCCTCGGAGGGGTCGATCAGATAAGCGGGGTTCTGCGCGCCCACGTGCTTCATGGTAAAGAAGGGACCCTCCAGGTAGATGCCCTGAATGCGAGCACCGCAGAAGTCGGGGCCGCGACCCTCGTCCGCCTGGGCGATGGCGGCGCAGGCGTCCTTAATCTGCTCGACGCCATCGGTGAACGTCGTGGCCAGCCAGCTGGTGGTGCCGCGACGGGCGAGCTCGGTCGAGCTGATATCGATGCCCTCGGGATCGTTATCGGTAGTCGAGTGGTTATAGAAGCCATGGATGTGGGTGTCGACCATACCCGGCGCGATCCACGATCCCGTGTAGTCCTTAATCTCGCAAGAGGGCTCGTCGGCCTGCCAGGCGCCAAAGACGCCATCCTCGACCATAAGATAGCCGCCCAGTTGCGGGCCTGCCGGCAAGAAGAACTTGTCAGCCTTAATTGCGTACGTGCTCATATGCACTCCTCGCTTCTAAAGCAGTTGACTGTGGTGATGCTTATACCCAGCTCACGTAAAACAAAAAGCGCCCGCCCGCCGTTATGAGCGGACGGGCGCCCTTACAGGGGGACGCGATTAAGCGGTGAAGGGGTGAATCGTCACGCCCTTGACCACGCGGTTGACCGTGCCGGTGGGGCTCGGCGTATCGGGCGTGTTGCCCACGCGCACGGAGTTGAGCAGGCTGATGGCCTGGGCAAACATCACGAACGGCAGAGCAAGGTAGCCCTCGGGAAGCGCCTCATAGCCCTTAAAGGTGAAGGACTCGCCCTCGTAGACAGTAGCGCCATCCTGCTGAACGGCAACGGTGTGCTGAGCAATATCGTCGCCACCGATCTCGTTGAGGATGTCGATGTCGTACTGACGGGTGTAGGCGTCGTTGTTGACGAACACGAAGACGAGCGTCTTATCGTCGACGAAGGACTTGGGTCCGTGACGATAGCCCATGGAGGTGTCGTAGGAAGTAGCAACCAGACCGTGAGCGAGCTCGAGGATCTTGAGCTGGCTCTCCTGGGCAAGGCCACCGAAGGAGCCAGAACCCAAGTAGGTCACGCGGTTGAAGTCGCCAGCCAGGTAATCGGCGACCTCGGGCTCACGAGCGATAACCTCCTCGCCCATCTTGGCGATGGTCTCGACCCACTCGGCCTTCTGCTCGTCGGACGCCTCGTCAAAGATGAGGGTAGAGAGCAGGGTCATGCAGGTGTAGGAACCAGTCATGGCGAAGCCCTTGTCGTTGGCGCGCGGGATGAGCAGCGTCAGCGCATTGGGGTCATCAGCAGACTCGACGGCGAGCTTGCCCTCGGGAGCGCAGGTGATGTTGAGGAACTTGACGTTGTGGACGAGCTCCTTGGCAACGGCAACGGCGGCAAGGCTCTCGGGGCTATTGCCAGAGCGGGCAAAGGAAACCACGAGCGTGGGATCCTCGGCGCGCAGGAAGTCGCGCGGGGCGCTCACGATGTCGGTCGTGGCGATGGGCTTAAAGTCGTAGAGATCAGTGTTGCCAGCGTGACGCAGGTACGGGGCGCAGGTATCGCCAACGTAGTCGGACGTACCGGCACCGGTGAAGACAACGGACAGACGGCCCTCGCCCATAGCGCGAGCCTCGGCCAGAAAGGCCTCGATGGCCTCCTTGTTCTCGCGATAGATGTTGAGCGTATCACGCCAAAGCTCGGGCTGCTGAGCAATCTCGGCCGTGGTGATCTGGGCGCCGAGCTCGGTGAGCTCCTCGACACTCTTCTCGAACATTTCTAATACCTCTCTCTAGAAGTAATCCTCTGACGTGCAATTATACACTTCGGTTGGTTATCTGGTAGTAACCAGTTAAATGCAAAGAATCACCATATGGATACGATGCGAACACTAGTTACTACGCTGGTGATAAACCTTGTATTTAAACTGATCGGCACGAGCAACCGAGAGCGTATACTCCACAACCTCGTTTGACTCGTTATACGTAGTCCTGACCAAATCGAGCACAGGCGAGCCCTCGACAATTCCCAAAAGGTGAGCGTCGGTGGGACGGGCTATGCTCGCATAGAACTCCTCTTCGGCCACGCGTATCTTTTGCTGAAAGTCTTGCTCAATCACATCGTAAAGCGGCTTACGCTCCAGCAGCGGTCGCTTTAGGGACATAAATTGACGAACCGGTAGATAGCTGCGTTCGACCATCATGGGCATGTTATCGGCAGAACGAAGGCGCTTGAGCTTAAAAATGCGATCACCGATACGCAATCCCATATGCTCGGCCAGATTCTTATCGGCCTCCATCTCGCAAAACTCGAGAATCGTGGTCTCGGGGTCGCGACCCATCGCGCGCATCTGCTCGGTAAAGCTGTAGGACTGCATAAGATTGGTTGCCTTTGCCGAACGGTCGGTCACAAAGGTACCGCGACCGTGCTGCCGAACCACCAGTCCTAAACGCTCCAGTTCCTGCAGAGCCAGGCGTACCGTAGTGCGCGAGAGACCATAGCGCTCCGAAAGTTCGCGCTCGGAAGGAATCATGTCACCGGCGCGATATTCATGGTCAATCTTTTCGGTCAGAATATCGACCAGCTGATCGTACAGCGGTTGCTTACGCGCTCCGATCGCCATCCTATCCTCCCATTTTCTCAAACTCGGCTACTACCTTGGGTGTTTAGCATTATCTGTCTGCCACACCCGAATCATCAAGAAAACAAAAGCCGCGCGCTCTTTCGAGCACGCGGCTTTTAACATACACATGGCTTAAGGGGTCGGGGTGTGAGCCGCGTAGGGACACACCCCTCAAGCTAGAGCCTTACCAGATGCTCGGCCAGAGACCAAGCGGGCCAGCGCCCAGGATGCCGAGGACGAAGAGCAGCAGAATGCCCTTGGTCGGGGTCCAGCTGTGCTTAGCGAACATGTAGTAAAGCAGCAGCGTAAGCATAAGCGGGACGAGCTTCGGGACGATGGTGTTGAGGGTGTCGGCAACAGAGAAGTTGACCGGATCCTCGGTGACGGTAGCGTAGGTCACGGACTCCATGCCGTTGCCCAGATCGGCGACGCCGCACTTGACCTCGTTGCCGTCGGCATCGACGGCGGTGAGGGCGTTGCCGTCCTCATCGGTCATGGCGATGGTACCGGCCTCAGCGGTCTCGGTATCGATGCCCTCCATACCGGTGAAGTTCTCGGCCTCCTTCTCGGAGACGATCACGGTAGTAGGGGCAAGGCCACGGGTGGTGCCATTGGGGATCTGGAGGTTGATCTGGGTGCCACCCATGGTGACGACCAGGCAACCGACGACGAAGACGCCCATGATGGAAGCGGCACGCGTGAAGGCCTGCATGTTGGCGGTCAGAGCGTCAATAGCGCTGGTGCCAAGCTTGTAGGACCAGTTCATGAGCCAGAAGCGCAGAGCGAACTGGACGGCGTTGAAGATCACCAGGAAGATGATCGGCGCAGCGGCGTTGCCGTTGATGGCCATGTTGGAGGTGATGCCGGCCGTGATAGGCACGAGCGTCAGCCAGAACAGGGCGTCACCGATACCACCGAGCGGGCCCATTGCGGCGACGCGGACGGCGCGGATCGTGGGGATGTCAACCTTGTTCTGCTCGAGCGAAAGCACGATACCCATAACAAAGGTGACGAGGAACGGGTGGGTGTTGAAGAACTCCAGGTTGTGGCTCATGGAAGCCGCGAGGTCGTTCTTGTTGGTGTGGATCTTCTCCAGACCGGGGATGATGGAGTAGAGCCAGCCAGCGGCCTGCATGCGCTCGTAGTTGAACGATGCCTGCAGGAAGCAGGAGCGCCAAGCCATCTTGTTGAGGGTCTTCTGGTCGAGCTGCGGAGCAGGAGTGAGATCCTCGTAGTGCTCCGGGATCACATACTCATTAGATGCCATCTTCGAAGTCACCTCCGTCAGAAACAGCTGCACCCTTCAGCTCGGTCTGCTGCTGGAAGTCCCAGAAAGCGATGCCGAAGCCGATGAGAGCGAGGATGAGCAGAGCAGGGGTTGCCAGAGAATCGTTGGCAACGGTGATGAGCGCGAGGCCAAAGCCCATGAGGAAGAAGCCCCACATATCGCGGTTCATCATAACCTTAAGCAGGACGGCGAAGCCGACGAAGCGCATCATGCCGCCTGCAGCGGAGAGACCGGTCTGCAGCCAAGTCGGGATGGCGGAAGCGATGGTCTGACCGATGGTGGCGCCAGCGATGAAGAACAGGGTGACGACGACGGCGAAGATCAGGCCGAGCAGAGCCATGGCGAAGTAGTTCAGACGCTCGATACCCTTGGTGTCAGCGTTGTGAGCCATGTTGTCCGCAGAGGACATGAGCGGCGACATAAGCGTGAAGACCAGGGTAACGCCGAGCTGACCAAGCAGAGCGAACGGAATGGCAAGGCCGACTGCCGCGTTGGGCTCGAGGCCCGTAGCAATAGCGAGAATGGCTGCCATGATGCCGCCGATAACAGCGTTAGGCGGCTGAGCACCTCCGATCGGCATGTTGCCGATCGTCATGAGCTGATAAGTACCACCCACGAGAAGACCGGTGTTGAGGTCGCCAAGGATAAGACCGATGACGGCGCCGGTGACGATGGGCTGATAGAGAGACTCGAGGAAGTTAAACTGGTCGATTGCCGCGACAAACGTGACGATGAAGACCAGAGCGACCTGGAAGATCGTGTATTCCATCTTGCTCCTCCTTTCAAAATGTATGTACGCACTTTGGATTTCACGTACAGAATGTCAGGGTTTCACTCCTGACAACGTGGATCACGAGGATTACGAGAAGAGCTTGCTCGTGTCCTCAACAGGCGTGCTCGGAACGCGCCTGATCTCCAACTCCACCCCCAATTCCTGCAGCTCTTTAAACGCAGCGACATCCTCGTCGTTAACTGCGACGGAGGTGGCGACTTGGCGCTTTCCTTCCGACATGTGCATGTTGCCGATGTTTACCTTCTTTATAGGCACACCGCCCTTGACGAGCGTAAGCACGTCTTCCGGTGTTTCGGCCACGATGAAGATCTTCTGGCGCGGGCTCGCCTTGCCAATGACGTCGATGGTCTTCTGCAGGGAGAAGAAACGCGTAGCGACGCCGGTGGGAGCAGCCATCTTCATGAGGTTCTGGCGCATGGTGTTGGTCGACACGTCGTCGTTGGCGACGAGGATGAGGTTGGAACCCAGGGTGGAGTTCCACTGGGTAGCGACCTGACCATGGACCAGTCGGTTATCGATGCGGGTAAGAAGAATGTTGGGTTCTGCCATGTTGATCAGCTTCCTTTCGTTATTTGCTGACGACAGTTACTTGATCTCCTGAATCGCGTAACGCGAAACATCTACGACGGCACCGGATCGGACTTTGATCTGGACCTTTTCGCCTTCGATGCCTTTGACGGTTCCGTAGATACCGCCGGCGAAAAGAACCTCCTGACCCGGCTTGAGCTCCGTGTGCAGCTCTTTGAAGTACTTCTGCTTCTTCTTCATGTTGATCTGAGACCAAATGGTGTAAATCACACCCATGATGACAAGCAGGCCCAAAAGAGCGACCGAGGAACTCAGAACACTGGCTCCGAAATCGGCCATTAGATGCCGTCCTCGTCGCCGAAGATATCCTCATCCTCGGAGCCGGCAACGGATGCGACCGTCTGGGCGGTGATGCCCGTCTGGCCAACGGTCACGGCCTGCTCGCCAAGCTCGGCGAGCGTGGCATTGCCGCGGAGGAACAGAAGCTCAATAACCATGGGAAGGTTGGTGCCGGTCAGAACCTCGACATTGTCGACATCCTGGGCGATCATCATCGACTGGTTGAACGGGGTACCGCCAAGCAGGTCGGTAAAGACGAGCACGCCATCGCACTCCTCGCGCATGGCGGTAATAGCGGCGCGGAGATCCTCACCGTAGGAAGCAGCCTGGTCGCCCTCAAAAGGAACGACGGTAAAAGCGGGCTGGTCACCAGCAACCATAGCAATAGCGCTTGCAAGGCCGGGTGCGAACTGTCCATGACCGGTAAGAATAAAGCCAACCATTCAAATTTCCCTTCCGAAGGTATGTGCAATACGAGTCCGATGTTTTTCGGAAGCCAGCGGGCGTTCGCCCTTAAAGCTTCTTGGAAAGCGTTCTTTGAGAACCAGTGGTCTCTCAACTGGTAGTAACCACGTGACGTGTTGTTGTCACTATATCACCACAGAAGAGGTTGCTTTCGTTGATTCATACAGTAAAACGTTTTTGCACCGCTCACGGTAAAAAATCTACCGTTTACCGCTCGTTAACACTTCTACCTGCGGTTTTGAAACCGTTTCGAAATGTTTTGGCGAAAGATCGGAACTCTTTTCGTGCCAATACAACGCAGGGCGGCTAAAAATAGCGTAAAGAAAGGCTCTGTTAGACCAAGGTTGACATAAAAACGATGTCACCGCGAGGCGGTACCCT
>CABPXT010000065.1:0-10482 GCA_902461405.1 uncultured Collinsella sp.
CCTCGTCCGTATGTTCTTCCGCTGAGCGAGCGGGAGCTCGGACGTTTTTTCGGATGGACTGTCGATGCCCTTCGCTGTAGAGGCGGGCCGCGGGCAATCCGTTCCAATGTTTCCAAATGAATACGCTGTGAGCCGAGAGAGACGATTTTCCCCGAAAGCACTCTAGTATGCTAAAGTACCCAGAAGACCGGCGGAGCTATGCCGGTCTTCTGCTCTATATGAAACACAGCATGAGGAGGCTCACCAGATGACGGCCACACCGTGGGGATTCCGGGACATATTGCCCGAGGAGGCTCAGGCGCGCGAGGAGATTGCGCTGACGGTGAAGGGCTGCTTCAGGGAGCATTATTACCTGCCGGTCGAGACGCCGCTGCTCGAGGACAAGGGTTCGCTCGAGGAAGGCGGGCGCATTGCAGACACGCCGTTTAAGCTCTTTGACGACGATGGTCGTCTGCTGGTGGTTCGTCCTGATAACACACTGCCGATCGTGCGTCTGGTTTCGACCCGCATGCGCGCGGCCGACCTGCCCCTGCGCCTGCGCTATGAGGCGCCGGTGGTTCGCGAGTGCCAGCGCAATGCCGGTGGCTCGCGTCAGTTTACGCAGCTGGGCTTTGAGCTTATCGGTGCGGGCGATACCGCGGGCGATGTCGAGATTGTCTCGCTCGTGGCCGAGGCCGTGCGCGAGCTGGCGCTGCCCGATGCGCGCATTATCGCAGGTAGCGTGCGTCCGTTTAAGGAGCTGCTCGCGGCGTGCGAGGATCGCGAGCTGGCCGCCGAGGCCTTGCGCTGCGTGCACGCCAACGACTTTGTGGGCCTCGATGCCCACGTGGCGGCAAGCGTCGAGTCCGATGCCGTCAAGGCCGCCATTAGCGAGCTGCCGCGTCTGCACGGCGGTGCCGAGGTACTCGACCGCGTGGACGCGCTGCTGGAGGCCGCCGGTATCGTCGCGCCGCTGACGCGCGAGCTGCGTGCCCTGGTCGAGGGCCTGGCACCCGAGGACGCCCAGGTGCTGTCGTTCGACTTCTCTATCATGAACTCTTTCGATTACTACACGGGCCTGGTCTTTAAGGCCTATGCCGGCGGCTTGCCCGATCCGGTCGGTTCGGGCGGACGCTATGACTCCATCTTTACCGGCGCATTTGGCGACGGTATCGAGGTGCCGGCGGCGGGCTTCGCCTTTTCGCTCGAGCGCCTGGAGGCCGCGCGCACCTCGGCCGAGGACGCCGCTTCCGATGGCGATCACGCCGCGGGCCGTGGCGCCGAGGGCCCGCTGCGCATCGCCGTGCCCAAGGGCTCGCTCAAGGCCGATACGCTCGACGTGCTCGAAGCCGCGGGCCTGGACGTCTCTGAGTTGCGCGATCCGGGCCGTCACCTAATCGTGCGCGGCCGCGACACGCGTGCCGGTGAGGGCGCGGTCGGAGATATCGAGTTTGTCATTGTGCGCCCCAGCGATGCGCCCGCCTTTGTGGGCTGCGGCGGTGCCGATTGCGGCATCTGCGGTTGGGACTCGCTTATCGAGGCCGACCTCAACTTGCTGCAGCTGGTCGATCTGGGCTATGGCCTGTGCACCTTTATCGAGGCGGAGCCCGCATGGCGCGCCGGTCAGGCCGAGCGCAACTACGCCCGTCGCGGTTCGCTTCGCGTGGCAACCAAGTACCCGCGCATCGCGAGTGCCTGGTATGCCGAGCGCGGCGTGAATGCCGATATCGTCTCGCTGCACGGCAACATTGAGCTGGGACCCATCGTCGGCATGACCGATCGCATCGTGGACATTACCGCCACGGGTGCCACGCTGCGCGACAACAACTTGGTCATCACCGGCCGCATCATGGACTGCACGGCCCGCTTCTTTGTCAATCCGGGTGCCGCGCGCCTGGATCCGCGCGTACGCAATCTGGCAGATCGCCTGGCCGCGGCCGTTAAGGACAAGCATTTTGAGCCCGTCGCGGGCTCGGCACAATAGCGCGAGCGCGCACGGGCGCCCCAACGTACGGGCTGCGGGCCGATTGGCGCCGCCGCCCGGCCTCTCGTTTTTCGAACACAACCTCGACCGATAGGGGATACCGATATGAAGACCATCAAGCTTGTTCCCGGTGAGCGCCTCGTTACCAACCAGCTCAACCGCAAGGGTGTGCTGCCGCAAAACATCGTCGACGCCGCCCGCGATATCGTGGCCAACGTGCGCGCCAACGGCGATGCCGCGGTGCGCGATTACTGTCAGCGTTTTGACGGTGTCGAGCTGCAGAGCTTCCGTCTGCCGCAGGAGCAGATCGATGCCGCGCTCGAAGGCCTCGACCCTGTCTTTGTCGCCGCGCTCGAGAAGGCCGCGCGTCAGATTCGTGAATTCCACCAGCGCGAGGTCGAGCAGAGCTGGTTTACCACGCGTGCGGACGGCACGATGCTCGGCGTTAAGGTGACCCCGCTCGCGGCGGCCGGCATCTACGTGCCGGGCGGTCGCGCGCAGTATCCCTCCACCGTGCTCATGAATGCCATTCCCGCCAAGGTCGCCGGCGTCAAGCGCGTGGTTATGGTGACCCCGCCGCAAAAAGACGGCCTTATCAGCCCCTACACGCTCGCCGCGGCAAAGCTCGGCGGAGTGGACGAAATCTATATGGTGGGCGGCGCCCAGGCCGTGGCCGCGCTGGCGTACGGCACCGAGACCATTCCGCGCGTCGACAAAATTACCGGCCCGGGCAACGCCTTTGTTGCCGCCGCCAAGCAGATTGTCTCGGGCGACGTGGGCATCGACATGGTCGCCGGTCCCTCCGAGGTCTGCGTGCTGGCCGATGCCTCGGCCAAGCCTATGGTGGTCGCGGCCGACTTGATGGCGCAGGCCGAGCACGATCCGCTGGCAGCCTGCTATCTGGTGACTTGCGACGAGCAGTTTGCGCGCGAGGTCGAGGCAGGTATCGACATCCTAGTGGCGCAGTCCCCGCGCGCCGAGATCACGCGCGCCTCGCTCGATAACGAAGGCACCATCGTGGTGGCCGCCGACATGGCTGTCGCCGTCGAGGCCGTGAACACCGTGGCGCCCGAGCACCTGGAGCTGCACTGCAAGGATGCGATGGGCCTGCTCGGTGGCATTCGCAACGCCGGCGCCATCTTTGTGGGCGCTTGGAGCTCCGAGCCGCTCGGCGATTACGTCGCCGGCCCCAACCACACGCTGCCGACCGGCGGCACGGCCATGTTCTCCAACCCGCTTTCGGTGGAAGAGTTCGTTAAGCGCTCGAGCGTCATTTGCTATACGCCCGAGGGCCTGCTCTCCGATGCTCCCGCTACGCAGCGTTTAGCCGAGGCCGAGGGGCTGTGGGCACACGCGCTTTCGGCCGCCCTACGTCGTCGCGTGCTGGAGCAGGGCGAGGATGCCGTGAGTGCCGAGTCGCTGGCCGCGGCCGACCTGACCAAGGTCGCCTGGCCGGGAGACGCCGTGGCGACAGTAGCCGAGGGCGTGGACCTGGCGGCTGCAGGCGCGGATGGCGCTGACGCGACCGGCGGGGAGGCCTAATATGGCCGAGCTCACGCCTCGCATGAAGGAGCTCGTTCAGCCCTACTTGGCTGGTATTGAGCCCTATGATCCCAATTTTACGCCCACACGCATCAACCTTTCGGCCAACGAGAACACCTATCCTGTGCCGGCCGGCGTGCGCGAGGCGGTCGATGCGGCGCTTGCCGCCACGCCGCTCAACCGCTACCCCGATCCCATGTCCAACCACCTGCGCGACGGTCGGGCATGGCGGGGCGCGCGAGAACATCTGCGTGGGTAACGGCGGCGACGAGCTGCTCTATAACTACCTGCTGGCGTTTGGCGGCGCGGGGCGGACCCTGCTCAACTGCCCGCCGTGCTTTAGCGAGTATGCGTTCTTTGCGTCTCTGTGCCAGACCGAGGTGCGCGACGTGTGGCGCGACCCCGCGACCTTTGAGCTCGACCAGGCCGCCGTGCTTGCGGCGGCACCCGAGTGCAACCTGGCGATCGTGACCTCGCCCAACAACCCCACGGGTGACGTGGCACCGCTCGACTTTGTCGCGGCGCTGTGCGATGCGTGCCCCGGCATGGTAATGGTTGACGAGGCCTACGTGGAGTTTGCCGACGATTCGTTTGGCGCGGTCACCACGGCGCAGGGGCTTATCGCCGAGCATCCCAACCTGGTGATTCTGCATACGTTGTCCAAGGCGTTCGGCGCTGCCGGTACGCGTCTGGGTTACGTGATCGCGGCGCCGGAAGTCATCGACGTGTTCGCGGCGATTCGCCAGATCTATTCGGTCAACGTACTGAGCCAGGCGGCAGCACTTGCCTGCGTGCGTGCCCGTGATGCCTACACGCCCGTGGTGGCGCAGGTCGCATCCGAGCGCGAACGCGAACAGGCCGCTCTGCGCGCGATGGCTGCCGAGGGCATGCCCGTGGAGGCATGGCCGAGCGCGGCGAACTTTGTGCTCGTGCGTACGCCGCATGCCACGCGCGTGCGCGAGCGCCTGCGCGACGAGTATTCAATTTTGGTGCGCGACTTTAGCTATGCGCCGGGGCTCGCGGACTGCCTGCGCATTACCGTGGGCACCCCACAGGAAAACGACGAGGTGCTGGCTGCGTTTGCCGCGCTGGTGAAGGAGGAGATGTAGATGGACCGCTATGCCGAGGCAACCCGCAAGACGGGCGAGACCGACATTGTCGTAAAGCTCGACCTGGACGGATCCGGTGTGTGCGATATCTCGACCGGCGTGCCGTTTTTCGACCACATGCTCAACGCCTTTGGCCGTCATGGTCTGTTCGATCTGACGGTGCACGCGGTGGGCGACGTGGAGGTCGATGCGCACCACACCGTCGAGGACACGGGTATTGTGCTGGGCGAGGCGTTTTGCCAGGCTCTGGGCGACAAGGCGGGCATTACGCGCTTTGCCGACGCGGCGATCGCCATGGACGAGACGCTTGTGATGGCTGCTGTTGATATTTTGGGCCGCGGGCAGGCCTACTGCGAGCTGCCCGTGCCCACCGAGCGCGTGGGCAGCTTCGATACCGAGCTGGCGGTCGAGTTCTTCTACGCCTTCGCGCGCGATGCCAAGCTCACGCTGCATGTGCGCGAGCTGGCGGGCGGTAACTCGCATCACATTATCGAGGCCGCCTTTAAGGCCGTGGGCCGCACGATGCGCCACGCCTGCGAGCTGGACCCTCGCGTGCAAGGCATCCCCAGCACCAAGGGCTCACTGTAACCGCCGCAAAGGCAGAAACCACCACAAAGGGGACAGGCACCTTCGTGGTGGTTTTGGATGATGAGAAGTGGAGGGGTCGCGTGGGCGAACCGAAGATCGTGGTGGTCGACTACCACAAGGGCAACTTGTCGAGCGTCGTGCGCGGGCTTGCGCGCGCCGGTGCCGCCGCCTGTACATCGGACGACCCGGAGCAAATCCGCCGCGCCGACGGCCTGGTCATTCCGGGCGTGGGCGCGTTCTATGACGCGATCGCCTTTATGCGCCAGAGCGGCGAGGAGGCGGCCGTGCTCGATGCCGTTGCCGCCGGAACTCCGCTGCTCGGCATCTGCCTGGGCCTTCAGCTGTTTTTTGAGCGCGGCGACGAGGGCGTTCCTGCGGGCGAGGGCGTGGCCGCGGATGGCGGCACCCCCGAGCAGGCTGGCGGCCCCTGGGTCGATGGCCTGGGTATCATGCGCGGTTCGTGTACGCGCTTGGAATCGAGTCGTCTGAAGGTGCCGCACGTGGGCTGGGACCAGGTGCACATGACGCCCGCCGGTGCTGCCGACCCGCTGCTCGCCGGTTTTGCCGAGGGCGCCAACATGTACTTCACTCACAGCTACGCGGTGACCGACGACGCCGATGCCGCTGATGTTTTGGCGCGCACACACTACACGCGGAGTTTCCCGTGCATCGTGCGTCGCGGCAACGTGTGGGGCTGCCAGTTCCATCCCGAGAAATCCTCCGCGCTTGGTCAGCGCATCCTTAAGAACTTCGTGAGCATCGTCGAGGGGGCCGGCCGATGATCCTGTTTCCTGCAATCGATTTGATCGGCGGCAAGGTCGTGCGCCTGGAGCGCGGCGACCGGAGCCGCTGCCAGGGATATTCCGACGACCCCGTGGCCGTTGCTCGTTCCTTTGCCGAGCAGGGTGCGAGCTGGGTGCACGTCGTCGACCTGTCCGCTGCCTTTGGCGAGGACGAGGACGCGTGCGCTGCCAACTCGGCGGCGATCGAGGCCATCTGCGGCGTCGACGGTCTGTCGGTGGACGTGGGCGGCGGCGTTCGCTCGCTCGCGCGCATCGACGAGCTGGCCGGCTACGGCGCGCGTCGCATCGCACTGGGCACCGTGCTGGTGACTGAGCCGGGTTTTGCCGAGGTGGCGGCCCAAGGCTTTGGCGAGCTGCTGGTGGCAGATATTGCCGCCCGTGACGGCCAGGTCAAGGTGAACGGTTGGCGCGACGGTGCGGGTGTGGCGCTCGACGATGCCGTGGCGCAGCTCACGGAGCTGGGCTTTAAACATCTGGTGTATACCGATATCGCGCGCGACGGTATGCAGACGGGCATCGACGTGGCAGCATATCGCCACGTGGCCGAGGTCGCGGGCTTTCCCGTTGTGGCGTCGGGCGGCATCTCGACGCTCGATGATATCCGTGCGCTCGCCGCGGTGGGCGAGGGCGCTATTGAGGGCGCCATCACCGGTCGCGCGCTCTACGAGGGCAACTTTACGCTGGTACAGGCGTTGGCCGCCGCGCGAGGGGAGGAGTAGCCCATGCTTACCAAACGCGTCATTCCCTGCCTGGACGTTAAGGACGGCCGCGTGGTCAAGGGCGTCAACTTTGTGAGCCTGCGCGATGCGGGCGATCCGGTGGAGCTTGCCCGTGCCTACGATCGCGAGGGTGCGGACGAGGTCGTGTTCCTGGACATCACTGCCACGAGCGACAACCGTGCGACGACCATCGAGATGGCGGCGCATGCGGCCGAGGAGCTCGCCATTCCCTACACCGTGGGCGGTGGCTTTCGCGACCTTGCGGGCATGCGAACGATGGTGGCGGCCGGTGCCGACAAGGTATCGCTCAACTCTGCCGCCGTGCGCGACCCGTCGCTGATCAGCCAAGCTGCCGCGGCGTTTGGCAGCCAGGCCGTGGTCGTGGCGATCGATGCCAAGCGCGTCGGCCTGCCTGGGCAGCCGGATGCCGACAAGTGGGAGGTCTTTACCGCGGGAGGCCGCAATGCCACGGGTATCGACGCGGTGGCGTGGGCCGAGGAGGCGGCTCGCCGCGGCGCCGGCGAGATCTTGCTGACCAGCATGGACCGCGACGGCACCAAGGCCGGCTTTGACCTGGCACTCACCCGCGCCGTGGCGCGTGCGGTGCCGATTCCCGTCATCGCGAGCGGTGGCGTGGGCACGCTCGAGCATTTTGCCGAGGGCGTGATCGAGGGCGAAGCCGACGCCGTGCTGGCGGCCAGCGTCTTTCACTTTGGTACTTTCAGCATTCGCCAGGTGAAGGAGTATATGGCCAGCCAAGGGATTCCTGTGAGATTGGACTTTTAAATGGAGCAAGTGACAACCGCGGCAGAGCTCAAATATGACGCCTACGGGCTGATTCCTTGCGTGGTTCAGCAGCATGACACCGGTGAGGTGCTTATGGTTGCTTGGATGAACGAGGAATCGGTGGGGCTGACGCTCAAGACCGGGACCACGTGGTTTTGGAGTCGCAGCCGTCAGGAGCTCTGGAACAAGGGCGCGACGAGTGGCAACATGCAGGAGGTCAAGGAGCTCTGGGCCGACTGCGATAGCGATACGCTGCTGGTCAAGGTGGACTCACCGGGCCCGGCCTGCCATACCGGCAACCGTACCTGCTTCTTTAAGCGCGTGGAAGGGGGAGTGCGATGAAAGTCGTGACGCCGTTCGAGGTCGCCGAATGCAACACCGAGCTCCTCCGCGCGGGCGTGCCATGCCGCGTGCACCTGACTGATGCCTGCGGGGCGCAGTCGCTTTGGCTCGAGGCCGAGAAGGAAAGGCTCAATGAGGCCCATGCCGTCATCGTCGAGTTCTTTGAGAAAAAGGGCGCAAAGCCTCGGTTCGATGAGACCGGTACCTACTTTACGCTGCAGTAACGAGAGGAAATAACCATGGGAGTCAGAACAGCTAACGTGCAGCCGGGAAACATCGGTGAGACGCTGACGGGACTGGCCGAGGTGATTCACGGTCGTCGCGACGCATCGCCGCAGGAGAGCTATACCGCGCGTCTGCTGACCGACGTCGAGGACGAGCTTCTCAAGAAGCTTGCCGAGGAGGCGAGCGAGGTGATCATGGCCTGCAAGGATAACGACCACGATCACATCCGCTACGAGGCCGGCGACCTGATCTACCACCTGCTCGTGACGCTCGAGCGCTACGGCATCACCCTCGACGAACTGGCCGGCGGAACCCCAGCCCCCCCCCCCCAAGCCCGCGTTGAAGAACTCAACGCCCGCCGCCACTAGTCATTGGGGACGTTCTTAAACGACTAGTTAGGCGAGGGGCGTGGATTCCCATTCGCCGGTGGGGTGGGGGATATCGAAGGCCCGGTAGCCGCAGTCGTAGGCGTGGGCCTGGGCCTCGCGGATGTTCCAGCAGATGTCGCAGGCGCGGTGCGCGTCCGAGCCAAAGGTGATGGGCACCTCGGCATGGGCGAAGCGGCGCAACAGCCCGGTCGCGGGGTAGTAATCGTCGAGCCCCTTGCGCGGTGCGGCGGTCGAGACTTCAACGCGGCGACCCGTATCGTGGGCGCATTCGGCCATCTGCTCCCAAAACGGCGCGGGGTCAAAGTCGGGTGCAAAGCCGTCCTTCGAAAAGCGCATGACCAGGTCGGGATGGGCCATCGCGTCAAAGTTGAGTGAGCTTTCGCAAGCACGGCACCAGTCGTCGACGTAGCACTCCCACACGCCGCGCACGCCTAAGTTTTCCCAAACATGCAAGTTGGTATCGTCGTCGATCCAACCGCAAAGGGAATCGGGTGTATTGGGGCGCGCGACGTCCTCTGTCCCTGCCGTGCCCGCGGCGCCTGCCGCAATATCGTCCGGGTTGCCAATCCAGTGCACGCTGCCCAGACGTACGACGGCGCCCTGGGACCAGTGCTCTACCAAGGGCTCGCAGCCCTCGTACCAATCGCATTCAAAACCGTAGATAAAGGTGAGCTCCGGCGCAATCTGCGCGGCGAGTTTGCGGGCGTCCTCAAAGGCCAAACGATGTGCCGGCAAGTCGCCCTCGACGACCTGCACCTCGCAGTTAGCATCCATACTGGCGGGCAGGGTAAGGTGGTCGGTCGAGACCAGGACGCGGCAGCCGGCGGCAGCAGCGGCACGGACGTTGTCCTCGAACGAGGCGTGCCCGTCCGAGAACGAGGTATGAGTATGGCAATCGACCAGCGGGCAGGCGGGCATGGTGACTCCTTTGCGTCAAGCGAATCCGCTTCATTGTAATGGCGCAGCTCTCAACACGCCGGGCACGCCGGGGGTCGAAATCGATTGGAAAGGCTGCGCGGCGCGCGGTGCGGCCTCGCTCTAAAATGTGTACGTCAGCCTCCAAAAGCTGCAAAAAATGACATGTTTGGAGGCTGACGTACACGTTTGAGAC
This sequence comes from uncultured Collinsella sp., assembly GCA_902461405.1. Classification (GTDB taxonomy): domain Bacteria; phylum Actinomycetota; class Coriobacteriia; order Coriobacteriales; family Coriobacteriaceae; genus Collinsella. Next base: position 9,578 of record CABPXT010000065.1, read on the forward strand.
GAGGGCGAGGGGCGGGGCAGCGCGTGCCGGCGCCGGCGACTACTTGCTTCGTGTCGCCGCTCGTTTGGACTGCACGGTTATAATCGCGTGCCGCACGGCGGTGACGGGACGATAGCGGATCATACGCGGTCCCGACCAGCGCATGACCTCGCGGATCTTCTCGCGCATGGCAGGCCGGTAACAATGCGAAGGACAGGCCGAGCAAAATGTCTTGGTGCCCATGTGCGGGCAGTGCTCAATGCGCGCGATGGCGTATTTCTGCAGCTCGGCGCATTCGGGGCAGAGCGTAACGGTTCGGAGCCCGAGTTTGACGCGAGTGGGCTTTTCGCCGTTGGGAGCCTGCTTACATGCCCGCGGCACCACAGTGCAATCATCTGCGACACCATCTGGGCCTCGCGTGCACGTTTGCGCGCCAGCTCCGGCGTGTCGACCGGGCGCGCCATTAGCTCAGCCTCCCGTGCTCGACCGAAAGCGAGCAATCGGCAAACGCGCAGGTGCTGGCACGGTGGCTTACGAGCACAATGGTCTTGCCGCGGCGCTTGAGCTCGTCAACGGCCTGCATTACGGCTGCCTCGTTGAGAGCGTCGAGTGCGCTGGTGGGCTCGTCGAGCAAGATGAAGGGTGCGTCGTTGAGGAAGATGCGCGCAAGGCCGATGCGCTGGCGCTCGCCGCCCGAAAGCGAGTCGCCCAGCTCGGCAACGGGCGTGTCGAGACCCTGCGGCAGGCGGTCGATGAGGGCGGTAAGCGAAGCGGAGCGGCAAGCGTCGAGCAGCTCGGCATCGGTGGCGCTGGCGTGCGCAACCAGCAGATTCTCGCGTACGGTGTCGCAGAACAGATGTGTGTCCTGGGTCATATAGGCCTCGTGGCTGGGCCGGCTCCCCCCGTTGGTGTGGGGAGTTTGCCGG
>CABPXT010000066.1:0-10404 GCA_902461405.1 uncultured Collinsella sp.
GTCCAACCCGCCCGCCCACCACACCAGCAAGAGCACGAGCCGTGGAACCACCGACACCGGCATCGACCTCGTCAAATACCAGTGTGTCGACGCCGTCAGCATTACCCAAGACCACCTTGCTCGCCAGCATAACGCGACTGAGCTCGCCGCCCGAGGCAATGCGGCGCAGAGGGCGCGGCGTCAATCCGGCACCGCTGCGATACAGAAGCTCGTAGCTCGAAGGGCCCGCGGGTGTCCACTCAGCGCGAGGGAGATCGCGGGACTCCCAGACCAGCTCAGCGCCGCCCATTTCCAGGCGTGCCATCTGACGACCCACCTCGTGACAAAAACGCGGGGCTACCGTATTGCGTGCGCGCTTAAGCGCCTTGGCAGCGGCGAACAGTTCGTGCTCCGCCGCGCCGAGTGCCCCGCGTGCCTTCCTAATCTGCTCGTCACCATCGTCCACCAGCGATAACAACTCCCGCGAGTGGTCACGCATGGCAAATACATCGTCCATGGTGGGACCCCACTGCCGCAGAAGTCCCTTAAGGTCGGAATACCGCTCGCGCATGCGAGCGAGGTCGCGAGGATCGAACGCAACGCCATCGCGATAAGCACGCAGCTCGTTGGCGCAATCCTCGAGTGAGATGCAGGCATCCGAAAGTGCGTCGGCGATGTCACCCAGTTTGCGATCGACGGTCACCATGCGCGACAGTTCTGCCACGGCGCTGTTCACGGCATCGAGCGCTCCACCTTCGGCGGCAAGCGATGCATGGGCATCGTTAGCTGTGGCAACCAGTACCTCGGCATGTTCGGAGCGCGGCAGCAGTTCCTCGAGTTCCTCATACTCACCCGGCTTGGGGTCGACCTCGGCGATACGCTCCAGGGCGAAGCGCGCCTCCTCGACGCGACTCCCCTGCGCACGCGACGCCTCCTCTACGCGACGGACCTCCTTGGCAGCCGCACGCGACGCCTTGAAGCAGGCGCGGTAACGGTCGAGCGCCTCGAGCGCAGAGCGACCAGCCCAGGCATCAACCATGGCAACATGATGCGCCGGATCGAGCAGACGCTGATGTTCATGCTGGCCGCACAGATCCATCATCACGCCGACGCGCTCGGAAAGCTCGCGCACGCTGGCGATGCGGCCGTCAATCTTGACGCGGCTGCGACCCTCGGCAGAAAGGCTGCGCTGCACGGTAAAGCCCTCCGTGTCGTGCGGGCCGTCGAACAAGCGCGCCTCGACGCTCGCCAGCGCCTCTCCCTCGCGCACGGTCGACGAATCTGCACGCTCGCCCAAAATGAGCTTGAGGGCCGAGAGCAGCGCGGTCTTGCCGGCACCGGTCTCGCCAGTCAAAACCGTTAGGCCCGCACTCGGCACCAGCGTCGCCTCGCGAATGAGTGCAATGTTGGAAACCTGCAGCTCATCGATCATGACGCACTCCGTAGAACACGCGGCTCACGGAGTTATAGAAGCTCTCGGGACCGTAATCGAGAAGCAGCACATCTCCGGGACCGCGACGCACCGCCACGCTCTCAACGGTGCCATCGCAGGTAATAAACTGTCCATCGATAGCGATCGCCGGAACACTCGGACGGTCATCAGACATAAAGATCTCGACGACATCACTCGGCGAGGTCAAAAAAGCGCGAGCCTGAATGGTATGCGGGGCGATGGGCACACAGACCATACCCGTGTAATCGGGGCTGACAATGGGACCGCCGGCGGAAAGCGCATAGCCGGTGGAGCCGGTCGCCGTCGAAACGACGACACCGTCGCCGCGCAGGCGATCGATATGATGGCCGGACACCGTGATGTCAAACTCAACCATATCGGACAGGGGGCCGCGCGTAAGTGCCATATCGTTGAGGGCAAACGTGCGCACGACATCCTTCGTGCCATCGTCGCGCACGGACACGATATCCGCGGCGATGGTGGCGCGGCGGCTCACGTGCAGCTCACCGGACAGAGCATCGCTCACGACCTGCAGAATGTCGCGCTCCTCGGGGCTCGCAGCAGTTAAAAAGCCCAGGTGACCATAGGAAAGACCAAGGATAGGAATCTCGCGATGGTTGAGGATGCGGGCAGCGCGCAGCAACGTACCGTCGCCGCCGAGCGTAATGACCAGATCTGAGCCATCAATATCAGGCGTGCTTTGAATCTTCGATCGCTGGTCGGCAGCCCATGCGACCTCGTAGCCCTGGCGCGAAAGCCAAAGCTCGAGCATCAGGCCGCTCTCGACCGCCTCTTGCTTGTAGTAATTGGGAACCAGAAAGACCTTCATAGCGTTGCAGCTTTCTCGCTCAAAGCCGATACCTGGGATTGCAGCTCATCGTCGGTGCGTTCACCAGGGGCAAACCTTGTGCCGTACAGGAAAAACTCAACGTTGCCCTTAGCGCCATGGATGGGCGACACGCACACGTCAAGCGGGAACAGGCCCTTGGCGGCAAAAAGCTCAATCGCCGCCACGAGCGTATCGCGGCGGACGGCGGGGTCGGTCACGATACCGCGCTCGCCCACCAGCGCAGCCGGCGCCTCAAACTGGGGCTTTACGAGCGTGCAGAACGAACCCGAAGGCTTCAGGCACGCCAGCACGGCGTCGATGATATTCGCGATGCCGGTAAACGAGACATCACATACAGCCAGGTCGATGGCACAGGCATAGCCAAGCTCAGGCAGCTGCGTCACGTTTGTGCGCTCATGCAGCGTCACGCGATCATCCTGACGCAACGACCAATCGAACTGGGCGCGACCCACGTCCACCGAGACAACGGTCGCAGCTCCGCGCTTGAGCAGGCAATCGGTAAAGCCGCCGGTAGAGCAGCCCACATCCAGACAGCTAAGGCCCGTCGGATTGATGCCAAACGCATCAAGCGCGCCTTCGAGCTTAAGACCGCCGCGGCCAACATAGGGAATGCGCCCCTTCACGTGCAGTGGCAGACCCGGAATCACCTTAAGGCCCGGCGAAGTCAAGCGCTCGCCGCCACTCGAGACCAATCCGGCCATAAGAGTGCGAAGGGCATCCGCGCGATCGGCGCAGATGCCCTGTGAAATCAGTTCGTCATCAAGATGCACGCGTTTCATGAATGCCATCAACCATTCGTATCCGGAGATGCGGCCTAGCTATCCTGGGATTCGTTAGCCGCATCCTCATCGTATTCCTGCTCGAGCTTATCGGCCTCACGCGGCGTCAGCTCAAACTTGTCGACCATATCGACCGCGCGGGAGCCCAGCTCAATCGCTTCGTCAAACAGATCGAGTGAACGCTCCAAGGACGTATCCTTGGAGCGAACGGTAGCGATGATCTGGTCCAGACGGTCCGAAATCTCGTCAAAGTTGCGGACAGAACCCTCTGGCATGGCTACTCCTCGACGGAGTCGGCCTCGACGGCCTCAGCAGCGTCCACATCCTCGGCAAGTACACCGGCGGTAGCCTGAGCGGCAGCGACCTTGGCGGCAGCCTCAGCAGCCTGGGCCTCCTCGCGAGCGCGATCCTCGGCCAGCAGTTCCTGGTACAGGTCCTCGCCCGGCAACTCCTCGCTGCGCGCGATCTTGCCCAGCACGCCGTTGACGAACGACGCGGACTGGTCGGTGCCATAGGCCTTGGCAAGTTCGACGGCCTCGTTGATCACGATAGCGTCCGAGACCTCCTCGTCGGTGAGGAAACGCATCTCGTAGACGGCGATACGCAGCAGGTTACGGTCGGCGCCGGGCATGCGCATAAGATCCCAGTTCTTGGCGACGGCGCGCAGGGCACAGTCGATGCGATCGATATGCTCGTAGGCACCGCGGCAAAGCTCCAGCGCATAGGGGTCGAGGGGACCCTTCGAGATCAGGAAATCGCCCTCGAGGACGCGCTCGAGCGGGCTGTCCGTGGCCTCGGCCTGGAACAGCAGCTGCAGCGCCTGACTGCGGGCAAGCGTACGCCCGCGATAAACCTTAAGGCTCAAAGGTTACTCCTTGGGGAAAACGAGGCCGTCAATGCAAACGTCAACGCGCTCGACCTCGACACCCACCTGGGCATCGATGGCGGCGACTACAGCGGCGCGAACGGCCTCGGCGAGTTTCTTGAACGGATAGCCAAAGAACACCACGACACGCACGGTGAGCGCGAGTTTGTCGCCGATGACCTCGGCCTCGACCGCCGGCTCGGAAGCCGGGGCCTTGGACGAGAGCATCATGGAGACAAGGTTGGTGGCAAGGTCCTTGACGCCAACGGAGGCGATGCCCTCGACATCCGACACGGCGCGCGAGACGATGGCGGTCAGAACATCGGGCGAAATGCCGATGCCGTCAATCTTGATTTCCTGGGGCATGAGTCCTCCTAGAAGAGTTGGTTGCTAGACGCGGGAGACGAACTTGCCGTCGCGGGTGTCAACCTTGATGACCTCGCCCTCGTTGAGGTACATGGGGACCTGGATGACAGCGCCGGTGTCGATCGTGGCCGGCTTGGTGGAACCCTGGACGGTGTCGCCCTTAAAGCCCGGGTCGGTCTGGACGATGGTGGTCTCGATGAACATCGGCGGGGTCACGCCCATGAGCTCATCGTCGGCGAAGAGCAGCTGGCAGATGTCGTTCTCGCGCAGCCACTTGGAGTTCTCGCCCACCATGTCCTCGGGAACGGGAACCTGCTCATAGGTCTCGTTGTCCATGAAGATGTAATCGGCGCCATCGTTGTAGAGGTACTGGAACTCACGGGTGGTGAGCATGACGCTCTCGAACTTGGTGCCGGCGTTGCAGGTGTTCTCGACGACGCGACCGCTCTTGATGTCGCGGGTCTTGTAGCGCACAAACGCGCCGCCCTTGCCCGGCTTGACATGCTGGAACTCGACGATGGTGTAGACCTTGTCCTTGATGCGGAGACCGAGGCCGTTCTTAAAGTCGGCGGTAGAAATGGTAGGCATAGCGACCTTTCTTGTTATGGGCAGAACGCACAAGCGTCCAAATTACATACGACGGAAATTATACACTTGCAGACGGCACCTGCAGCGAGCGCATAAAAAGAGAACGCGGGGCGTCCGAATCGATCCGGACGCCCCGCCCCAAAAATCTATCGAAATGGGCTAGCAATCGATGACGTGAAGGTCGTGCGGCGTCTTGGTGAAGGGCTCGTAGCCGTTCTCGGTGACCACGCCGTAGTCCTCCAAGCGCACGCCGCCAACACCGGGCAGGTACACGCCGGGCTCCATGGTGATAACCGAGCCAACCTCGATGATATTCTTGCTGCGGTTGAAGTTGGGCAGCTCGTGGATGTCGATACCGACGCCGTGGCCCAGACCATGGTTGTAGTAATCGCCATAGCCGGCATCGCCAATGATCTTCTTGGAAAGCTTAAAAATGTCGTTGCCCTCGACGCCCGGATGGATGGCGGCGACGCACTCCTCGTGCGTACGGCGCACGAGCGCGTACAGGTCAAGCTGCTCCTGCGTGGGCTCGCCCATCACGACGGTGCGCGTCATGTCGGAACGATAATCGCAGTAGCCCGCGCCGTAATCCATGAGGACGAAGTCGCCCTTCTCGATCACGCGGTCGCTCGGAACGGCATGCGGGTTGGCGGTATTGGGGCCGCTCGCCACGATGGAGCCGAAGGCCAGGCTGTCGGCGCCGTTGGCGAACATAAAGTTCTCGAGCTCGTTGCGAACCTGCTTCTCGGTCATGCCGGGCTTAATAAAGCCGAGCATGTGCTGGAAGGCGGCGTCGGTAATCGACTGCGCATGGCGCATGAGCTCGATCTCCTCGGCGTCCTTGATGGCGCGCATCTTGCGAATGTCGTCATGCATCAGCGGCAGCATGCAGGCGACGGAACGATCCTCCAGGCCACGCTGGATACCCTGGTAGAAGTTGATCTGCATGTCGTCCTCGACAGCGCAGACGCGGCACTTGTTGGCCGCGATCTTGCCGGCGACCCAACCGGGGATGGTGCCCTCGTCCATGTCGTAGACCCAGGGGCTGCCAGCGGGCGTGTTCTCCTCAAAGCTGTTGAGGTAGCGCGAGTCGGTATGGAACAGGCACTGGTCAGCCGTAATAAACGCCGCGTGCGGGAACTCGAAGGTGTAGTCGAAGACGCCCTTCACGCCCGTGAGCCAACGAAGGTTGGCCTCGTCGCGCACGACGATGGCATCGTAGCCGCGCTCAGCCATCAGGGTACGGACACGCTCGATACGACCGGCAGGACCGGCTGCAAACTCAGACATGCAGATTCCTTTCTTGTTGTCTCTATAAAGACGGGACGGGCCTCGATCGGAAAATGGATTCGCACGCGATCCACAACCGACTGAAAACCCGCCCCTCAACATGATACGAAAGACGATGGATGTCAATAAATCTTAGAGAAGTTCTTTACGAGAAGCCAAGTAGGCGTGAGCATGGCGCTCAAGAACCTCGTCCTCAACGCTCGTTAGACGAATGGCGCCGAGTGCCGCGGGCAGCGGCAACATGCTACGGTTCGAGCGGGCAAACTGCTGCCTGCGGAACTCCTCGATATATGCGGCAGGCTCCAGATCGAAGGCGAGCTCCTCGATACCAAAGTCCTCCAGGCAGTCATCGACCTCAAAGACGTAATCGATATCAAAGTCGCAGGCATCATGTGCTAGGCGCGCCTCAAAGCGCATGCCCTCGGACAACAGCTGGTAGGCAGGGACCTGCGACGCGGCTTTGCCCAGGCAGGCGCGCAGGGTACGCTCCCCCGTCTTGCCAAAATCGAGCGCATGGCGGGCGCTCGGGTTCGTGGCCATAAGCACGTCCTTACGGGCAGTCTGGGACCACTGAACGGCATTGACGAGCGCGACCTCCTCGCCCGCGAGAATCTCGGGGACGGTCTCAATAAACTGATTCCAGCGGGACTTACTGCTCGAAAGCATGGTGCCTATAAGTACCACATAGCCGAGCTTGAGGTCCTCGGGGTCCGCCTCGCGAACAAGGTCGAGGTCACACACGACCAAGCCCGGCTCAGGACGGAATGCGATAGCGGGAAGCGCATGCGCCGACGAGGCGACGAGCGGCTTCATGGTCGTCGCGACCGTGAGCATGGCGTCGAACGTCGTCGGCAGCAAGGCGCACTCGGTGCGACCGCACCACTGATTGGCACACCAGCAAACGACCGAGCAGGTCGCCGTGTCACCGACAGCGACAACGAGATCGTCGCAGGTAATGCCGTTAGCCGACAGGGCGCCAAAGACAGCATCGGCATCGGCCAGCGTAGCACCGGCAGGCGAAACCTCGAGGACGAGCGGCGAAACGACAAAGCCGGCGTCAACCAGTGCATGCTCGACAGCCTCGCCAAAACGCTCGGATGTGGCGTCGTTCCAAACCACCATCGCGCGCTTAGGCTTGCCCACAACCGAGGCAAACATGCGCGGCAGCTCATCGAACGCGCCCAATCCGACACGGACATCGACGCTGCGGTTTTGGAAATTGATCAGTTGACGGCGAATCATAGCAGTCCACGCTCCAAAAGCATCTCGGCACAAAGGTAGGAAACGTCCTCGAAGGACTTGTTGCGAATATCAAGGGTAATATCGGCGGCCTGGCGATACAGCGGACGGCGATGCTCAAACAGGCGCGCAGCATGCTCGGGCGAGCGGAAATCGGGCCGGGTATCAGAACGGCGAATCTGGCGCAAAGAGTCCTCAAAGTCGCCTTCGAGGTACACGCATGTACCCATCTCGTGCATCAGTTCAATGTTCAACGGCGTCTCGACGATGCCACCCCCGCACGACACCAGCAGGCTGCGCTCGCTTTGAAGCGAACGGAGTGCCGAGGTCTCAAGCTCACGAAAACGATCCTCGCCCTCGGTCTCAAATATCTCGGTCACCGACTTGCCGCATCGACGCACAACCAAACGATCGGTATCGATAAAACGCCGCTTGAACATAGTGCCGACGTTGCGCGCGAGCGTCGATTTGCCCGCGCCCAAAAAGCCGATAAAGAAAATATGGTCGCAGCCGTGTTTGATGTGCTGAGACATGGCGAAACCTATTCCTCGCAGGGAAGGTCGCGCAGGGCCCGGCGCTCAAAGATACGGAAGATCTGCGTGTACCACAGGTCCTGGGTTGCCTGCGGCTTGACCAGAATAGTGTCAACGCCGGCAAAATTACCGCTCCACACGTCCGTGTACAGCTGATCGCCGATCAGCACCGCCTCGTCTGCCGTGGCGCCGAGGCGCTTAAGACCCGCCTTCAAGGCAAACGGGGCGGGCTTCATGGCGTGGCTAATGGCCTCAAGTCCCAGCTCGCGTGCAGAGCTCATGACCTGGTCGCGATGCCAGTTGTTGGACACCATGCACAGCTTAAAGCCTTTGGCGCGGGCGGCGTCGAGCCAAGCGGAAACCGCAGTGGGAACCTGCTCGGTGTCGCGCGGCACCAGAGTGTTATCGCGATCGAGCAGAATGGCGCGTTTGCCGTCGGCCCACAGGGTATCAAGGTCGATGCGATCGACCGAGGCGACGTATCGTTTGGGGCTAAAAATCCTCATGCTAATTCCAAGACTGTTGATGCTCTTCGTAGTTTTGCGAGAAGTACTCCTCGTCCTGCGTAATGTAGAAATACAGGTCATCGGAGTCGGTCGGCTCAAGCGTGGCCTTGAGTGCCTCGAGCGACGGAGAGCAGATGGGCGTGGGTGGCAGGCCCTCGTGCTTATAGGTGTTATATGGGCTATCGCTCTGCAGGTCGTCGGCGGTAACCTCGCCACCGGTGACATACATCATGGTCGCATCGCTGTTGAGATAGCGCAGACCGTCGAGCTTGCCGGCAAGGCGGTTGTAGAAGACCGAGGCCACGTGCGCACGTTGATCGGCGTTGAGGCCCTCGCGCTCAACGATAGAGGCCAAGTTAACGATGTCGTAGTCGGACATCTCCACACCGTAGCGCTCCTTGATCTTGGCTTCGCAGCTCGCAAAGTCAAGCGACTTGTACTCAGTCTTAAACTGATCGAGCATGGCGCGAATCACGTCATCGGCCGTCGGCGAATCACCCAACGAATAGGTCTTGGGGAACAAGAAACCCTCGAGCGAGTCGTTGGCGGCGCCCTTAAGGAAGCTATAGTCATCCACGTAATTGGAGGCCTTAGCCTGGTTGAGGAAGTCTTCCTTAGAGATGCTGTCGTAGGCCTGGGCCACACGGTCGGCGACTTGATCGACCGTCAGGCCCTCAGGGATAGTCAGCGCATTGGAGCCCGCGTTAGGACCTTCCATGAGCTGCTGAACAACCTTGGTCGCATCCATGAGTGTGGTGAACGAGTAGGTGCCAGGCTTAAGCGACATATCGGCGTTAAGCTTTTTCACCGCCGCGTAGTAATCCTTGGGATTTTCGACGATATGGTTCTCGGAGAGAATCGAGGCGATCGCATCACCCGAAGCACCGTCGGGAATGGTCACCGTAACCTGCTGGCCAGCCGTGACCTTCGTATCCTCACCGGCAAAGAAGCCCTTGACGGCAGGCACGACAAAGAAAGCGATAGTAGCAAGCGCGATTACGGCCACCACAACGCCGATGATCATAGGAACCGGAGAACTCTTCTTTTGAGCACCGCGACGAGCATGCGTGTTGTAGCTCGAGCGAGTCGCCGGAGCAACGCCATGCGAACCGCGAGCGTGATGCGAATGCGATTGGGGGACCTGCGTTCGCTGGGTAGGTGCCTGTTGCTTAAAGCGAGCACCGCCTGCAGGCTGAGCCGAACGAGCAGTGGGCTGCTGAGCCGCGTGAGAAGCCGGATACTGAACCGAACGAGCAGAAGGCTGCTGACCCGTCCGTTGAACAGGTTGGGCCGAACGAGAGGAGGACTGCACCGGGCGCGCGGCAGACTGAGCTGCGCGCTGGGTCGGCTGTGCCGGACGCTGGCCAGGCTGGGCAGGGCGCGACGCCGGCTGACGTGTACGATTCGGCTGGCGCGGATCGGGAGCGCTAGGCATGCGAAACCTCCTCGTTTTTACGATCAAGCCACGTCTGCAAAAACAGGCTGGCGGCAATCATGTCAATCTTGCCCCTCATCTGTTTTTCGTTGAGGCCCTGCTCGCGCAGGATACGCTTGGCCTCTTGCGAGGACAGGCGCTCGTCCTCAAACTCCAACGGAAGATCGAGCTCGTCGGCAATCTTTTGCGCAACAGCGGCAACACGCTCGGCCTGGGGACCGGGCTCACCGGCCATGGTCAGGGGACGCCCACTTACCAGGATATCGGGCTCATAGTCCTCGACCAGGTAGCGGAACGTCTTGGCCATACCGGTGACCTCTGCAGCCGGGAGCACCTTGACAGGCATCGCCATCTTGCCATCACGGCTCGAGACGGCGATGCCGATCCTGGTCTCCCCTATGTCCAGCGCAAGCGCGACCACAGCGATTACCTAGACTCTTAGGCGCCGAGCGCGGTCTTAGCGGCCGCGAGGGCATCGGCGATGCCGGCGGGGGTCTTGCCCCCGGCCCGGGACGGCTACA
>CABPXT010000067.1:0-10222 GCA_902461405.1 uncultured Collinsella sp.
AGCACCCCGCGATGGGCGTCGACCTGATCGAGGCATCGCCGGCGGCCGCCGAGGTGTTCGCCATTGTCGACGAGGTGCGCCCGGGGACCAGTGAGCAGTGCCGAAGCGCCTCCAAGGAGGAACTCTCGCAGACCGAGAACACGCAGCCGTGCGTGTTCGTTCACGATCTGGCAGCGGCTGCCGCCCTGCGTGAGCGCGGCGTGGTACCTACCGCCTGTGCGGGTTTTTCGCTTGGCGAGGTCGCCGCGCTCACCTTTGCGGGGGCGTTCGATACGCGAGCGGGCTTTGAGCTCGTGTGCGAGCGCGCGGCGCTGATGGCCGCGGCTGCCGAGCGCCATCCGGGCGGCATGCGCGCCGTCATCAAGCTCGATGCGGCGCAAGTCGAGAACCTGGCAAAACAGGCCGGCGAGGACTGCTGGCCGGTCAACTACAACAGTCCGCAGCAGACGGTTGTTGCCGGAGCGCCCGAGGCGCTGCAGGAGCTCGACGTCCTAGTAAAAGAGGCTGGCGGCCGCGCTATGAAAGTCGCGGTGTCGGGCGCATTTCATAGCCCCTATATGGCCGAGGCGACTGAGGGGCTGGCGACGTATATCCAAGCCGGCCACGCGCCGTCACCGCTGCTGATTCCGGTCATGGCAAACATGACGGCGGCGCCCTATCCGGCGGACCCGCGAGCGGCATCGGATGTCTTGGCCAATCAGGTGAGTCATGCCGTTCGTTGGGTCGACACGCTGCATACTCTGCAGAATCAGGGCATCGACACGTTTATTGAGGTCGGCCCTGGCAAAACGCTGTCGGGCCTGGTCAAGCGTACGCTGAGCGACGTTCGCGTGTATTCGTGCGAAACGGCCGAGCAGGTCGCAGCTATTGCCGACGAGCTCGCATAGTCCACAGGGCTGTAACCCGAAAGGAATGACATGGGCAACTTGAACAACGGCGCGCTCGAGCGCAACGACTCACGTCGCGTGGCACTGGTCACGGGCGGCTCGCGGGGTATCGGCCGCGCCTGCGCTGTCGGTCTGGCGGAGGACGGCTTTGATATCGCCGTCGTCTATGCCGGCAGCGTCGATGCGGCGCGCAAGACGTGCGAAGCCTGTGAGGCGGTTGGCGCCACGGCACGCGCATATCAATGCGACGTGGCCGATCCCGCTGCCGTCAACGCGTGCGTGGAAGCGGTCCTCAACGACTTTGGTTCCATTTGGGCGCTCGTCAACAACGCCGGCATCACCCGCGATGGCCTGCTCATGCGCATGGGCGATGACGCCTTCGACCGCGTGCTCGATGTCAATCTCAAGGGAACATTCAATATGACGCGCGCGCTCACCAAGACCTTTATGCGCCAGCGCGGCGGTTGCGTCGTCAACATGAGCTCGGTCGTGGGCCTGATGGGCAATGCCGGGCAAGCCAACTACGCTGCTTCCAAGGCGGGCGTGATAGGGCTTACCAAGGCGGTGGCGCGCGAGCTTGCGCCCCGCGGCGTACGAGTGAACGCGGTCGCCCCCGGGTTTGTCGAGACAGATATGACGGCAAAGCTCTCGGAGAAGGTGCGTACGGCAACCGAGGAACAGATTCCCCTTAAGCGCATGGCACGTCCCGAGGAAGTGGCCGGCGTGGTGCGCTTTTTAGCGAGCGATGCGGCTGCTTACATTACGGGCGAGGTCGTGCGCGTCGACGGCGGAATGGCGATGTAGAAACCAGGGCCGAAGAACGGCTTGGATGAGGAGACCATGATGGAACAGAGAGTTGCAATCACCGGCATCGGTGCCGTATCGCCGCTCGGCAACACCGCGCTTGCCACCTGGGCGGCCATGTGCGCCGGGGCCTGTGGCATCGGCCCGATCACGCACTTCGATACCGATGCGTTTACCGTCAAGGTGGCGGCCGAAGTCAAGGGCTTTGACGGCAACGAGTACTTTGGCAAGCGTGACGCCAAGCATCTCGACCCCTGCGTTCAGTTTGCGATGGCGGCTTCGGACGAGGCAATGCACGATGCGGGCTTTGATGTCGAAGGCGCCATCGATCGTGAGCGCCTGGGCGTCTACGTGGGCTCGGGCGTGGGCGGCATGACGACGCTCGTCGACAACGTCCACACGATCGCCGATCGTGGACCTCGCCGCGCATCGCCCTATATGATTGCGATGATGATCCCCAACATGGCATCGGGCAATATCGCAATCCGTCACAAGGCAAAGGGACCGACCCTGCCAGTCGTGACTGCGTGCGCGACCTCGGCCCATGCGGTGGGCGAGGCGTTCCGTGCTATCAAGCACGGCTATGCCGACGCGATCCTCGCGGGCGGTGCCGAGGCGGCCATTATCCCCGATGCTGTTGCAGGCTTTACGTCCTGCCGCGCATTGACCACCAACCCCGATCCCGTGACGGCCTGCCGCCCGTTCGACGCAGACCGCGATGGCTTTGTGATGGGTGAGGGCGCCTGCGTGCTGGTACTCGAGAACATGGAGCATGCGCAGGCGCGCGGTGCGCACATTTATGCCGAGGTCGTGGGCTACGGCAACACCGATGATGCCTATCACATTACGAGCCCCGACCCCGATGCCGCCGGCATTGCCCGTGCGATATCGCTGGCGGTAGCCGAGGGCGACGTCAAGCCTTCCGAGGGTCTCTACATCAACGCCCACGGCACCTCGACCAAGCTCAACGATTCGTCCGAGACGACAGGCATTAAGCGGGCGCTCGGCGAGGACGCGGCACGCGCCGCGCACGTCTCGTCGACCAAGTCGATGACCGGGCACATGATCGGTGCCACGGGTGCCATCGAGGTCATGGCCTGTGCCATGGCGCTCGAGCAGGGCGTGGTGCCCCCGACCATTAACTACCACACGCCCGATCCCGCCTGCGATCTTGATTACACGCCTAATCGAGCGGTTCGCGCCGACCTTACCTGGGCGCTTTCGACCAACCTGGGCTTTGGCGGGCACAACGCCGCCATCGCGCTGCGTAGATATACGAGGAGCTAGAGCATGGATTCCAAAAGACTTGCCGAGATAGCCGATGTGATGGAGGACCGCGGCCTTACGCGCGTACGTGTTGAGGAGCCCGATGGCACCGCGGTCGAACTCGAGCGCGCGAGTGCCGCGCAGCCGGTTGCCGTGCCCATGCCTATGCCGGGTGCCGTGGCCGCTCAAGTTGCAGCTCCCACAGTCGCGCCTGCCGCATCGGAACCCGCCACGCAAACACCTGCCGCCGCGCCGGAGCCCAAGGGCACCGAGGTGACTGCTCCCATGGTGGGCGTCTTCTATGCTGCCCCTGCGCCGGGCGACGAGCCGTTTGTGCGCGTGGGCTCCAAGGTCAAGGCCGGCGAGACCCTCTGCATCATCGAGGCCATGAAGGTTCTCAACGAGGTGACGGCCGAGGCAGACGGTGAGGTGCTCGAGATCTGCGTGGCCGACGGCGACCTCGTGGAGTTTGGCAGCTGCCTCATGAGGATCGGATAGGTGATATCCATGAATAAAGAAGAGCTCAAGAAGCTGTTGCCGCATCGCGAGCCGATGCTTTTGCTCGACGAAGCCGAGCTGGTGGGCGACGAGGCCCACGGCAAGATCACGATTACGGGCGACGAGTACTTTTTGCAGGGGCATTTTCCGGGAAACCCGGTCGTCCCCGGCGTGATTCAGTGCGAGATGCTCGCCCAGAACTGCTGCGTGCTGCTGATGGGCGATGAGGAGGCGCGCGGCGCGACGCCGTTCTACACGAGTCTGGACAAGGTGCGCTTTAAGCGTCCGGTGCGCCCGGGCGACACGGTGGATCTGGTGTGCTCCATCACGCGTGCGCGCGGGCCGTTCCGCTTTGCGACGGGTACTGCGAGCGTCAACGGTGAGGTTTGCTGCCGCGCCGATATGTCTTTTGCACTCATGCACGAAAGTTAAGGAAGGCTCCATGTTCGACAAAGTGCTCATCGCCAACCGCGGCGAAGTCGCGGTCCGTGTTATCCGCGCGTGCCGCGATATGGGCATCAAGACCGTCGCCGTTTATTCCACGGCCGATGCGGACGCGCTACACGTGCAGCTTGCCGACGAGGCGTATTGCATCGGCGGGCCCGCGTCTTGCCGAGAGCTACCTCAACGACGATGCCGTGCTCACCTGTGCCGTAAAGTCGGGAGCTAAGGCAATTCATCCCGGCTATGGCTTCTTTTCCGAGAAGGCGAGCTTCGTGCGCGACTGCGACAAGTTCGGTCTGGCGTTTGTCGGTCCTTCGGCCGAGGTGATCGACAGCATGGGCGACAAGGACGCCGCACGCCGAACGGCCGCTGCTGCGGGCGTGCCCATCGTGCCGGGCTGCGATTTGCTCAAAAGCCCCGAGGAAGCAACGGCTGCCCCGTGCTTATTAAGGCGCGCGCGGGCGGCGGCGGTCGCGGTATTCGCAAGGTCGAGCGCGTGGAAGATGCGGCAAAGGCGTTCATCGAGGCGCGTGCCGAGGGCGAGGCCGTTTTTGGCGACGGCGAGTGCTACATGGAGAAGTTCGTCACGCCGGCGCACCACGTTGAGGTGCAGATTATGGCCGATAAGCAGGGTCATGTGTTTTCGCTCGGCGAGCGCGAGTGCTCGGTGCAGCGCCGCAACCAAAAGCTAATCGAGGAGAGCCCCGCGCCGTGCCTCGACGGACACGATGACATTCGTGCTCGCATGCACAGAGCAGCGCGTGACCTGGCTCGTGCCGTCGGCTACGAAGGAGCCGGTACCATCGAGTTCCTGTATTCGGACGACGGCAATTTCTACTTTATGGAAATGAACACGCGCTTGCAGGTGGAGCATCCGGTTACAGAGTTTGTGACCGATACCGACTTGGTCAAGTGGCAGCTGCGCGTGGCAGCCGGCCAGCCTCTGCCCTTTGAGCAGGAGGACATGCCGGTGCGCAACCACGCCATGGAGTGCCGCATCAATGCCGAAACGCCGGACTATCTGCCGTCGTGCGGAACGGTCACCGCGTTGCGTGTGCCGGGTGGCCCGCGCGTGCGCTGGGATTCCGCCATGTTTACCGGTGCGAAAGTTCCGCCGTACTACGACTCCATGCTCGGCAAGCTCATCGTGTGTGCGCCCACGCGTGACGGCGCCATTCGCAAGATGCGCTCGGCCCTAGGCGAGCTCGTGATTGAGGGCGTGAGCGAAAACAGCGAGCTTCAGCTCGACGTGCTGGCAAACGACGAGTTCTTGTCGGGCATGTATCACACCGATCTGATGGGGCATCTCTATGCTGATGAATAGAAAAGCGAAGACGGTCAACGTCCTCGAGGGGCCGATGACCGAGTCATGCGCCGAGTTTCCCGCGCGCCACGTGTTTATCAAGTGCCCGGAGTGCCGCCGTGTGATCGATGAGGCACGCCTGCACGACAACCTCGAGGTGTGCCCCCGTTGCGGCAAGCATTTTCGCGTGAGCGGGCGCGACCGTATGCGCATGACGGTCGACGCGGGTACCTTTGAGGAGTGGGATGCCGAACTGGCGTCAGAGGACTTCCTCTCGTTTCCCGGCTATGCCGACAAGCTCAAGAGCGTGAGCGAGCGTTCGGGCGAGCGCGATGCCGTCGTGTGCGGCAGGGGTAAAATCCGCGGCTGCGATACCGCGCTCTTCTTTATGGACGCCAACTTTATGATGGGCTCGATGGGCTCCGTGGTGGGCGAGAAGATCTGTCGCACATTTGAGCGTGCGACCGAGCTGGGATTGCCAGTTGTCGGCTTTACCGTTTCGGGCGGCGCCCGCATGCAAGAGGGCGTGACCTCGCTTATGCAGATGGCCAAGATTTCTGCGGCGGTTAGGCGCCACAGCGAGGCGGGCGGCCTGTACATCACGGTGCTCACCGACCCCACGACCGGAGGCGTAACCGCGAGCTTTGCCATGGAGGGCGACATTATCCTGGCCGAGCCCGATGCCCTGACGGCATTTGCCGGCCCGCGCGTGATCGAGCAGAACATGCACAAGCGCCTGCCCAAGGGATTCCAGCGCTCCGAGTTTTTGCTGGAGCACGGCTTTTGCGATGCCGTCGTTCCGCGTGGCGAGATTGCGCTCACGGTAGGCGAGCTGCTGGCGTTGCACGAAGGGCGCGCGCCCGGCCTGGGGGCACCGCATGAGATCGTGCATACGGGTCGTCGCGGCAAAAGGCTGGGACAATTGTTTAAGCGCTCGGCCGCACCAAAAAGCGCGCTCGAAATCGTCAAACAGACTCGCTCGGCGAACCGCGCCACGGCAGGCGAGATGATCTCGTTGGGCCTCGACGGATTCGTAGAGCTGCACGGCGACCGTTACTTTGGCGACGACGCCGCTGTGGTGGCTGGCATTGGCTGGAAAGACGGACGCCCCGTAACGGTCATCGCCATCGAGCGCGGCACCACGACCAAAGAGCGTATGCGCCGCAACTTTGGCATGGCGCATCCCGAGGGTTACCGCAAAGCGCGTCGTCTGATGCGCCAGGCCGAAAAGTTTGGTCGGCCGGTTCTGTGCCTGGTTGATACTTCGGGCGCGTTTTGCGGCATCGGTGCCGAGGAGCGCGGCCAGGGCGAGGCGATTGCCCAGAATCTCATGGAGATGAGCGGCCTTAAGACGCCGATTGTCTCGGTGGTGACAGGCGAGGGCGGCTCTGGTGGCGCGCTGGCGCTGTCCGTGGCCGACCGCATCCTGATGCTCTCAAGCTCGGCCTATTCGGTCGTGAGCCCCGAGGCCTGTGCGTCGATCCTGTGGAAGGATACCGAGCGCGCGAATGAGGCCGCTGAGGCGCTTAAGCTCACGGCCCCCGATCTGTTGGCGCTCGGCATCATCGACGGCATTGTCGACGATAGGGGCCTGTCGCATGAGGAGATCGCCGGTGCCGTCATGTCCTCGGCATTTGATGCCTTCGATACGCTTGAGCAGCTCGACGACGCGACCCTCACAAACCTCCGCTACGAAAAGTACCGCGCAATCGGTCAGTACCGCACGATGTGACAAAGGGACAGTCCGCATGTCACATTGGGAAAGGCGTTCCATGTCACAAGTTTCTAACACCTCGTTTACAACGACGGTTTCATCAAACGCCATGGCCGTGGTGGACTATCTGTCCAAAAGCATGATGTCGGCGTTGCCGTTTATTGTCTGCGCGGCGCTGTTCCGCACCGTTGCCGTCATTATGGGCGAAGGCATGCTTGGTCTATGGCCTGCCGATTCCGAAATCTATCGCCTGTTTTACAGCTGGCTGTATAACGCCGGCTACTACTTTTTGCCCATTTATCTTGGTTGGGCCGCTGCCCGCCAGCTCGGTTGCTCGGAGCAGCTGGGCATGATGCTGGGCGGCGTATTGATTGTGCCCGATCTGCTTAAGCTCGTTGATGCCGCATCGACGACGGGGGCATCGATGACTTTCGTGTATGGTGTACTTCCCGCGCCGGTCAACGATTACACGACGACTGTTATTCCGGTTCTCATCTCGGTGCCCGTGCTATGGCAGGTGGAGCGTTTCTTTAAGCGCACTATCCCTCAGGCTGTGGCGTTTTCTTTTGTACCGTTTGCAACCATGCTTGTCATGGTTCCGGTGTCGCTGTGTGTTACGGCGCCGGCAGGCAGCTATCTGGGCATGCTGTTGGGACAGCTTATGTTTATGCTTGGCAATTCCGGTGGCATCGTGTCGCTGCTCACGCTCATGGGGCTTGCCGCGGGCTGGGAGTTTCTTAAGATCGCGGGTGTCAGCAACGTTGTCCTATCGCTCGCCTATGCGCAGTTTATGAGTGTGGGAACGGATTCGTGCATCCTGATCGCCGCGACGATGGCAACGTTCGCCGTTTGGGGTATGCCCTTTGGCGCGTCGCTCCGCGTTGCGGATAAGGACGAGAAGGCGCTCATGCTGGGCTATTCAATCTCGGGTATTCTTGGCGGCGTAAGCGAGCCAGCGCTGTACGGATGCGGCTTTAAATATGGCAGGTGTCTGACGTGCATGGCCGTTGGCGGCGCCGTCGGAGGCCTTGTTGCGGCCGTAGGCCACGTTACGGCTTATACCATCGGTATGACGAATGTTCTTATGGTCATTGGCTTTGCCACGGGCGGCATCTCGAATCTGCTGTGGTGCTGCGCTGCCGGCGGCGCAGCATTTGCGGTGTCTGCGGCGCTGAGCTGCTGTTTTGGCGTGGTGCCGACAAAGATGCAGGCGGCAGAAGACGCAGCTGATTCGCTCGAAACAGTGGCGAGCGCTGCTGGAGCAAGCGCCTAAATCTGTGCGACAAAAGGACGATTCCTTTGTCATATTCCAAGGCTGCGGCCCGTGTGGGCTGCGGCCTTTTTGTATCTGGAGGACAAAGTGGCTACACTACAATCCGTTTGAGCAATAGATATATAGGTAGTACCGTGGGGACTGATGAGGATGGTCGAGTGGATTGTTCGTCGTGCGCAGGGCGACCGTGCGCGCGTGGGAACGTTGACGGGCATAGTGTGTATTCTCGCCAATGTTGCGCTTTGCGCTGCGAAGGGTGCAATTGGCGTGCTGTCGGGATCGGTTTCGATTGTGGCGGACGCTATGAACAACCTGTCTGATGCCAGCTCGAACATCGTGAGCGTGCTTGGCTTTAAGCTGGCGGGCAAGCCGGCCGACCCCGAGCATCCTTACGGCCATGGCCGCTACGAGTATCTCTCGGGTCTGGTCGTGGCGGCGCTCGTGCTGCTGATCGGCCTTGAGCTTATCAAGTCCTCGGTTGAGCGCGTCATCCACCCCGAACCTGTCGAGTTCTCGCTTGCCCTGGTGGCAGTCCTTGCGCTTTCGATGGTCGTAAAGCTTTGGATGGCGGCCCTCAACCAAAAACTCGGCGATCGCATTGAGTCCGAGACGCTGCATGCGACCGCGCAGGATTCCAAGAACGATGTTCTAGCCACGGGCGCCGTGTTGGCGTGCGCGATTGTTTCGCAGGTGACGCATATCAATCTAGATGCATGGGTCGGCCTTGCCGTTGGCGCCTATATTGGCTGGAGCGGCTTTGAACTCATCCAGGATACGATGAGCCCGCTTTTGGGCCAGGCGCCCGATCCTAAGCTGGTCAAGCACATTCGAGACAAAATCATGAGCTACCCCGGCGTTTTGGGCGTTCACGATTTGATGGTTCACGACTACGGCCCAGGCAGAAAGTTCGCAAGCGCTCACGCCGAGATGGCAGCCGAGGCCAGCCCGCTGGAAAGTCACGACACGCTCGACAACATTGAACAGGCATTTAGGAACGAAGACGGCATGATTGTCACGCTCCATTACGACCCCATCGTGACCGACGATCCAAAGGTGGCGAGCATGCGTCTGCGCATCAACGCTATGGCTCAAGAGATTGATAGCCGCCTCTCGATCCACGACCTACGCTGTGTTCCGGGCCCCACGCACACCAACGTGATCTTTGACTGCGTACGTCCCTCGGATTTGGCGATGAGCGCCGAGGACCTGAAGCGCGCGTTGGCGAAACGGGTCGAATCGGAATATCCCAAGTCGGTCGCCAAGATCACGATTGACGAGGACTACGTAGGCCATACCCACGAGTAGGGCTGTGCCGAAAAAGCAAGTTATGCAGAAGGGGAGAGCATGAAGCGCCTATACCTACTCCGCCACGGTCAGACGGAGTTCAACGTCAAAAAGCTGGTCCAGGGCCGCTGCGATTCACCGTTGACCGACCTGGGCCGCAAACAAGCGGGAATGGCAGCCGCATGGCTCAAGGCCCACGACGTCGTCCCCGATAAAGTGGTCTCTTCGCCCTTAGGCCGAGCCATGGACACGGCAAGTCTCGTCGCAACCGAACTCCTCGGCCGGGATGCAGCAGTCGAGCCCTGCGAAGGCATCATCGAGCGCAGCTACGGCACCTTCGAAGAAGGCCCCCACGACGCCCTACCCACCGACGTCTGGGACCCCGGCGAGGACCTGATCCCATTTGGCGGAGAAGGAAGCCATGCCCTGCAGGAGCGCATGGTGGGCACCCTCACCAATCTCATGGGCGCCGAGGGCATCGAAACCCTCCTAGCAGTAAGCCACGGCAGCGCCAGCCGCCAATTCATCAAAGCTGCAGCCCCAGAGGGCTTCGAGCTCCCAACAAAACTCCCCAACTGCGCCATCATGATCTTCGATTTTGACGATGCGCGAGAAGAGGACGATACGCTCCAATGCAAGTTCACCTTGCGGCAAATTATCGATCCCCAACAAAGTCATTAGCCTGAGCGAGCAAGGTTTAGCAGACATCAACGTGGCGTTCCCAGTGTGCGGCGGAGGGGGCGGGCCTG
>CABPXT010000068.1:0-10017 GCA_902461405.1 uncultured Collinsella sp.
CAAGGGCGCGACCAGAAGGTCAGCGCCCTTTCATTTCACGTCACCTTGCTCGCTTAGGGTCGTTTTCGCTGACGTTGCCAAGACATTGGCGTCAACATGGTTGGCGTTGGCGATGGCGTGCTGGTCAATCCTTACAGCTCGTACAGCGTGGTGAACTTGTCCTGCAGATAGCTGCAGTAGTAGCGGGCGTCAAAATCCATGCCGCAGGCACCCTTGATGAGTTCCGGCGCGTCCTTGGCGCGGCCCCACTGCCAAATGTGCTCGCCCAGCCACGCGCGGACGGGTGCCAAGTCGCCGCTCGCGCAGGCACCGGTAAGGTCGACGCCGTCGCGGCACATGGCCGGCACAAACATGGCATCGTAGGCGCTACCCAGCGCATACGTGGGGAAGTAGCCAAACGAACCGCCGCTCCAATGCGTATCCTGCAGGCAGCCGTGCGTGTCGTCGGGAACTGGAATGCCCAGGTACTCGTCCATAAAGCGATTCCAAAGCGCGGGGATGTCCTTGGCCGTAGCCTCGCCGGCAAACAGCATGCGCTCGATCTGGTAGCGCACCATAATATGCAGCGGATAGGTGAGCTCGTCGGCCTCGGTGCGGATCAACGACGGCTGCGCGATGTTCACGGCGCGGTAGAGCGTGTCTTCGTCGACGTCGCCGTAGGCCTCGGGCGCGTGACGGCGCAGCACCTGCAGCAGCGGTCCCATAAAGGCGCGGCTGCGGCCCACGGTGTTCTCAAAGAAGCGGCTCTGGCTCTCGTGGATGCCCATGGAGGTGCCGCCCTCCAGGCACGTGCGCGCATAGGCGGGATTGACGCCCAGCTCGTACATGGTGTGCCCCGCCTCGTGGATGATGCTGTAGACGTTGGAGATGCAGTCGTCCTCGTAGATGTGCGTTGCGATGCGTGCGTCGCCCACCGAGAAGCCCTCGCTAAACGGATGCTCGGTAAAGGCGAGCGTGGTGTCGTCCAGGTCCAGGCCGACGAGCTTCATAAGGTCAAAGCTCATGGCGCGCTGGGCAGCCTCAGGCACGCGGGCGTGCAAAAAGTCGGCAGCGGGCTGCTGGCCGCGCTCGCCAATGGCATGCACGAGCGGTACGACCGTGGCCTTGACCTCGTCACAAAACGCGTCGAAGCTCTTGGCGGAAAGGCCACGCTCGTACTGGTCGAGCCAAACATCGTATGGGTCGCGCTTGGGGTCCATGAGCTCGGCCTGATGCTTAAGTTGGGCGACGATTCTATCTACATAGGGCTCAAAGCTCGCCCAGTCATTGGCCGTCTTGGCCTTGTGCCACACGGCGTCGGCCTCGCAGGTGAGCCTGGTCCAGGCCTCAGCCTCCTCGGTGGGAATGACGCTTGCCTCACGCTGGTCGCGGCCGAGCACGCGGATCTCGTCGAGCAGCTGCGGGTCGTCTACATGTCCGCCCGCGACGGTCTCTCGTGCCAGCGAGCGCACAAGTTCGACAGACTTTTTGCTGGTCAGCAGCTTGTGATGCTCGCCAGCAAGGGTGCCCATAGCATCGGCGCGGGCCGCGGCGCCGTTGGCGGGGGCAATGGTCGCGCCGTCAAACTCGGCAATCTTGAGCAGGTACTCACGAGTCCACAGCTTGCCTTCGAGCTTGCGGAGTTTTTTGACGGCCTTATCGACCTTCATGCCTTTGGATGTCTTGCCCGCTGCAGGCTCGGCCTTCTTATCGAGTTTCTTTCCCATACCATATCCTTGATCTCGTGAGCCGAGCGCTTCGGGTGGGCGCGCGGCCAGTTTGCACAGCTACCTGCCTTGTACCCAGCACGAACAAAACGGAACGCGGCGATACGCCCACACAATGTGGTATCCTATAGCCCAATGCGTTGACGGAGAGGGTTTTGCCCGCCGCGTCGCCGGCAAGAGAGGGAAGGTCATGGGCTGCAAGCCTTCCTGCGGTGGCAAGGGCCAAGCGTTCACTCCCGAGCAGCGACCTCAACGGGCGCGCGGCTAGCGGCGGCGAAGCCCCAGTAGGGAAGCCGTGAGCCTCGCGATAAGGGGCGCAGAGTGGGCACGGCGGGCCAGACATCCGCCGGGTCAAACAAGGTGGTACCGCGGAATTCAACCGTCCTTGGGCAATGCACATGCCCGAGGGCGGTTTTTTTTGTTACCGAACCGGGCCGCACATCCGCAGCTCCGGGTGGCTCCAGCCGCCGCGGCAAGTGGATGCGCGAGAGACGAAAGGGAAGACATGAGTCTGATTGATGATCTGGTCAAACTCGAGGAAGAGGCCAAGGAGCTCGTCGCAGGCGCCGATGACGCCGCCAAGCTCGAGGCTGCGCGTGTTGAGCTGCTCGGTCGCAAGGGTCGTATCACCGGCTTGATGCGCATGATGGGCAAGCTCGCCCCCGAGGATCGTCCCGTGATGGGCAAGCGCGCCAACGAGATGCGCCAGCTGATCGAGGGCATGCTCGACGAGCGAAACACCGAGATGAAGGCCGCCGCCCTCAAGCGCGCACTCGAGCACGACGCCGTCGACATCACGCTGCCGGGCATCCGTCCGCAGATCGGCCACCAGCACCTGATCAAGCAAATCATCGAGGAGGCCGAGGACATCTTCTGCGGCATCGGCTACACCGTCGAGTCCGGCCCCATGGTCGACACCTCTTACTACAACTTCACCGCGCTCAACGCTCCCATGGATCACCCGAGCCGCTCGGCCCGCGATACCTTCTACGTGGTCGACAACAACCCCGGCAGCGTCGCGCACCCCGAGGCTCACGCCCACGGCGAGTCCGACGTGCTGCTGCGCACCCAGACTTCGGGCGTGCAGATCCACACTATGGAGTCGCAGAAGCCGCCCATCTACATGATCTGCCCGGGCACCGTCTACCGTCCCGACACGGCCGATGCCTGCCACCTGCCGCAGTTCAACCAGATCGAGGGCCTGGTCGTCGACGAGGGCATCACCTTTGGCGACCTGAAGGGCACGCTCGACTACTTTGTTAAGTGCATGTTTGGCGAGGATCGCAAGACGCGTTACCGCCCGCACTTCTTCCCCTTCACCGAGCCCAGCTGCGAGGTGGACGTGAGCTGCCACGTGTGCGGCGGCAAGGGCTGCAACTTCTGCAAGCACAGCGGCTGGATCGAGATCTTGGGCTGCGGCATGGTCGACCCCAACGTCCTGATCAACTGCGGCATCGATCCCGAGAAGTACACCGGCTTCGCCTTTGGCATTGGCGCCGAGCGCGTCGCGGCCCTGCGCTACGACCTGCCCGACCTCAGAACGCTCATGACAGGCGATATGCGCTTCCTCAACCAATTTTAGGCTTGCCCAGGCACCCCATCTTGGCGTTCAAACCGTCGCTCGCGTACCTTTAGTACGCGTCGCTCCTCTTTCACGCCAACCTGGGGCACCTGGACAACCCTAAGGCGAACGTCTTCATTTGATATTCCTCCCTTTGCGGAGATTAAGAACTAGGAGAGCTACATGCGCGTTTCTTACGACTGGCTCAAGACCATGATCGATATTCCGGAGGATCCCAAGACCCTTTCGGACGAATATATCCGTACCGGCACCGAGGTCGAGGCGATCGACACCGTGGGCGAGTCCTTCGACCACGTGGTGACCGCCAAGGTGCTCACCAAGACCCCGCACCCCGATAGCGACCACATGTATGTGTGCTCGGTCGATGTGGGCGACAAGAACCTCGATGCCGACGGCAATCCCGCTCCGCTGCAGATCGTCTGCGGCGCGCAGAACTTCGAGGCCGGCGACCACATCGTCACGGCCATGATCGGCGCTGTCCTGCCCGGCGACGTCAAGATCAAGAAGAGCAAGCTTCGCGGCGTCGTGTCCATGGGCATGAACTGCTCTGCGCGCGAGCTCGGCCTGGGTGGCGACCACTCCGGCATCATGATTCTGCCCGAGGACACGCCCTGCGGTATGCCGTTTGCCGAGTACGTGGGCTCGAGTGATACTGTGCTCGACTGCGAGATCACGCCCAACCGTCCCGATTGCCTGTCCATGATCGGCATGGCCCGCGAGACCGGTGCCATTTTCGACCGCGATTTCCACGTGGAGCTGCCCGCCATCAAGGCGGAGACTGGCCGCGCGACCGACGACGAGCTTTCCGTCGAGATTGCCGACGAGGGCCTGTGCGACCGCTATGTCGCCCGCATCGTGCGCAACGTGAAGGTCGGCCCGTCGCCCGACTGGATGGTCAAGCGCCTTAACGCCCTGGGCGTGCGTCCGCACAACAACATCGTCGACATCACCAACTACGTGATGATGCTCACCGGTCAGCCACTGCACGCCTTTGACCTGGACACCTTTGCCGAGCGCGATGGCCACCGTCGCGTGGTGGTTCGCGCCGCCCAGCAGGATGAGAAATTCACGACGCTCGATGGCGAAGAGCGCGTGCTCGACGCCGGCATGGGCCTTATCACCGACGGCGAGCGCCCCGTGGCGTTGGCCGGCGTTATGGGCGGCATGGATTCCGAGATCGAGGACGACACCGTCGACGTGATGGTCGAGAGCGCTTGCTTCAACGCCGGTCGCACCTCGCACACCAGCCGCGATCTGTCGCTGATCTCCGACGCCTCCATTCGCTTTGAGCGCCAGGTTGACGAGACTGGCTGCGTGGATGTCGCCAACGTTACCTGCGCGCTCATCGAGGAGATCGCCGGCGGCGAGGTTGCTCCCGGCTATGTCGATGTTTTCCCCGCGCCCAAGACCATCGACAGCATCAAGCTGCGCCTGGCCCGCGTGCATGCCATCTGCGGTGCCGACATCGAGCCCGATTTTATCGAGCGTTCGCTTACCCGTCTGGGCTGCACCGTCGAGCGCGACGGCGAGGACTTTATGGTCACGCCGCCGAGCTTCCGTCCCGACCTGCCGCGCGAGATTGACCTGATCGAGGAGGTCCTGCGCCTATGGGGCATGGGCCGTGTGACGGCGACCATCCCGGCTGCCAAGAACCACATCGGCGGCCTGACCCGCGAGCAGAAGCTCACCCGCAAGGTCGGCGAGATCCTGCGCGCCTGCGGCCTCAACGAGACCACGACCTTTGGCTTTGCCGCCCCGGGCGACCTGGAGAAGATCGGCATGCCCACCGAGGGTCGCGGCTGCCCCGTGGTGCTCATGAACCCGCTGGTGGCCGAGCAGACCGAGATGCGTCGTTCGCTGCTGCCGGGCCTGCTGCAGTCCGTGGCCTACAACGAGGCGCACGGTACGCCCAACGTGCACCTGTACGAGGTCGGCAGCCTGTTCCACGGTCGCGAGAACGCCAGCCTGCCCAAGGAGACCAAGTCCGTCGCGGGTGTGCTCTCGGGCCAGTGGAGCGAGCAGTCTTGGAACATGAAGTACCGTAAACTGCGTTTCTTCTTTGGCAAGGGTATCGTCGAGGAGCTGCTCGCCCAGCTGCGCATCGAGAAGGTTCGCTTCCGTCCCGTCGAGGGCGAGGGCTATGCCTTTTTGCAGCCGGGTCGTGCGGCCGAGGTTCTGTCCGGCGGCACCGTGCTGGGTTGGGTCGGCGAGATCCACCCCGAGGCGCGCGAGGCCTGCGGCATCGACGAGGTTGTCGTTGCCTTTGAGCTTGACCTGGACAAGCTGATCAAGGGCGCCCGCAACCAGGAGAACTACCGCGAGTTCTCGCAGTACCCGGCCGTTGAGCACGACCTTGCCATTGTGGTCGACAATGCCGTGACCTGCGAGGATCTTGAGCGCCGTATTACCAGCGCCGGCGGCAAGCTGCTCGAGGGCGTGCGCCTGTTCGATGTCTACCGCGATCCGGTTCGTATCGGCAAGGGCAAGAAGTCCATGGCCTTTGCGCTCACGTATCGCTCGGACGACCACACGCTTACTAGCGAAGAGGTCGAGAAGGCGCACCAGAAGATCGTCACCAAGGTGTGCAAGGGCGTAAACGGCGAAGTCCGCTCGTAATCTTTGCTGTTCGGAACCCGCCCCCTGCGGGGTTTTCACGGCAACGTCCTCGCCACTTCGCGGCTGCGGGATGTTGCCTTAGAAAACCCCTCTCGGGGGCGGGTTCCTGCGTTAACCTTGTTGCGAGCGGATCGCACCTTCTTCCGGGTGACCGGAAAGTTGGGAGTGCATGGGCCCTTTATTGGGCGGTGCGTGGACCTGGGCTAATAACGTACGTATTGCAAGGGCGTGCTGCGTTGTGGGCGGTGCGCCTTTTTGTTAGTATGCAGAGTCGGTGTTACGGATTGTTGGAAACGTAACACACAACGTTCTGATTGAGAGGGCTCATGCATATTCCCGATAATTATCTGTCCCCGCAGACCGATGCCGTTATGGCGGTGGCGATGGTGCCCGTATGGGTTCACTGCATCAAAAAGGTGCGCGCCACGCTCGATCGCGAGCATATGGCGTTCCTGGGCATCTGCGCCGCGTTCTCCTTCTTGCTCATGATGTTCAACGTGCCGCTCCCCGGTGGCACCACTGGTCACGCCGTTGGTGGCGCGCTCATCGCGCTGCTGCTGGGCCCCGAGGCTGCTGCCATAGCAGTCTCGGTTGCACTCGCGCTGCAGGCTCTGCTGTTTGGCGACGGCGGCGTTCTGTCCTTTGGCGCCAACTGCTTTAACATGGCCTTTGTGCTGCCGTTTGTCGCTGCTATCGTGTTCCGTGCGCTCAACAGTCGTCTGCACGACAAGAGCTGGGGCACTTCGGTTTCTGCCATCGTGAGCGGCTGGGTCGGCCTGTGCCTGGCGGCCCTGTGCGCGGCAATCGAGTTTGGCATTCAGCCGATGCTCTTCACCAACGCCTCGGGCGCTCCGCTTTACTGCCCCTTCCCGCTGTCCGTGGCTATTCCGGCCATGTTGATTCCGCATATGCTGGTTGCCGGCGTGATCGAGGGCGTGGCGACGGCCGCCATCTACGGCTTTATCAAGAAGACGGCGCCGAGCGTTATCGTCGGGCCCGAAGCCGTCGATGGCCAGCTTGCCGCCGATGGTACTGCCAAGAAGACTTCCCTGATTCCCACGCTCATTCTGGTCGCCGTGCTCGTGGCGGCCACGCCGCTCGGCTTGCTTGCCACCGGTGACGCCTGGGGCGAGTGGGACGCTGAGGGCGCCGCGACTGCCGTTCAGGAGGCTGGCGACGACAGCCTGCAGGCTTCGGTCGGTCTCGATACCCCGACCTTTGCCGACGCGCTGCCCACGGGTGATTACCTGCAGGCCTATTCCGAGGAACAGGGCCTTGGCTTTGCCGGCCAGGCCGCGATGTATATTCTTTCGGGCGTGATTGGCGTGGCGGTGCTCACCATCGCATTCCGCCTGGTCTCGCTGACGGTCAAGGAAGGCGGTGCTCATGGCAATAGCCGAGCTGCCTAGCTGGCTTGCGGTCGAGCAGCGTTACGAGCCCGCGGGGGCTCGACATCGTGTGATGCAAAAGAATGTCCTGCACCTGGCGAGCCTGCTTGAGCGGGTCCGTCTGGGCGGTGGCGCACACAAGGGCGGGTCGATAATCGACCGCGCCCTTTCTTGCGTTTCGGCTCCGGTGCGCCTGGTGGGGATGTTCGTCTGCGTTCTGTGCGTGTGCCTGACGCAAAGCCCGCTGTATCTGATGTTGATGGCGGCTATCGCGCTGGTGCTCGTTGCCGTGCGCCCCGTACGCGGGCTGCGGGCAACCTTTGTGCCGGCACTTGGCGCTGCGGGGCTCGCGGTGGTTTTGACGCTGCCTGCCCTGCTGCTGGGCGCTTCCGCTACGGGCGCTATGCTCAAGATTGCGCTCAAGACCTTCATTAATGTGTCGCTGGTGCTGGGCGTTTCGTGGACCCTCACGTGGAGCCGCATGTCGGCGGCGCTCAAGATACTGCATCTACCCGACGAAGTTATCTTTACGTTTGATATGGCGCTCAAGCACATCGAGGTACTGGGTCGCACGGCGCACGATCTGACCGAATCGGTCATGCTGCGCAGCGTTGGCCGTGCGCCTGAGGGGCTTTCGCGCACCGACTCGGTCGCGGGTATCATGGGCATGACGTTTATCAAGGCGATGGAATGCAGCCACGCGATGGACGAGGCTATGCTTTGCCGCGGCTTTGCCGGCGCGTATCCGGCGCCCGCGCGCGCCGGGTTTGGTTGGCGCGATGCGGTCTATGCGGCCGGCGTGGCGCTGCTGGCAGTGTTGTGCGCCGTGCTGTAGGCGCTGCTGGTTCTGGCTGGGGATGGAAATAGGGAAGGGCGACGTTTTGACGATCGATATGAATAGTGCGGCGGGCACGAACGGTGCGGGCGCCGAGGCCGCGCCGCTCATCGAGCTGCGCGACGTGGTGTTCTCCTATGCGGGGCATACGGTGGTCGACGGCGTTTCGCTGCAGGTCGATCGTGGTGAACTCGTTGCCCTGCTCGGTCCCAACGGCTGCGGTAAGACGACGATTATGCGCCTTATCAACGGTCTTGAACTAGCGGACGCGGGTGCGTACCTGTTTGACGGGCACGTGATCGATGCGGCATATCTCAAGGATTCCGCAGCCGCTCAGCGTTTTCATCAGCGCGTGGGCTTTGTGTTCCAGAATGCCGACGCCCAGCTGTTCTGCGCTACGGTGGGCGAGGAAGTTGCTTTTGGCCCCGCGCAGATGGGGCTGCCGACAGACGAGCTCGAGCGCCGCGTCCGCGATGCCATGGAGCTGTTCCAGGTTGCCGATCTGGTCGATGCCTCGCCCTATCAGCTTTCGGGCGGGCAAAAGAAGCGCGTTGCGCTGGCTGCGGTGGTGTCGATGAACCCCGATATCCTAGTGCTCGATGAGCCCACCAACGGGCTCGATGAGGACTCGTGCGACATCGTAGTCAACTTTTTGCTGGCCTACGTTGCTGCCGGTAAGACGGTTTTGATGAGTACGCACCATCAAGATTTGGTGCGCCGCCTGGAGGCCCGTGCCATCTATATCGATCGATATCACCATGTGGTCGAGGCGCCCGTGCCGTCGTATGGAACCGAAAGCGGTGCTGCGGAATAGTTGCTGCGTAGGGTATGTATGGCCGCCTGTGCGACTCTGCCGTGATGGTATAGTTAACCAGGTTTTATGGGGGTGGCTATGCCAAGTTGGAACATTCATATCGCTCAAACGGAGCGCTTGCTGGCACGTGCTAGCGTGCTTGCCGATAGCGTGCGCGACCGCAATGCCTTTTTGTTTGGCTGCGTGGTTCCGGATATCTTCGTGGGCTATATGGTCCCTGGCATCGCCGATCCCATTCCGTATCGCATTACGCACTTTGCAAAGCCCGAGCCTATCCCTAAGCCGCGCGAGCACGAGTTCTGGGATACCTATGTGGCGCCGCTGCTTAAAGGCGCACCCGCGGGCGAACCTGCTGAGGCTACCTCGATTGTCGAGGAGCGCGAGCGACTGAACCGCGTGCACTATCCTCAGCGCTACAGGGATGCCGAGCCGGTTGTCGGTCCCGGCGCCTGTGAGTTCTCGCTTGCGTCCGAAGATGTGGCGCAGTCGCTGCTCGATTTAACGCTGGGCGTCTGGTCGCATCTGGTGGCCGACACGGTATGGAACACGCGTGTGAACCAGTATCTGGAAGCACACGGCGGCAAGCCGTGCGAGGAATTCCGCATTAAAAAGCAGGGCGATTTTGACTGGTTTGGCAAGACGCTGGGCATCGTTTCCATTCCGCGTGCGACCGATCGCCTCTATACCGCTGCGACGCGTTTTGGGCAGTATCCCATCCATAAAGAATATGTGCTCAAGACTATCGGCGTCATGCACGAGATTGTACGCGAAAACCCCGGCGAGCCCGATCATCCGCCGTATCGCCTGCTAACCGAGGAGTTTTTCGATGCAACGTTTACCGAGGTCATCGAGCTGACCGAGGCGGGATTTGCGGCTCGCGTTGCTGCTTCTGACGTTCCTGCAGTCCCCCTGATCGCTAGCTGCTAGCCGGCCGGCTTAACGGTGAACAGTTCATTCCAATTGACCAACGGCTCCCGTCGCAGGGCGTCTTCGGTGGTGCGCTCGGCATCGGAGAGGCTTGCGACTGAACACAAATCGATGATGCGGCATACGAAGAAGGTCTAAAAAGGGCCCGG
>CABPXT010000069.1:0-10012 GCA_902461405.1 uncultured Collinsella sp.
ATTTTCCGGTTCGACGAACAGCCGATCGTGTCAAATTTGGTCTAACAGAGCCTAATCTTTACGCCGTCGTCGGACTGTTCCACCGTGTAAACGCCGTCGTCGCCTTTATTTGCGCTGTCGACCTTGTTAAACGCAGTGTCGTCTTCCTCGACGCTCAGCACATTGACGACCACCGAGCCGCCTTGCTGGTTAGAGCCTGTATTGATATCCCAATACACGCCGTTAATGTCATCGTCGAAATCGAACTGGCGTCCCTCGACAACGGTCAGCGAGCCATCGGCCTCAACCGTGGCACCGATATAGGTTTGGCTCATGGAGTAGCCGTCGGCGTGCGCGACGGCAGGCAGCAGCAACAACGCAAGCGCGACGAGTGTGCAGGCGGAAGCGAATCGCGCAAACAGGCGGCGCCGCCGACGGGTCTTGGCAACGGGGGCGTTCATAGGCACATCCTTTGTCTGTGATACCAGTAGCGTCATTGTCCCACGTTTGCGGGTTCATGTGACGAACATCTAGGTCAGCGGAGCGTCAAAACGGGACAAAAGTCACGCCCACGGGCAGTCGTTTTGGGGACGTTCTTAAACGACTAGTCGCTGGGGACACTCTTTGGCCAGGCACCGCCCCGGCAATAGATACCACTTCACAGCTCCATCACAGGTGTAGCGGCTTTGTGTGGGCGCGGCATGCGCTGATTGAGCCGCCAGTTGAGGGGCATAAAGCAGTTGAGCGAAAACGGTTTGCCCCTTTGCCGTCCGCTCGAGGATCATGTCCCCCTTTTCCGCGGAAACCCCGGCAGTTGCGAAGAGCTGCCGGGGTTTCTGTCGTTTGAGGGCTAGATTGATTGACGACGATTAAGGTGCCGAGCCGGTGGTCCGGCACGCGCAACGCGCGGCCTCAGCAACTTGCAAGCCACGGCAGCGTCTCCCCCACCGCGCCCCGCGCTATACTCGTCCGCATGGATATCAACGCATGCAACATAGCAACGCCCGCCGTGGCCGCGTCGACGGCGACCAACAGCAAGCTCGCCCCCGCCCCCACCCCCGTCGTGGGGCGCTTTGCCCCGTCGCCCTCGGGCCGCATGCACCTGGGCAACGTGTTCAGCTGCCTGTGCGCATGGCTTTCGGCCCGCAGCCAGGGCGGCAGTATCGTGTTACGCATTGAGGACCTGGACGATCGCTGCAAGCGCCCCGAACTTGCCGCCCAATTGATTGACGACCTGGCCTGGCTGGGGCTGGAGTGGGACGAAGGCCCCTACTACCAGCACGACCGCCTGGACTTGTACGAGGACGCCCTGCACCAGTTGCAATACGCCGGCCTCACCTATCCCTGCTTTTGCACACGCGCCGAGCTCCACGCCGCGAGTGCACCGCACGCGAGCGACGGCACGCCCATCTACCGTGGCGCCTGCCGAAGTCTTTCGGCCGAGGAGGTGGCCCGCCGCAGCGCCCTGCGCGCCCCGGCCACACGTCTGCGCGTGCCCACCGTCGACGACCTCGCAGACGACGTGATCGAATTTGTGGATCGCACGTACGGCGCCCAATGCGAGGCGCTCGCCACCGAGTGCGGCGACTTTTTGGTCCGCCGCAGCGACGGCGTGTTTGCCTATCAGCTAGCCGTGGTGGTCGACGACGCCGCCATGGGCGTCACCGAGGTCGTGCGCGGATGCGACCTGCTGGGGTCCACGCCGCGCCAGATCTATCTGCAGCACCTGTTGGGACTGCCCACGCCGCACTACGCACATATTCCGCTGCTCATGGCACCGGACGGCCGCCGCCTTTCCAAACGAGACCGCGATCTGGACCTGGGCGAACTCCGCGCCCGCTTTGGCACGCCCGAAGCGCTGCTGGGCTGGCTCGCCGGGCAAACGGGCATCGCGCCGGACACCACGCCGCGCTCTGCCGAGCGGCTGGTCGAGCACTTTAGCTGGGACGTCATCCGCGCGCACCGAGAGAACATCACTGTAACGGCCGAGTAGCCAAATACACCCCACCCCTACGCAACATCCCAAGGCTGGAGTTCGTCGCCCAGGCGAACGATGCAGTCGTAGAGCACGGTATGGCGCTCGGCCGGGTTGGCATCACGATGAAAATGCCCGTAGTACCAGCGCTTGTAGTCCAAGCGATCTTCCAGCTCATCGAAAAACGCCGTAAGCCGATCAACGGCGGGGCAATTCCAGCCGGGCGCCGGATAAAGCGTGGGCGAAAGCATGCGCGTAGGGCAGGTGTGGGTGATCACGTAGTCGACCTTCCAGCCCACGCTGTCGAGCTTTGTCCGCGCCTCCTCAAAGTTGCGCTCGTCCGGCAGCTCCTGCGGCCACCAACTGGAATACGGAATGCGGTATTCCTTGTCCACGCTCGTGGCGCCGCCCATGGTAAAGACCGTTGAGCCGTCGAGCTCAAAAACCTCGCCGCGCGTCAGGCGCCGTATGGGCGAGGTGTCCGACAAACGCTGCGTCAGCCCACCGTGCCACAACTCCATGGGGCGCTCTGCCCAGTGGTCGAAACGTTCGTGGTTGCCGTCGACGAACAGCACGGTATAGGGGCGCGACTCCAGCCAAGCGATGTCAGCACATTCCTCGGCAGAGAAATCCCACGGAAAGCCAAAGTCGCCGGCAACGATGAGATAGTCGTCACTCGTCAGGCTATCCCCAAGATCCCAATCGCGCAGCTTTTGCATGTCGAGGCCGCCGTGAATATCGCCCGTCACATAGACCGTCATCGGATTACCACTTCCCTCTTATAGGCTTCGAGCTCGCGCTCGACCCGCTCATCGTCCGTGGCGTTGACCCACCACGGCCACTTAACGCAACACACCGGCTCCTCGACCTGCGCAAACAACGACTTGAGCTCCTCTAGGCTCACCGGGGCGTAACCGTTGGCGTCCACGCCCACGTCATAGCGCAGCAGCCCCTGCCGAAGGTTGAACTTGTTATACGCGCCGCCGCAGCTATGGATATGCCCGTGCAGATGCCAGCTGCCGTGCGACATGCCCTGCCAGTCGACCATGGGATAGTGGCTCAGCACGATTTTCTGGCGGTCGATCCTGAGCACGCAAATGGGCGGCTCGACGATAAAAGCATCCGCTACCGCAGGCTGCGTCCAGTCTTTGTCGTGGTTGCCGAGCAGCAGATGGACGCGCCTACATGCAATGCTTTTGCGCAGCTCGTGGGCGTCTTGGACCGTCATCTTAAAGCTAAAGTCGCCCAAGATGTAGAGCTCGTCATCCGCAGCAATCTTGCTGTTAATGTTGGCGACCATGGCATCGTTCATCTGCGCAACGGTCGGCCACGGCCTGTCGCAGAGCCGCAGCATGTTCTCGTGCCCAAAGTGAGTATCGCTGGTAAACCAGATCATGTGGAACTCCTAACGCAGCGGGGTATCCATCCCTTAGGGCTTACCCCTCGCTCTTCCATCCAAACGGGTCGAGCACCCAAAAGATCAAATCGAGCACGCCGCCGGTCATCATGGCGGCGGCAAGGGCGATGATAACGTGCAGGGAACTGGCACTTCGGAGCACGTCGAATGGCCCCAAAACAGCCAGCAGCGCGACCGCTGCGCCGGCTACGCACAGCGCAAAGCACGGTCCCGCGTCCTTGACGCACTTCTTTGCAAGATGTTTGGTGTTGTCACTCATTGGTATCGAGCTCCTTAGAGGGTCGTTGTTCAAATTCATACCGCCGCGGCAGAATAGGACGGCAGGTTAAGTGTCACACGTCGTGCGGACACAAAATACCGATCACCACCGCTTAACTACCGTTCACGTAGAAGGGACCCGATTTATATGCCCACAGATCTTGATCTCTTCCTCGGTCAGTGAGATCCTTCGATCAAGCTTCCTGGATAGGGGCTGGAAGATGAGACGGATGTCTCTAGGCACAACACCATAACGCCCGATCACCGTTATGACTTTCGTCTAGAGCTGGGAGACCAGCTTTTTTGTTAGCGATGCTCCCTTTCAATCTCCGGCACTCCAAGAGCGCAGGCCTGTTGTTTTGACTACTTTAGACGAAAGGGTTTCGCTATGAGCACCGACATTATTGTTCGCTTTACCGACAGCTACGAGCAAAAAGTTGGAGACATTAAAAAGATCGTCGGGCTGATGTCCCCCAAATCCATTATCAAAATTATCGACACTCTCGATCTCGATGCCAACCCCCGCAATTCCCGTTTGGGCTCAGTGACCGATGCTATTCAGGCATCCATTCGCGCTGATGAGCTTTCTCCCACGCAAAAGCTCTTTCCTTTTAAATCAAAGGGAATTCTGCTCGCGTCCTCGAGCTACGAGTCCCTTGATCGCGGGCGTTATCGTCTAAGCTTTGCTTCTCACGACGAAGTTGAGGGAATTCTTGACGGCGGCCACAACACACTCGCAATCGGCAGCTACATTCTCAGCGAAGCCGAACATGCGCTTGGCAATCGACCTCCCAAAAAGAACGAAGTCACAATCTGGGATTCATTCAAGCAAACATGGATGAACCGTCGAACCGATATTGAAGAGTACCTGTCACTTCTCCGTGAAGAAAAAGCAGCCCTCAAAGAGAAAGGCATAAGCACTCTAGACTTCTCGATTCCTGTCGAATTGCTCGTTCCAACCGACCCAAACGATGCGCTCTGCGTTGAGAACTTCCGCACCTCACTTTTGGAAATCTGCGACGCTCGCAACAATAACGCTCAACTCACACAAGGCACCAAGGGCAATCAGGAAGGTCTTTTCGATTCCTTTAAGGCTCTTTATGCCGAAAAATATCCTGAATTTGCAGCCAAAATCAGCTGGAAAACCAACGACGGCAACCCCATTGAATCCAGAAAGCTTGTCGCACTCTCTTGGATCCCGTTATCGCTCATCTCGAGTAACGTCACCTCTGGCGACATCGAAGCGCCACAACTTCCCCTAGTCTATAGCGGCAAGGAGAAGTGCCAGGAAAAGTTCTTGCAGCTTATGAGGGATGACCGAGTAAGCAAAGCTGCTGGTTCAGCGCGCCGCGAACTCAAGAATCCGCAAGTTCTCAGCGCACTCAAAGTGGCTACGGACCTTCCCGGTCTATACGATGAAATCTATTCGCGTTTCCCCAAGCACTACAACAAAACAGGAAGCTACGGAAAAATCGGCGCCGTTAAGAGCCTTAAGAATAGTCGCAATGAATACAAAACTCCCTTCTTTGAAAAGACAACGGACAATCCTGTTCCTGATGGCTTTATCTACCCCCTAGTCTGTGGCCTCCGCGCATTGATGGAAGCAGATGATCAGGGGAAGGTGTATTGGAAAACTGATCCTCACAAGTTCCTCGATAGCCCGGCATTTGAAAATGTCGTCGCTCAATACAGCGGTGTCATTCAGCAATCTGACTACGATCCGCAAAAGGTCGGCAAGGGCGCTATGAGCTACACCGCCGTTGAAAACTCGATGAAGCTCGCAGTTCTTATGGGCTAGCGGATACTTAGGCAAAGCATCGGCGCGCAAGGACGTCATTTATGCCCGACGCACTTGCGCGCTTATTATTAAGCTGGCTATGTAAAACTCCGGTATAGAAATGAACTATTGTCGTTCTTTATCGACCAGTAGTTGGCAAAACTCCCCTACGTCCATCAGCCAGCTTTGCTGTTCAGCCGTATATGAACCAAATACAGGACGAGGCACAACCAGTTGGAGACTATGCCTGCGCATCGAGTCCGTGTACTCAGTGCTCACCGCCACATCAAGTGTAATCAAATGCTTATTTTCAATTCTATCCGCTTCTTCCAACACTTGGCGCCAGCGCTCTTTAACGGTCGTTTTTGCGCCAAGCATGGTCAGCTTCTCGGCAGGATACAAAGGATTTCTATAAGCCTCAATCGACGGCATAATGAAATCTGGCTTTGATTTGCCCTCAGTATACGGCTGAGCGGAATAACTTATGCCCCATCCCTTAAACAGGTACTCAAGTTGATGCTCGAAAGCAGTTCCCGCGCGCGATTTCCTCCGCTGGAAAGCTGACATCGTGGTCCGTAACACTCCATCAACATCGAGATCGCCTCTTAGATAGGGAGCCAAATCGCGCTCAAGCAAATGTCTCTCGAATACCTTAAAGAGAATCTCTTCTCGCTCATAGCAGTCAAGAAGGCACTTGTCGGGGTTGCTCCTCCAATCAAGCACACCCAAAGTCGAGATGGAATACCTCGTGAATTCAATCCCTTTGGGAAAAGAATCACCGAACTTTTCGACCATTTCATCCAAATACGTAACAGCTGACGTGGGAAGCGAAACTTCGATGCCAATCGCTTCAAGAATGGATGCGGCGATTGAGTCTATTCGTCTGTCATCTGCGGTTGACCGCGAAAAACCACTGTCGTCAACTTCGTTCAAACCGAAAAGCCATCTTAATTGGCACTCGGCATTTGATCCTTGTCTAGCAAATACAATCAGAAGACCATGCTCGTCTGAAGGTGCAATGACCATCAGGTCACCGATTCTCGAGGCTCGTATCGCTTCGCTATCGTTGTAATAGAGCCTGTATTCTGTCCTAGTCGGATGCTTCCTGCGCGCGTCGTACCAAGTCGTAAACCCGTGATCAAACAAAGGGTCTGCATCGTCGCAAAGAAATACGAAGGTCGTCGGTATATTTCTTATATCATCGTCGCCAAACAGGGAACGGAGCTCCGCAGTTCCGTTGAATTCATGCTGGTTGCTGCGTTTTCTATCAATATCAACAGCAACGAGTTTCTTCGCAACCGCGCCGTCAAAATAGCTACTCAGAACTCCGTAGTCCATCGAAATACGCTCCCATCATCAGCTTGGCCACTGCTCGCACAGCCGGTACGGTGACAGAATTACCAAATTGATGATATGCCTGCGTATCCGAAACCGGAATAATGAATTGATCGGGGAACCCTTGAAGTCGGGCGCATTCACGCGGAGTCAGCTTGCGAGGGTTCTTCCCCTCGCCACGTGAAACAAGAATCTCACTTCCGTCCTTGTGATAGCGTGCTGAAAGCGTCCTTGTCGTGTCATTGGGGCCAACCGTGCTATAGCCAAAGCCATTGCCTGCCGCCTGATGCTTTTCCTTATATGCACGCAAATAAGCCCACAGTTTGTCGGAAAGAACGTATCGATCATCAGGAGCATCTTCAAGAATCTCCCCGACGGTGTGCCCACCGTCCCCAAGCTCTAGTTGGTCCCAATCAAAATTAGTTTTTTTCTTAAAGCCAACAATGTAAATGCGCTCACGATGCTGGCAAGTCCAATTCTTGCTATCAAGAACCTTGTAGTGCACATCGTAACCAAGCTCGTCCTTAAGGGTCTGCATAATAATCCTGAAGGTCTTGCCGCGATCGTGACTCGTTAGGTTTTTAACGTTTTCCAGCAGGAAAGCATCAGGTTTTTTGTCGCGAATAATACGAGCTACTTCGAAAAATAATGTCCCCTGCGTCTTGTCTTCAAAGCCAGTAGCACGTCCCATCGATTTTTTCTTTGAAACGCCCGCGAGCGAGAATGGCTGGCACGGAAATCCCGCCAATAAAACGTTAAATTTTGGAATGTCGTCCGAACGAACGTCATGAATGTCCCCAGCTGGCTGATCACCGTAATTCATGCGGTACGTCTTCTGTGCATATTTATCCCACTCGCAAGAAAAAACGCACTTGCCACCAAGTTCTTGGAACGGCAAGCGAATGCCACCGATACCAGCAAATAGGTCAATGTAAGTGAAAGGAGCGTCCTCCCGATCACCCTGCGCAAAGGGCGCCTGATAACCTAGGGAGCGTATAAACGTGAGCTCCGTAGCAGATGGACTGGTCTCGCCAGTCTCCCAACGCCGGACGGTTCTATCACCATTAGGTCCCATGCCAAGAGCGGCGGCGAACTCCTTCTGAGTCAGCGCGAGCTCCTTGCGTTTGGCAGTTATCTCTTCCCTAACGTCTTTCATGCTATCCAATCGGAACAAACTACGGACGAACTGTCCGCTAATTGACACAGCGTTATCAAGATTAAACGCGATGCATGGCAGTTGCAACACTTTGTTGCAACGCCTTTCAACGGTAACTTAGATTAACGTGCCGCACGGACAAACAATTGCCCCAACTTGCAACTAGCCAACATCAGGCCTGCGTATTCAGTCACAACCTAGAGCTATCAGCAAAGGCCTCATTAGTTCGCGTCGTTTGGCGGTTTTAGAGTTCTCTTCTACAAGATCTTTCAGCCACTGCATATCGAGCCCTTGCCCAAGCGCGTCGTTATAGGCATCGATAATTAATGAGGGGTCCTCGCAATCGAGGCAAAGATCGACAAGCGTGCGCTCGGGTTTGGTTACCGGCAGGCCGTCGAGCCAGACGATATCCTGCTCCGCAATCTCGCGCTTTACAAAAGAAAGGGATTCGTTTCTCGTATTGATGCGCATGGGCGCGGTCATCCTGTAGGGGGACAGAAAGAAATCGCCGATTTGCTGAAGGTTCGCCGCCGTCGTACCGCTCACAGCGATGCCATCCCACTGGCGCTTTCTCTCCCACGCACAAAGGGAGGGATTGGTGAGCTTCCAAAGAGCGTTGAGCTCATCGGTGCCTCGGCGCTGCGTGCCCGACATCCGGTAGGCGCCGTGGCATATCCGCTCAAGACGCCCCACGCGGCATGAGTGCGCCAGCGCATCTCGAGAAATGTCCATGCGAGCCGCCTGGGCTGTGGTAAACACGCCCTCACTCTCGGAAAGCTCGCTTATCGCCGTTATGTTGCTAAAGTACTTCATGTTGCAATTGTAGGATATTTTCATACTTTTGCAACGTGTTTTTGATCCGTGCGATCCATACGCCTTGCTTATCCCATTTCTGACGCCGGCTTGATACCGGCCCACCATCTCCCGCTATCGAGGTCTAATACTTTTCCCACTGCCACCCAAAAACTCATCCAACATTAATCTTGGCTCAAGAATCGCTTAATCTATAACCTGCACTATAGAGTTCGACCAAGGGCGGGGCGGCGCAACGCAGACCGCCGAACGCAACGCTCGCGCCCGAGCAAATTGCCCGGCGTCGCGCCCATCGAACGAAAGGACAGGTCATGGACGACCTCGAAAAAGTTGAAACCATCCGCACCAAGTGCAACGTGAGTTACACCGATGCCAAGGCGGCGCTCGACGCTGCCGACGGCAACGTTTTGGATGCCATCATTTGGCTCGAGTCGCAGGGCAAGACCCAGACCACCTCGGCGCATGCCGCCACCGAGTCCGCGCCAGTCGATGAGCCCTCGGCCGAGATGGTCGCCGCGCAGGCAGCCTACGAAAAGTCGAGTGAAAAGACCGACTTCTCCAAGAAGATGGACAGCGTGTGGGAGTACCTCAAAAAGCTCTTCCGCCTGAGTCTGGACACCAAGTTTATCGCCACGCGCCGCGATGCGATCATCCTCAACATCCCCATCCTGATTCCCATCGTCGCGCTGTTTGCCTGGGGCGCCACGATATGGCTGATGCTGATTGGCCTGTTCTTTGGCATGCGCTACCGCATCGACAGCGACGGCGACGTGCCCGGCAGCATCAACAACCTTATGGATAGCGCTGCTAACGCCGCGGACGACATCAAGCAAAATCTCAACGACGACAAGTAATCGCAGACGGGGGCACGCATGGCACGGATCCTGATCGTAGAGGACGAGGAGAAAATCGCCCGCTTTGTGACACTCGAGCTGGAGCACGAGGGCTACCAGGTGGAGCACGCCGCCGACGGACGCACCGCCGTTGACCTGGCGTTGGAGCGCGACTACGATCTGATTCTGCTCGATGTACTGTTGCCGCAGCTCAACGGCATGGAGGTGCTGCGGCGCATACGCA
This sequence comes from uncultured Collinsella sp., assembly GCA_902461405.1. Lineage (GTDB taxonomy): Bacteria > Actinomycetota > Coriobacteriia > Coriobacteriales > Coriobacteriaceae > Collinsella. Next base: position 9,788 of record CABPXT010000069.1, read on the forward strand.
AGCACAAGGATGCGCCAGTGATCATGGTCACCGCGCGCGATGCCGTGATGGACAAGGTTGCCGGGCTCGACGCCGGCGCCGACGATTACCTGACCAAGCCGTTTGCGATCGAGGAGCTGTTCGCACGGATCCGCGTGGCGCTGAAGCGCTCGGAAGCCGTGCGGGCGGCTTCGGGCGTTGGCGGCGCCGGTACTGGGGCGGGTACGGCAGGCGGCGCGGGCACCG
>CABPXT010000070.1:0-9775 GCA_902461405.1 uncultured Collinsella sp.
CACCAGCATCCACACGGCAAGCCAAAAGGCGGCGACGGCACCTGCTGCCGCCACCAGCATCCACACGGCAAGCCAAAAGGCGGCGACGGCACCTGCTGCCGCCACCGCCTTCATACGCTCTGTCATTTGTCGAGCAAACGCACGCACGGGCTACTCCAAGTAGTAGAAATCGTCAGCCGGAAGTTTACCACCCACGGCACTCGCGTCCGCGTCGGACAGCACCTGCAGATACCCGCTAAGTGCCGTCTTCATATCCTTGCCCGCCTGGCACACGAGCATGCACCCGGGAATCGCCTTCTCGGCGATCTTGGCGTTGTCCACGATGCCGGCATCGACCAAGGCCTGCGCCCAATCTGCCGGCGCCGCGTTCACGGCATCTACGCTCGCCTCGTGGCAGCGCAAGAATTCCGCCACGGCCTCGGGATGCTCCTCGGCAAAGGCACGGCGCACCACGGTCACGCCCGTCAGCAAGCGCGAGCCCGTGTCACCCGCCAGCTCGTCCCACACATCGGTCAGACTCACCGGCGCCGACAGCTTGCCTTCGCTCTTTGCGATGGCAGCGGTCTTGAACGGCTCGGGCAGCACGCCCACGGCAGACGGATCGGCAAGTAGCGCCGACAGCACTTCGGTGGGCTCGCTCTTAAACTCGAGCGCCACCTGGCCGGTCAGGCCCGCGCGCTCCAGCAGGTAGTTCATGACATACTCCGGCGTGGTGCCCTTGCCCGTCATGTAGACGGTGCGACCCGCCAGATCGCCGAACGAAGTAACGCCCGCGTTACCCGTCACCACGTTCAGCACGCCCAGCGTGTTGATGTCGATGACCTGCACCGCGCCCTCGGTCTTGTTGTAGAGCACGCTCGCCACGTTCGCGGGCACCAGGGCAATGTCAACATCGCCCTGAATCACCTTGGGCACGATCTCGTCGGCTGCGGCGCTGATCGCAAAGTCGAACTCGTTGTCTGTGGCACCGTCGGCCGCCCGGTCCATAAACTGCACCAGACCGATCGACGTCGGACCCTTGAGCGAGGCGACGTGCACCTCGACAGGCTCGGCAGCGGCACCGTCAGCGGCAGACCCGGCAGCCGAGCCCGCAGCAGACCCGGCACCAGCAGCCCCGCCGCCACAGCCCGCGAGCGCAAGCGACAGCGCACCCGCGGCAAGCGCCGAGGCAAATCCCCGGCGCGACAGCTCAACATTAAACGCGCGCATCGTTAGCACTTCCCCTCGTTGGGCATCGACCAGGCGTGATGGTCTGTATGCAGCAGTTCCTCGGCCAGCGGCGAGAGCGGCGCGCCCAAAAACTCGTTGTAGCACGCCTGGACATCTGGGTTCTCGTGCGAGAAGCGAATGTCCGCAGCGGCATCCAGGCCCCACAGCACCTGGCCGCGCTCGGCTGCCAGCTCGCAGCCGTCGTGGATGGGCTGACCGCCGCCACCGACGCAGCCGCCCGGGCATGCCATAACCTCAACGAAGTCATAGCTCACGCGACCGTCGCGAATCGCGTCGAGCAGGCGGGCGGCGTTGCCCAGCCCGTGTGCCACGGCGACACGCACCTTGGTGCCATCGATATCGGCCACGGCTTCCTTCCAGCCGTCCAGGCCGCGCACGTCGGTAAAGAAGTCGGCGTCGGGGTTCTTGCCCGTCACCAGGTAATAGGCCGAGCGCACGGCGGCCTCCATCACGCCGCCCGTGGCGCCAAAGATCACACCCGCGCCCGTGCCAAAGCCCAGCGGCGTATCGAGCGGCTCCTCAGCCAGCGTGTCCACGCTCACGTGGCTCGCGCGGATCATGCGCACCATCTCGCGCACCGTCAGCGCAACGTCCACGTCGGGCGCACCGCCCTCGCCCACCATGCTCGGCAGCGCACACTCGGCCTTCTTGGCCGTGCACGGCATAACGGACACCACGAGCAGGCGCTCGGGCTCCACGCCCAGCACCTTGGCATAGTAGGTCTTGGCGATGGCGCCAAACATCTGCTGCGGCGACTTGGACGTGGACAGGCTGTCGACAAACTCCGGATAACGCGCCTTTACAAAGCGAACCCAGCCTGGGCAGCAGCTCGTGAACATGGGCCAGCCGCGGCTGTCGCCCTCGCCCTTGGCGGCCTTACCCAGGCGCTCGAGCAGCTCGGAGCCCTCCTCCATAATGGTGAGGTCGGCCGAGAAATCGGTATCGAACACGTACTCGAAGCCCACGCGGCGCAGCGCGCAAGCCAGGCGCTCGACGGTAGCCTCCTCGCGAGACATGCCGAGTTCCTCACCCCAGGCGCTACGCACGGCAGGCGCGATCTGCACCAGCACGATCTTGTCGGGATTAGCGAGCGCGTCAAACACGGTCTCGGTATCGTCGCGCTCGCGCAGTGCGCCCGTCGGGCAATGCGTAATGCACTGGCCGCACGCGACGCAATCGGTCTTGCCGATCGGCGCGCGCCCGCGGGTACCCACGGCGGTGTGCGTGGCGCGGTTGGTCAGGTCCCAAATCCCTAGGCCCTGCACGCTCTCGCACACCTTGATGCAGCGCATGCATTTAATGCACTTGTCGTTTTCGCGGATGATGGGAAAGTCGAAATCCCAGCCCTCGCCCGCCAAATGCCTTTGATACGGCAGATAGAAAATGCCCAGGTCGTTGGCGATGGTCTGTAGATTGCAGTTGCCGCTGCGCACGCAGCTCGTGCACTGCGAATCGTGCTGGGACAGCAGCAGCTGCACGTTGGTGCGACGGGCCTCGCGGGCCTTGGGGCTGTTGGTGTGGACCACCATGCCGTCGAGCACGTAGTTATTGCAGGCGGCAACCAGCTGGTCGCAGCCCTCGACCTCGACCACACACACGCGGCAGCCGCCGATCTCGTTCAGATCGCGCAGGTAGCACAGGGTGGGAATCTGAATGCCGACGGACTTGGCCGCATCCAGGATCGTGGTGTGCTCGGGAACCACAACCTCGCAGTTATCGATAATGAGCCTGACCATGTTGTGCGCTCCGTTTTCGCTGTTGTCGCCGACAGTGGTTTTGTTGAGCTCTACCATTCCAGGTTCCTCCCTCCGCGGAACGCGCCAAAGCCAAAGTGGTCGCAACGCAGGCAGCGGCTCGCTTCCTGGCGCGCCTCCTGCTCGGTAAGACCTTGCTCGACCAGATTCCAATCGTGAATGCGCTCGCCGGCCTCGCGCTCGCCCAGCTCGCAGCGGCCGCACTCGTGCTTACCCTTAAACTGGACGGTCGGCAGCTCAACATCGAGTTTGATCTTGTGGTCAAAGCCCAGGTAGCGGTCGATATTTGCCGAAGCAACGCGACCGGCGTTGATGGCACGGATGACGGTGGCGGGACCGGTCTGGCAGTCACCGCCGCTAAAGAGGCCATCGAAGTTGGGCACGGCGCCATCCGAATCGGTGACCACGCAGCCCCACTTACAAGCGATGCCCATGTCCTCAAACGGCTTGGAATCGATGTCCTGGCCAATGGCCACAAACACGCGCTCGCAGGGAATGACGCGCTCGGGCGTGGCGGCGGCACGCGGGGCCGGACGCCCACGACGGGGCTCGCCGATAATCTGCGGCTGCACGCGCAGGCCACTCACGCGACCTTCCTCGCCCGTCTCGATAGCGAGCGGGGCGGTCAACTCCAGCACCTCGCAGCCCTCGGCCTGGGCGCCGGCGATCTCGGCGTCCTGGGCCGTCATGTCGCAGATGCGACGGCGGTAGACGATGCTCACCTTTTCGGCACCGCAGCGCACGGCGGAGCGCGCCACGTCCATGGCCACGTTACCGCCGCCGATGACGCACACGCGCTGGCCGCTCAGGTCGGGCAGCTCGTCATCGCCGATGGCGCGCAGCATCTTGACGGCCGACTCCACGCCGAGCGCTTCCTCGCCCGGAAGGCCGAGCTTTTTATCGCTGTGGGCGCCAATGGCCAGGTAGACGGCATCGAACTCGTCGCGCAGGCGGGCAAGCTCCTCGCCGTTGACGGAGTGATCGAGCTCAACGTCGATGCCGGCGCTCAAGATCCAGTCGATCTCGGCCTGCAGGCGCTCGCGCGGCAGACGATAGCTGGGGATGCCATAGCGCAGCATGCCGCCCAGATGGTGGCGCTGCTCAAAGATGGTCACCTTATGGCCCATCACGGCCAGGTAGTAGGCGCAGGAAAGGCCGGCCGGGCCGCCGCCGATCACGGCGACGCGCTTGCCGGTGTTGTCCACTACATGCGGCTTGTGGTCGTTGAGGTCACTGTGCTCGACGGCAAAACGCTTGAGGGCGAGGATGTTCATGGGGTCGTCGACCATGCCACGGCGGCAGTGCATCTCGCAGGGATGCTCGCACACCAGGCCGCAGACGAGCGGCAGCGGATTGTTCTTGCGGATGACCTTGACGGCGTCGGCATAGCGGCCGGCCTCGACCAGCGAAATGTACCCGGGAATGTCGACGTGCGCCGGGCAGCCCGAAACGCACGGGACGCGGGCCTCGCGGTCAAAGCCGCAGGAGTGCTCGCGGATGTGATGCTCAAAATCGTCGCGGAAGCCGCGAATGGCCGTGAGTGCCATGGCGCCAGCTTCGTAGCCGATGGCGCAGTCGCCCGAAAGGTAGATGGTGCGGGCGGTGCGCTCAATCAAGTTGAGCGTGGACTCGTCGGCGCGGCCCTCGAGCACATCGGCGAGCAGGTCGCTCAGCGCGCTCAGGCCCACGCGGCAGGGCGTGCACTTGCCGCAGCTCTGGGTGGAGCACAGATTGACGAGCGCTGCCGTAAACTCAACGGGGCACGGGGCGAGCGAACTCACCGCCAGACGACGTCCGAGCGCATCGTGCAGGTCGTCCATGACGGCCTGAGCGTGGCTGCGTTCCATTACGTGCAGTCGAGCCATAAGATCCCCTCTCACATGGCAGCCCGGAGGCGAGGCCGGGCGAAGTTGCTACACGCACAACACTGACCTAAAAAGTTGTTAGGTCTCCACGCAGTTCGGCAGGCGGTATGAAATGTCACCCTCGGCGGTGAAATAGAACATTACCGCAGATAAATGCCATATTTGGTAAAACGCGTTACCAAATGACAATGCCCCGCCCACGCAATCACGTGGACGGGGCATTGCTCTAGGTATGCGGCCAGCGACCCTGTTGCTTTTACTTAAGCTCGGGCCAGTAACCCTTGTTGGCCTCGATCATGTCGTCGAGAACCTCCTTGGCGACCTTCATCGAAGGCACGGTCTTGTTCAGCGTAAAGGCCTTGAGCGCCTTCTCGTAAGAACCCTCGATCGTAGCCTCGACCACGAGCTTCTCGGAGTTCAGCTGCTGCATCATGAGGCCCTGTTGGAACAGAGGAATGTTGTCGCGGCTGATGACCTCGGGGCCATTCTTGCCAATGTAGGCAGGCAGCTCGACCATAGCGTCGTAGGGCATGTTGGGGATAGCGCCCTTGTTCTCGCAAATGACCAGGAAGCGCTGCTTGGTGTCGTTCTTCAGAGCGATAGCCAGATCGGCAATCCAGTCGCCGTGGCTGCCCGCATAGAACGTGCTCTCGTCGATCTCGCCCGTCTTCTCGTAGTGGTCGATGCCGTCGAAGAGGTTCTTCTCACGCGTCTCCTCAACCTCGTTAGCACGGGTGCGCTCGGGGTTGGAATGCTCGACGAACTCCTTCTGCTGCAGGTAGTAGTTCAGATACGTGTTGGGCAGGTACTCCGGGAAGCACTCCATGATCTCGTACTCGCCCTTCCAGACGTAGTACCAGCTGCCCTTGGTGTGGCGGTTCTGCTCGGGGTGCTCGTCAGTGGCCTCCTCGGGCTTCTTTGCCATGAGCGAGCCCATGCCCTTGAGGTAGGAGTCGGGCAGCAGAATCTCATGCTCCTTGATGTACTCGCGCAGCTGCGGGAGCACCTCCTCGCCCTTGTGGCGGATCGAGGTGAACCAACCAAAGTGGTTGAGGCCAAAGTAATCGTACTCGACATCCTTCTTGTCGATATCGAGTGCGGCGCAAACCACGTCGATGATCGCGATCGGCATGTCGCAGATGTTGATGATGCGAGCGTTGGGACGCAGCACGCGGCAGCCCTCGGACACGATGGCAGCAGGGTTGGAGTAGTTGAGAATCCAGTAGTCCTTCTTGGCGTACTTCTCAACGTCATCGATCAGCTCGACCATGGGGAAGATGGTGCGCATGCCGTAGGCAAGGCCGCCGCAGCCGCAGGTCTCCTGGCCCACGCAACCGTGGCGCAGCGGAATCTTCTCGTCCTGCTCGCGCATGGCGTAGCCGCCCACGCGCATCTGGGCAAACACGAAGCTCGCGTCGGTAAAAGCCGTCTTTTTGTCGGTGGTCACCGTAAGCTTGATGTCCAGGCCAAGGTCCTCGTGCAAAATCCAGTCCACGAGCACGCCGATCTTGCGCTGACGCTCCTCGTTGATGTCGTACAGACGAATCTCGTCAACGTCGAGCTCGTCCTTGCGCAGGGCGATGGACTTGACGATGCCGGGGGTAAAGGTGGATCCGCCACCACACAGAGTAATGATCATTGTTTACTGCTCCTTCTCAATTGCGTTTTCGACCTTGTCGCGCATCTCGGCGACCTTCATGCCAAAGATGATCTGGATATTGTTGCCGTTGCGGTTGATGCCGCTGTTGGGCACGTGGTTGATGAGGTTCTCATCGATGAGGTCCGGGTTCTTAACGTTCACGCGAAGACGCGTAAAGCAGTTCTCGAGCTCCTCGATGTTGTCCTTGCCGCCAAGACCTGCGACCAGGTCGGCAATACCTGCATCGACGCCCTCTGCGGGAGCTGCGGCAACAGCGCCCTGCTTCACCGCGACAGACGCGGCGGCCTCGCCCTCGGCAACGGACTCGGCGAGCTCGGACTCCTCCTCGCGACCAGGCGTGTGGAGGTTGAGCTTCTTAATAAGGAAGGTGAAGAGGAAGAAGTACAGAGCGGCGTTGACGACTCCAAGCACCAGCATAACCGGCCAGTTGGTCTTGTCGACACCGAGGACCAGGTTGGAAACCACGATGTTGATGATGCCGCCTGCAGTCGAAGCGGGCACGGAGAGGACCTTGAGCAGGACCAGGAAGATACCGGAAAGAACCGAGTGAACGACAAAGAGCACGGGAGCGGCAAAGACAAAGAGGAAGTCCATGGGCTCGGTGACGCAGGAGAGCACGGCGGTGATGATCAGCGGGATGATAACGGCCTTGGTCTTATCCTTGTTCCCCTTGTAAGCGGTGAAGATAAAGGCGAGACCGATACCGATGTAGGGCCACAGGTTGTTGAAGGTGTAGCTGTTGAAATACGTGCTATCGGAGAAGGGCTGGCCCGTCATTGCCATCTCGGCGACACGGATGGGATAGGCACCGGCGATAACCTGATCGCCCAGCGTCAGGGTGCCACCCACATCGGAGAACTGGAACGGGGTGTAGATGAGGTGGTGCAGACCGGTAGGAACGAGCAGCTTGTTGAGCATGCCGTAAATAAAGAGGCCGATGTTGCCGGATTCCTTAATAATGCCGGCGACGGAGGAGATGGCACCCTGAACCGGAGGCCAAACGATGCAGAAGCCAGCACCCATGATCCAGGAAATGATGATCATGATCAGGAACGGAAAACGAACGCCCGAGAACATCGAAAGGGCAATGGGGAACTGCTTGTTCGAGTACTTGTTGAACACAGCACCAGTGATGCAACCAAGAATGATGCCGCCGAACACGCCGGTATCGAGCACCTGAATGCCCATAACGGTGGCCTGGCCGGTTCCGGTAAGGCCGAGCATGCCGCTCGCTTCGGCAAGAGAGCCGGTGGCGTTGAGCACGATGTTGTTAGCCTGCAGGAACAGGAAGAACGACATCAGGGCAATCAGCGAAGCATGGCCCTTGTTCTTCTTTGCCATGGCGCCGGCGATGCCCACGCAGAACAGAATCGAGAGGTTGTTGATGATAAACATCAGCGACTGATATACAACGGCGCCCACAAGCTGGAACGGACCGGAGCCCAGCACGGGAATCATGGCGCAAATGGTCTTGTTGGTCAGAATAATGCCCACGATGAGCAGAATGCCGGCAACCGAGAGATACATCATCGGCTGAACGATTGACTTCGCGAACACCTCCAACGGCGCTTTGAAATTGAACTTCTTTTTTGCGGTCATAGCGGTACTCCCCTTCCTTTTCCGCAAATTGAGACAGATGTGCCCTGGACAAGACCGTGAGCCTTGCCTTATATCAATCGATGTATGGACACGTTATGCCTAGAGACCAGGTTCTCCAAGCAGGTTAACAATGTGATATGCGAGATAACTCTTCTCGGCATCGGTAACGACAACGTTATAGGTAGACGACAAGTGGGCGGCTATAGCGTCCGCGCACGAGAACGCGCACGGGTACACCGTTTCATCGATTCGGAACAGTGCATCGTCATTGATCTGCCCGGCCGCGGGGTCAAGCGCCCGCTGTGCGAAAAACTGCAGGTGGCGGACGAAACGCTCATAGGGCAGCGAGGCGTCATCGAGGGTCGTAGCATAGCGCTCGGAAACAATCGCGAGCACGTCGCGAACAAGCTGGACCGAGATGATGAGACGGTCGGAGCGTTGCGGCATGGTGGCGTTGACGATATGCAGCGTAATAAAACCCTGCTCTTCTTCGCTCATCTGGATGCCCATATACTCCTTGACAATCTGCAGCGCACGGCCCGCAAGCGCATACTCCTTGCGATAGAACTGCTGGATCTCGAGCAGCAACGGATTCTCGCAGGGGACGCCCTTGCTCTCGCGCTCCAAAGCAAGGCTGATATGGTCTGCGAGAGCAATGAGAATCTTGTCGTTGATATCAACATTGAGCTCTCGACGAAGCATCTGAACGATGTCCTCGGAAATCACGAGGTTGACGGTGGGAATGGACTCTAAAAGATGTGCCAAGCGGTCAATCGTACGCGAATCCTGAGAAGTTCCCTCCTGCAACGCGTAGGTCTTTTCGACCGATGCCTCGTCGATGGCATCGCCGGCATGACGGCCAAAGCAGAGGCCTCGACCGATGACGATGAGCTCAGAGCCATCGTCCGAAGTGACCATTGCGACGTTGTTGTTGAAAACTCGCTTGATAACCACGGTACCCACCACAAGAATTTACTCGGAAAGCCAGACGACAGGCTCTTTAACAGCAACAGGGCCGGAAGCGTGCTCACGAAGAGTCGAGTTCTCCGAACGCTCGCACACGATAACGAAGACCGTGGGATCGAAGCCGGCGGCGCGGACCGCGTCGAAATCGACCTCGACGAGGGGCTGGCCCGCGTCGACATGGTCACCCTGAGCAACAAGCGCATGGAAGCCCTTGCCCTCAAGTTTAACAGTGTCGATTCCGATATGCAGCATCACCTGAGCAGAGCTGTCGTCGGACATGATACCCAGCGCGTGCTCAGTCGGAAACAACGCCGCGACGGTGCCGGAAACAGGAGCGCACACCGTTCCCTCTTGGGGAACCACGGCAACGCCATCGCCCACGGCGCGGCTGCTAAAAGCGGGGTCATTGGTTTTTTCCAGATGAACAAGCTCGCCGGAAACGGGAGCGAGGATTTCGAACTCGGAAGATGCAGTCTTCTGCTCATCCGAACCGCCCATCAGGCGAGAAAAGAAACCCATGGTGGCATGTCCCTTCATAAATATAGCCCAACCAAAATCAAGCGAATGCGTCCATAGAGACACATCCGTTCAAAGACTTTGGTTAGGCCCACGTCCGAGGGACTCGGTAACCTTCCGCATTTCTTTTGGCTCTGTTAGACCAAGGTTGACATAAAAACGATGTCACCGCGAGGCGGTACCCT